>JACPDM010000126.1 GCA_016184045.1 Micavibrio aeruginosavorus | reverse complement strand
GGTGGCGGTGGCGGTGATATAGCCTTCATCGGTAAGGGATGCGATTTTCTTCGCGTCGAACAACGCCTCCCGCGCAAGGCCCGATTCATGCTCGAGCCGCGCCCACGGAATTTCCTCGGCAAGGCGCAGGCCCATCATCGTCGCCTCGATCAAACGCTGCGGGTTCGTGATTTTCTCCGGCGCGTGCGCGCCGTGGCCTTGCGTTTGCACGTCGGAAAGCCACTGCGCCGGGGCGCGGTGAGCGCGGGTGGCGATTTTTTCATCCCCCAGCGTCAGGCGGCCATGTGCGCCGGGGCCGATCCCGGCGTAATCGCCGTACCGCCAGTAAACAAGGTTATGCCGCGATTCCGCCCCTGCCCGCGCATGGTTTGAAATCTCGTAAGCGGGCAGGCCTGCCGCCGCCATAACATCCTGCGTCACCTCGTACAAATCGCCCGCGACCGTATCGTTCGGGATTTCAAAATCGCCGCGCGCGTGCTGCGTGAAAAACGCCGTTCCGGGTTCGATAGTCAGTTGATAGAGGGACAGATGCTCCCCCGCCAGCGCCAGCGCTTCGCGCAATTCCGCCTTCCACGATTCCGCCATCTGCCGCGGGCGGGCGTAGATCAGATCGAAACTATAACGGCCAAACGTCGCGGCGGCGATCTCGATGGCGCGGATGGCTTCCGCGACGCTGTGCTGCCGCCCGAGGAATTCAAGGTCGTCCGCGCGCAGCGACTGGATGCCGAGGGACACGCGGTTGACCCCGGCTTGATTGAAGGCTGCGAATTTTCCGGCCTCGACCGAGGTCGGATTGGCTTCGAGCGTAATTTCAATGTCGTTGGCGAAAATCCACGCCTTTTGCGCCGCGTCGATCACGGCGGCGACGGTTTCGGGAAGCATCAGCGAAGGCGTGCCGCCGCCGAAGAAAATCGACTCCAGCCTGCGCCCCGGCGTCATCGCGGCGTAATATTGCAGCTCCGCCACCAGCGCCCTTTGCCATGCGCCGTGGTCGATGGAATCGTGGACATGCGAATTGAAATCGCAATACGGGCATTTCGATTTGCAAAACGGCCAGTGGACGTAAAGCCCGAAAGGCGTCATGACGATGCCGAAAGCGCCATCAGCAGCTTGGCAAAAGCACGGCTGCGGTGGCTGATTTTTTTCTTTTCGGACGCGGGCATCTCGCCGAAGGTGCGGTTGTAATCTTCCGGCATGAACATCGGGTCGTAGCCAAAGCCCCCCTGCCCCATCGGCGGCCAGACCAGCGTGCCGTCAACGCGGCCCTCGAAAATCTCGCAATCGCCGCCCGGAAAGGCGAGCGCCAGAACGCAGACGAACGCCGCGCCGCGGTCGGGATTATCGCCCATGCGGTCGTGAACGGCCTGCATCGCCCGGTTAAAATCTTTCTCCGGCCCCGCCCAGCGGGCGGAGAAAATTCCCGGCTCGCCGTTCAACGCATTGACGCACAGCCCGCTATCGTCGGCCAGCGCCGGAAGGCGGCTCGCCTGCGCCGCCAGCATGGCTTTCAGCGCCGCGTTTTCGGCAAAACTGGTTCCCGTTTCTTCCGGCTCCGGCAGGCCGAGATCGCCCGCCGACACCACCTTGATGCCGAGCGGCTCTAAAAGCGCGCCGATTTCGGCCACCTTTCCGGGGTTATGCGTCGCAAGAACGATTTCGGTAATCGGCGTCATTGGCTGATCGCTTTATCCTGCAAGACCTTGAGCGCGGCGCAGCCCTGCTTGGCGAGGCCGAGCAGTTCGAGGAATTGCGCCTCGGTAAAGGGCTCTTTCTCCGCTGTTCCTTGAATCTCGACGATGCCGCCCTTGCCCATGATGACGAAATTGGCGTCGGTTTCCGCCGTGGAGTCTTCGGCGTAGTCGAGATCGAGAACCGGAAGGCCTTCATAAATGCCGCAGGAAATCGCCGCGACGCTGTCGATGATCGGGCTTCTTGAACACGCACCGATATTGACCAGATGCTGCGCCGCCAGCGCCAGCGCGACATACCCGCCAGTGATCGACGCCGTGCGCGTGCCGCCATCGGCCTGAATGACGTCGCAATCGATCTTGATCTGCCGCTCGCCCAGCGCCTTCATATCAACGACGGCGCGCAGGGCGCGGCCGATCAGGCGCTGGATTTCCTGCGTCCGCCCCGACTGCTTGCCCTTGGCGGCTTCGCGGTCCATGCGCGTCGCGGTCGAGCGCGGCAGCATGCCGTATTCCGCCGTCACCCATCCAAGGCCGGTATTCTTCATCCACCCCGGCACTTTTTCCTCGACCGTGGCGGTGCACAGAACATGCGTGTCCCCGAATTTGACAAGGCACGACCCTTCGGCATGCTTGGAAACGTTCAGCGTCATATCGATGGCGCGCAGGGCGCCCGGGGTCCGTCCGGAGGGTCTGGTCATGGTTAAATCCTTAATTTTTCTAAAGCGTGGGGCACTCTAGACAAAACCCCCGGGGATGACAAGGAAAGGCGATGCCTCTATATTCCTTTATATTATGATCCCGGAACTCAATGACCGATCGCGGCAGATTTTCCGCCTGATTGTCGATACCTACCTGAGCGGCGGGGAGCCGGTCGGCTCGCGCACGCTGGCCCAGCAGCTGGGGCTGAGCCTGTCCGCCGCCACCATCCGCAACGTCATGGCCGATCTGGAGGATGCCGGACTGCTCTACGCGCCGCACACCTCCGCCGGGCGGATGCCGACGACGCAGGGCTTGCGCTTTTACATCGACGGGCTGATGCAAATCGGCAGCCTGACCGACGACGAGCGCCAGCAGATCGAAACCCAGTGCATGGCGCAGGGGCAGTCGGTCACGCAGGTTCTTGAACGCGCGGGAACCCTTCTGGCCGGATTGTCGTCCGGCGCGGGCGTCGTCATCGCCCCGAAAACTGATAAACCCGTCCGGCAGATCCAGTTCGTCAAGCTGGACGAAGGGCGGGTTCTGGTCGTTCTGGTGATGCAGGACGGCATGGTGGAAAACCGCGTCATGCACGTGGAAAGCGACATTCCGCAATCGGCGCTGATCGCCGCGGGGAATTACCTGAGCGAGCGGCTGCACGGGCAGACCATCGCGCAGGCAAAGGCCCGGATCACGCAGGACATCCGCCAGAACCGCGCGCAGCTCGACGCCATTACCGCGCACCTGATCGAAAAGGGACTCGCCCTGCCGCTCAGCGATACGCCGGACGGGCATATCATCATCCGCGGACAATCGCGCCTGCTGCAAGACGTGCGGGCGCTTGAGGATCTGGAGCGCGCGCGGCAGCTTTTCGCCGCACTTGAGGAACAGGAAACCGCCGCCCGCCTGATGGACGCGACACAGGACGCGGACGGCATCCAGATTTTCATCGGCACGGAAAGCCAGACCTTCCAGCACGCCGGATGGTCGATGGTCATGTCCCCCGCCCGCACGGCGGAAGGGCAGATGATCGGCGCGATCGGCGTTATCGGCCCCACCCGCATCAATTACGGGCGCATCATCCCGATCGTCGATTACACCTCGAAAGTCATGGGAAAACTGCTGGGCGAGTCTTAAGGCTATTACCAAGCCGTTGATTTATAACGGGTTATGCTTCTGGACAGAATCCGGAAAATCGGTTAAGTTGTCCGCGAATCATCCCGCTGCCATGCCACGGGTTTACTTTTGACGACCTAAAGACAATATCCAACGCATCATGACAAGCAAACCGGACCACAGCCCCATGCCTGAAGACCCCGCGACCCAGATGTCGCCGGACGATCAGTTTGCGGCCAGCCCGGAGCAAGGCCGCATTGCCGAACTTGAAGCCGAGCTTGCGCGAATGAAGGACCATATGCTGCGCGCGCTGGCCGACGCCGAGAATACACGCAAGCGCGCGATCAAGGAGCGCGAGGACGCCGGAAAATTCGCCGTCTCCGCCTTTGCCCGCGACATGCTGGATATTGCGGACAATTTCCGCCGCGCGCTGGACGCCATTCCTGAAGACGCCCGCAAGGGCGACGATCCCTTGATCAAGACCCTGATGGCAGGGATCGAGGCGATTGAACGCGGATTGCTGAAAACCTTTGAAAAACACGGCATTAAAAAACTCGAGCCGCTTGGCAGCGTATTCGATCCGAATTTTCATGAAGTGATGTTTGAAGCCCCCGTTCCCGGCAAGACGCAAGGGACCATCATTCAGGTCATCGAACCCGGCTATACCCTGAATGAACGATTGCTTCGTCCGGCGCGCGTCGGCATCGCCAAGGGCGAGCCCGGCGGCGATAGCGGCCCGCCCCCGCGCCGCGTGGATGAAACGGCCTGATACGCCTTTCCCTTTATCGTGGATTTTAAAATCCGTTATTTATTTTTTAGGTTTGGAGAATACCCATGAGCGCCGCGCGCAAAAACGATGATGATGCTTTCTGGAACAACCTGATGGATCTCGCCAATCAGGACGAATCCGTGATCCAGCAGGCGATTGCCCATGCCACCGATCCGAAGACCGGGCGCGTGCGCCTGAAATCCGTAACGCGGCGCATTCTGGAACAGACCAATCCGGCCCTGCTCGCGACCATGGACGCCGCGCAGGAATTCGCCCGCGCTGTCAATTACAAGGACGGAATCCGCAATCTGCCGCACCTCCAGCGCGTCTATAATCTGGCCGCGCGCGATCCCCTGCTGCCGCGGGCGATTTTTAAGGAAGCGGTGCAGTCCTTTGCCCCCGACACAAAGGCGCCTTTGTGCAGCATCATCGAGCCGATCGTCGCACGTCACGAATTCAGGCTTTCGGTGCATTAAAAACTTCCCATAACATAAAAAACCGCTTATGGTATGCTCCTGAAACGATAAAAGCCGGCGAAGGGGCGTAATACCATGACCAATATGATCGAAAATCAGGACGTATCGGCAGCTCTCGCCGTGATCGTACGGAAAATCGAAACCCGCCTGCCCGGTGCCGAAGCCGTCATCACCGCCCGCGCCACGGCGATTGAAACCGCCCGCGCGGCGCAGGATTCAACCCTGCGCGGCCGGTTCGTGCGCGCCTGCCGCAAGCTGGGGCGCGATTTCAATACGGAAATGATTGCAGCCCCCCTGCCAATTGCCCATTTTCCGCCGCCGCAGGCCTACGACATGCGCGACAAGGCCCGCGCCATGAATGCCGCCGAAGATGCGGCGGAAGGCCAGACCCTGCGCGACGACAGCCTGCGCCTTGCCATTCACGACGTTTTACAGAAATATCGGCTGAATGACACCATGGTCGGCCTCAGCGCAGTGGAGCAGCAAGCTCTGGTCCCCGTTCTGCCGGGCCGCTTCCCCAAGGCTGACAGACCCCAGCCGAAATCCCCCTGAAACGCCCCGTTTCATGATTTTTTTCCTAAAAAGTGATCCGTGCGCCAAGGCGCGCGTATAAAGTTTATGAACCTGTGGGAACCGCGGGAAGCTGCGGATTTTTAGGTTCGTGTGGCTGGTCATCGCCGTCTGATGTGCTATATTCCGGGCATCAAGAATGGTAAAACCTGACCACTCGGGAATCGGAACGGTGCCAATGGTGGGCCGTTTGTGAATTTGCCAAAATGTGAGGAAAAAATGAGCAAAGTTATCGGTATCGATCTGGGTACAACAAACTCCTGCGTCGCCATCATGGATGGCAAGGAATCACGGGTCATCGAAAATTCGGAAGGGGCACGCACGACCCCGTCCATGGTGGCCTTCACCAAGGACGGCGAGCGTCTGGTCGGCCAGCCGGCGAAACGCCAGGCAGTTACCAACCCTGATAAAACCCTGTATGCAGTCAAGCGCCTGATCGGTCGCCGCTTCGACGATCCGCAAGTTCAGAAAATGCTGAAAACCGCCCCCTTCCATATCGTCAAGGGCGACAACGGCGATGCATGGGTCGAGGTCGACGGGGAGAAAATGGCCCCTGCGCAAATCTCCGCCATGGTCCTGCAGAAGATGAAAGAAACGGCGGAGAGTTTCCTCGGCCAGCCGGTGACGCAGGCCGTCATCACGGTCCCTGCCTATTTCAACGACTCCCAGCGTCAGGCGACCAAGGACGCCGGCAAGATCGCGGGCCTCGAAGTCCTGCGCATCATCAACGAGCCGACGGCAGCGGCGCTGGCCTACGGTCTCGACAAGAAGAAATCCGGCACCATCGCGGTCTACGACCTTGGCGGCGGGACGTTCGATATTTCCATCCTTGAAATCGGCGACGGCGTGTTCGAGGTCAAATCCACCAACGGCGATACGTTCCTTGGCGGCGAGGATTTCGACGACCGCATCATCCACTACCTCGCCGACGAATTCAAAAAGGAACAGGGCATCGACCTGCGCAACGACAAGCTGGCTCTGCAACGCCTGAAGGAAGCGGCGGAAAAAGCCAAGATCGAGCTGTCCTCCACAACACAGACCGAAGTCAACCTGCCCTTCATCACCGCAGACGCTTCGGGCCCGAAACACCTCAACATCAAGATGACCCGCGCCAAGCTGGAGAGCCTTGTCGACGATCTGGTCAAGCGCACCATCGATCCGCTCAAGGCGGCGCTGAAAGACGCGGGCGTCAAGGCATCCGACATCGACGAAGTCGTCATGGTCGGCGGGATGACCCGTATGCCGCGGGTTATCGAACTGGTGAAGGAATTCTTCGGCAAGGAACCACACAAGGGCGTCAACCCGGATGAAGTCGTCGCCGACGGCGCCGCGATTCAGGGCGGCGTCCTGAAGGGCGACGTCAAGGACGTCCTGCTGCTCGACGTTACCCCGCTTTCGCTGGGCATCGAAACGCTGGGCGGCGTGTTCACCCGCCTGATCGACCGCAACACGACGATCCCGACGAAGAAAAGCCAGGTCTTCTCGACCGCGGAAGACAGCCAGACGGCCGTAACCATCCGCGTCTTCCAGGGCGAGCGCGAAATGGCGGCGGATAACAAATTCCTCGGCCAGTTCGATCTGGTCGGAATTCCCCCTGCCCCGCGCGGCGTACCGCAGGTCGAGGTCACATTCGACATCGACGCCAACGGCATCGTCCACGTGACGGCCAAGGACAAGGCCACGAACAAGGAGCAGCAAATCCGCATTCAGGCCAGCGGCGGCCTCTCCGACGCCGACATCGAGCAGATGGTCAAGGATGCAGAGGCGAACAAGGACGCGGACCAGAAACGCCGCGGCGCCATCGAAGCCCGCAATCAGGCCGAGTCCATGATCCATTCGATTGAAAAATCGATGACCGAACTTGGCGATACCGTGCCCCAGGATGAAAAGACCAAAGTCCGCGCGGCGATCGACGACCTGAAGGCCGTGATGGACAGCGACGACAAGGCCCTGATCGAGGAAAAGACCAACGCCCTGACGCAGGCCAGCATGAAGCTCGGCGAAATGGCCTACCGCAAGGCGCAGGAACAATCCGCCGGCGCGCCGGACAATGCCGGGACGTCGCAAGCCGCAGGGTCTTCCTCCAGCGCCGGAAGCGACGATGTCGTCGATGCCGACTTCATGGAAATGGAAGACGAAGACGACAAGAAATCTGCGAATTAAGGCACTCACCACAGAGAGCGCGGGGGGCACAGGTTATTGATAACCTTCGTGCCCTTCGCGCGGTCTCTGTGAACCCTGTGGTTAAGAAAGCAAATGGCCGGAAAAGATTTTTATAAAGTCCTTGGTGTAGAGCGCGGCGCTTCCGATGAGGAAATCAAGAAGGCTTTCCGCAGCCTTGCCATGAAATACCACCCCGACCGCAACAAGGACGACAAGGACGCCGAATCCAAGTTCAAGGAAATCAACGAAGCCTATGACGTTCTGAAAGACCCGCAGAAAAAGGCGGCCTATGACCGCTTCGGTTCTCAGGCCTTCGAGGGCGGCATGGGAGGCTTCCGCCCCGGCGGCGCGGGCGGGGCCGGTTTCGAAGCCGGATTCGGCAGCGCCTTCTCCGATATTTTCGAAGACATGTTCGGCGAATTCATGGGCGGGCGCGGCGGCGGGCGCACCGGCGGACCGCAACGCGGCAACGATGTGCAATACACCATGGAAATCACCATGGAAGAAGCCTATGCCGGCAAAGAAGCCACCATCAAGGTTCCCCTGTCGGAGAGCTGCGACAAATGCGGTGGCTCCGGCGCCAAGCAAGGCACCGGGCGATCATCCGCGACCCGTGCGACAAATGCGGCGGCGCGGGCCGCGTGCGTAAGGAAAAGACCCTGCGCGTCAAAATTCCGCCCGGCGTCGAGAACGGCCGCCGCATCCGCCTTGGCGGCGAAGGCGAAGCCGGGGTCCGCAGCGGGCCGTCCGGCGATCTCTATGTGCTGCTTGCAATCAAGCCGCACAAGCTGTTCCGCCGCGAAGGCGCGGATCTGTTTTGCCGCGTGCCGATTCCGATGACGACGGCGGCGATGGGCGGCGATATCGAAGTCCCGACCATCGAGGGCAGCCGCACCAAGGTAAAAATCCCCGAAGGCACGCAATCGGGGCAGCAACTGCGCCTCAAGGGAAAAGGCATGACGGTGCTGCGCTCGCAGGCGCGCGGCGACATGTATATCGAGATTTTCGTCGAAACGCCTGTCAACCTCTCGCGCAAGCAGATGGATTTGCTGAAAGAGCTGGACAAGACCATGGGCGGCTCCGGCGGCGGCAAGAACTCGCCCGAGTCCTCCGGCTTTCTCAGCAAGGCGAAGGAATTCTGGAACGACCTGACGGAATAAAACCTATAGCCAAGACGGATTGGACAGGCCGGATCTCATGAAAATCGCAATCGCAGGATACAAGGGCCGCATGGGCCGTTTGCTGACGCAAGAGCTGGAAAGCGGCCTCTGGCCCGGTCTGGATTTTTTTGGCGGCACCACGCCCGAAGACGACCCGGAATGCCTGTTCGATGCGGACGCGGTGATTGACTTCACCACGCCGGGGGCGACGCGCAAGCATATCTGGCTGGCGGCAAAGCACCATGTTCCCATCGTCATCGGCACCACGGGCCTTAGTGAAAAAGATATGGCCGAGATGCGCGACGCGGCCATGGAATGCCCCCTGCTCTGGTCCGCGAATATGAGCATCGGGGTCAATCTCCTGGCCGTTCTGGTCGAACAGGCGGCGACCCGCCTTGGCGCGGCCTTTGACATCGAAATCCTTGAAACCCATCATCGCAATAAAGTCGATGCGCCTTCGGGTACGGCCCTGATGCTGGGCGCAGCAACGGGCCGCCCCCAGGCCGATCCGAACCGCAGCGGAAAACGCAAGGATGGCACAGTCGGTTACGCCGTGCAGCGCGGCGGCGATGTTGCCGGCGAACATACGGTCAGTTTCTTCGGCCCCGGCGAGCGGCTTGAACTCACCCACCGCGCCCATGACCGCAGCCTGTTTGCAAAGGGTGCCTTGCGCACCGCACTGTGGCTGAAAGACAAACCGCATGGTTTTTATACCATGCGAGATGTGCTGCTGGATGGATCCCCCAAAGACCGTTAAGGGCCCACAGGTTTTTTGGCTTCAGTAAAGCTCGCCTTTGGGTAGGCGGCACGAATATCATCCATAGTGTTGTGGTTATCCAAGAGTATGGTCGAAAAATCCACTCCCTCACCCGCAACGCTTTTAAAGAAAGTCCTGCGGAAGAAGCCTGGAACAGGTCTATCTTCATGGTGAAATGTGTAAGGTCCAACAACCTTACCCGGATCAACGCCCGGTGATTTCGGCGAGGCAAAAAACTTGTTTAAAAAACTCATATCCGAGGCTCCTGTTTTTATGATTAATGAAAATATTTAATCATAGTTAATAAGAACAATCAATTTATCAGGGAATTGATGCTTCTATCCCCAAAATCAGCTTCTTCCGCGGTGTCCCCCAGCCGTAATTCTCGATAATGCCGGAAGACTGAATCACCCTGTGGCACGGGATCAATAAGGAGATCGGGTTGGCCCCGACCGCGCTGCCGACGGCGCGGCTGGCTTTGGGTTTGCCGAGCGCCTGCGCGATCGTCTGGTAACTGACCGTCGCCCCGCAGGGGATTTTCATCAGCGCCTGCCAGACCTGAATCTGGAAGTTTGTGCCGTAGAGATGCAGATCGAGCTTTGGCGAATCCCCGCCGCGCCAGACCGTCACGATCCGCCGCGCCGACAGGGCGGTTCCGCCCCGGTCTTCTATAAACTGTGCCTGCGGCCAGTATTCGCGCAACCGCTGCATCGGCACGGCGCGATCTTCATCGACGACAAAACCAAGCCAGCAAATGCCGCGCTCCGTTTCCGCGATCAAAATATCCCCGGCCGGAGTCGGATGGAAGCCGTAGCGCACGCTCAGACCGCGCCCCTTCTTCTGCACCTCGCCGGGCGTCGCCGCCTCGACATTGACGAACAGGTCGAACAGGCGCCCATTTCCCGACAGCCCCGCGGCATAGGCCGATTCAAGGGTCGAATAGCCGTCCAGCAAAAGATCCCGCGCATGGCGGGCGTTCATGTACTGACAGAGTTTCTTGGGACTAAGGCCCACCATCGCGGTGAAGGATTTCTGGAAGTGCGTCGCATCGTACCCGGCCCGCCGCGCCAGGAACTCAAGGTCCGGCTGCTCCTGCCAGTGGGCGGCGATATAATCGATCGCTTCGGAAATGACTGCGTCCATATGTATTGTTTAACGCGGCGATCGCTTTGCCGCAATCCGATTCATGGTATATAAAAAGCTATGAAAAAAGCCGATATACAGCAATTTTTCGCGATTCTGCGCGACCGCAACCCGGAGCCGAAAGGCGAGCTGAACTGGGTCAATCCCTATACGCTTCTGGTCGCCGTCGTGCTGTCGGCGCAGGCCACCGACAAGGGCGTCAACAAGGCGACTGAAAACCTTTTCAAAATCGCGGACACGCCGCAGAAAATGCTCGAACTGGGCGAAGCTGGCCTCAAAGAGCATATCAAGACCATCGGCCTTTATAACTCCAAGGCGAAGAACATCATCGGACTGAGCCGGATTCTGGTCGATGAGTACAGCGGCGCAATTCCGGTGACGCGGGAGGATCTGGTCAAGCTGCCCGGCGTCGGGCGCAAGACCGCGAATGTCGTTCTCAACATCGCCTTCGGGCAGGACACCATCGCCGTCGATACGCATATCTTTCGCGTCAGCAACCGCACCGGCCTTGCCCCCGGAAAGACGCCTGAGGCGGTGGAGGACAATCTGGAGAAGGTTGTTCCGCAGGAATTCCGCCACCACGCGCATCACTGGCTCATCCTGCATGGCCGCTATATCTGCAAGGCGCGAGCGCCGCTGTGCGGGCAATGCCCGGTCTATGCGGTATGCGGTTTTAAAGAGAAAAAAGCGTTCCGGGACGCCTAGACGCGGCGCGCGCGCAGAATATCGTTGATGCAGGCGCGCCCGCCGACATCACTGTCGCCGTTCAGGACAACGCCCTCGATCGCCGTCATGCGGCTGCGGAATTCATAATGGATCGGACGCGCATCCTGCATATAGACGTCCAGCACGCATTCCTTGCCGCGGAACTGGAGCATCGTGGTCGGCCCGTACTAACGCTGGAAATCGGGATACTCGAACGCCCGGACGACATCCCCGCTTGTCAGCGTCATCAGCTCCTGCGGGTGATCGCGCAGGCGGTCTTGCAGGATACGCTGCTTGCGCTTGGCACCCGGCGCGGGAACGCCGTCCTGAACGACGCCGCTCACCGCCGCCAGCGCAACCTGCCCGCCGGGGCGATAGCCGAAATGATCGGAAGCGTAACTGCCGCCGATAATGATCGCCGCGAGAAGAATGGTTTCAGGAAGCAACATCGCGCGTTTCCAGCGGCGCAGCAACGCGCGCTTTTCACGCTTCCAAAGCAGTGAACCAGGCACAACGACCTGGTTCACGACTTTCGATGTCAGGGAAAGAGACATTCCCGGTCCTATACCGCCGCTCTATCAGCGAACGGCAGTTCGTTACCGGAATTGTCGTTCCGCACCGGGGCCTTTTTCACTTGGCCGGGGCGGCTTTCAGGCTTTTTTGCGGTTTGGCTCCCGGACAGCGGCGTGATTTTGCCGTCCAGCGTTGCGCCAGCCTCGACAGCCAGTTCCTTGTAGGCAATCGCGCCGGTGATGGAACCGGTGGAGCGGATGGTCAGACGGCCATTGACGGTCAGGTCGCCCTCGAAGCGGCCAGCGATCGTGGCTTCCTCGATTTCGACGGTGCCGTAGAAAACGCCGCTTTCAGCGATCTCGAGAACCTTGGCGCCTTTCAGGGCGGCTTCAATGGTCCCTTCGACGATCAGCACATCGCAAGCCTCGATCTCACCGGAGAGGGAGATCCCCTCGCCGACGACCAGACGGCGGCCTTCAGTGCTGCGGGCAGCGGCGGTATGGCCGGCGCCGGTATTGGCCGCCGGAGCGGAATAGCTGCCGGGGAAGGCGCCGGGCATGCGCGGAGGCTGCATCGGGCGCTGAAGGCCGGTCGGGTTGCCCGGAATATCAATCGGACGGGCTTGCGGGGTTTCGGCTTCCGCAGAGTCTTCGTTCTGGTTGGTCTGGTTCGGATACATAGGCTTTTCCTTTTCGTTTTTCACATAGGATTCGACAGGCGCCTTTTCCCGTTGCCCCGGGAGTGTGGCGGTTTCGGATTCTGATCTCTGACGGTGAAACATCTAGTTCGCTTTCCTCATCAAAATGGCACTGGTCAACACGCACGGCAGGCCACGCGGCAGGCGCGGCCTTCAGTCTTTAAACGAACCCGTTAATATTGAACGCCCGGACCTTACCATGGGGTGCCGGACCCCGCAAGACCGGATTTAAAGAACCGCCGTCTTTCGTCTTTCTTTCATAGGTTTTTCAGTTAGTTATGGCCGCCATCCTCATGAAAAAAACTGTAGATTCTTTCCGCCGCGGCGCGGCTGATGCCACCTACTTTTTCAAGGTCAGCAACCCCGGCGCGGGCGACTTCCTGCGCCGATCCAAAGTGCAGCAGCAAGGCTTTCTTGCGCTTTGCGCCGATCCCCGGAACCGAATCAAGGGGCGATGCGGCAATCCGCTTCGCCCGCCGCGCCCGGTGCGAACCGATGGCAAAGCGGTGTGCTTCGTCGCGCAGGCGCTGGAGGTAATGTAGAACCGGATCATGCTCCGGCAACTGGAATTCCGTTTTTCCGGGAACAAAAAAACGCTCCCGCCCCGCGTTGCGCTCCGGCCCCTTGGCGATCGACACCACCGCCAGATCGTCGGCGATGCCCAGCTCGGCCAGCGTTTCCGTCACCGCGTTCAATTGCCCCAGCCCGCCGTCGATCAGCAGCAGGTCCGGCCACGATTCCGATTCAAGGCCTTTGGCGAAACGGCGCTGCATCACTTCGCGCATCATGCCGTAATCGTCGGCGGCATCGGCGATGCGGATATTGAATTTGCGATAGGCGTTTTTCATGAACCCTTCCGGCCCGGCGACGATCATCGCCCCGGTCATGTCGGTGCCGCCGGTATGGCTGTTGTCATAGACCTCGATCCGCTTGACGGCCTCGCCAAGATCGAAAAGTTTCGCCACGCCCTCGATCAGGGCGGCGTCCGAAGCGCGCTCCAGCAGATGGCGGTCGAGCGCGGCGGTCGCGTTGCGCTCGGCAAAATCCATCAGGCGGCGGCGCGTCCCCCGCTCCGGCCTTGCGATGCGGACCTTG
>JACPDM010000016.1 GCA_016184045.1 Micavibrio aeruginosavorus | reverse complement strand
GACCTCGCGGAAAAAGTGCTGAAGGGCGAGATCGATTTCGACCGCTGCATCGCCACCCCGGACATGATGGGCCTGATGGGCCGCCTCGGTAAGGTGCTGGGTCCGAAAGGCCTGATGCCGAACCCGAAACTGGGCACGGTGACGATGGATGTGGCGAAGGCCGTCGCCTCCGCCAAAGGCGGCTCCGTCGAGTTCCGCGCCGAGAAAACCGGGATCGTTCAGGCCGGTGTCGGCAAGGCGTCTTTCGCAGAGAAAGCCCTTGCTGAAAACATCGTCGCCTTCATCGACGTGATCAAGCGCGCCCGCCCCGCAGGCGCCAAAGGGACCTATATCAAGAAGATCAGCATCTCCACGACCATGGGTCCGGGGATCAAGATCGATCTGTCGTCCCTGTCTTCGGACGCGAAAGCGGCCTAGGCCCTTTTGTAAAAGTATAGAAAACCCCGCCGAACCGGCGGGGTTTTTCTTTTTGCGGGGCGGCGGCGTGTCAGCACGTCAGATCCTGATCCCATCCCATCTGCCGGACGCGGGTTTCGGCGTATTGCGCGATGGTCTTCATATCCGCGGTTTCCAGCGCTTCTCGATCCCCGGCGAAGGTCCTAGAGCGGCCTGATCAGGCCCATCTTCCTTTGCGCCGAAAAATCATGGCTCGGGCTGTTGCCGCTGTTGCCGTCGCTCAGGACATGAGTCGTTGCGATCCGGGACGCGCCGGCGGATTGCAGGGAGAAGAGATAGGCCAGATTTTCCGTATGGCCCTTGAGGGCGCATTCATTGACGGAGGTCATCATCGCGCTTTTTTCGCACCGGGCCTTGGCGAGGGCAACCATGTTGGCGGCGGCCATATCCTTGAACGCGGTGATCAGGTCGGCGACATTGTAGATGACTTCTACGGGGGTAATCGGCTTGGCGGTCATGGCACGCTTCTCCTTGTCTGGGCGGGCAGGGGTTTGTGTGCAGACATTTATAGGCGGCCGCGCGGCGGCCTGTCAATAAATTCTGTAAAATAGAGGCGGGCATTCGTGTGGAAGGGCGTAGATTTCCGCCGTTTCCCCTCAGACTATTTCTTAATATTATGTAAATTTTTCTTGTCAGGGGGCGACGGGGGGATTAATGTATAGCCGCAACCGAAAAGCAAGGATTTTTGGACTTATGACGATCGATTCTTCCGGCCCCATCCTGTTTCCGCAAGGCTTCCTCTGGGGGGCGGCGACGGCGGCCTATCAGATTGAAGGGGCTGCGGCGGAAGACGGACGCGGCCCGAGCATCTGGGACGTTTTCTCGCACACGCCCGGCAAGACCCGCAACGGTGAAACCGGCGACAGGGCCTGCGACCATTATCACCGCCTTGAGGAAGATCTCGATCTGATCGCCGGGCTGGTTCCGCATTACCGCTTCTCGGTTTCATGGACGCGCATTCTCCCCGATGGAACGGGGGTTATCAATCAAAAGGGCGTCGATTTTTACAACCGCCTCATCGACGGATTGATCGCGCGCGGCGTGACGCCGTGGGTGACGATGTATCACTGGGATTTGCCGCAGGCCCTGCACGACAAGGGCGGCTGGACCAGCCGCGAGAGCGTGGCGTGGTTCGACCATTATGCACAAACGCTGCTGAAGCTCTTTTCTGATCGCGTCAAAAACTGGATCATCATCAACGAGCCCAGCACGCAGACTTTCCTTGGCTACGGCATCGGCGTGCATGCGCCGGGGCTGCGCGGCGAGGCCGATTACGCGGCGGCTACGCACCATATGAATCTGGCCATCGGCAGCGCCTATCGCCTCGCGAAGGCGTATGACCGGGGTCTTAATGTCGGGTCGTCCTATGTCCTGATGCCGGTTTTCGCGGCGGAGGATGGCGGCGATTCCGGCAGCGTCGCGATTCTCGACGCGCTGTGGAACCGCAATCACTACGACCCGTTGTTCACCGGAACCTATCCCGAGGCGACGCGCGCGGCGTTCGCGCCTTTTATTCTTGAAGGCGATGCCGAAAAACTGAACACGGCGCTCGATTTCGTCGGAATCCAGCATTACAGCCCGGCTTATGCGCGGCGCGACGAAAACGGCCTGTTCGGGATCAATTTCGGGCAGGGGCCGGATACTTTTGAAAAGACCGATATCGGCTGGCCTATCGATCCGCCCGCGTTCCACGGCGCGTTGATGGATCAGGTCGCCCGCTACGGCGATCATCGCATGATCATCACCGAAAACGGCATCGCCCTCTTCGACAGGATGGAGGCGGGGAAGGTCAATGATACGCGCCGCATCGGCTATTACCGGCAATATCTCGCGCAGGTTCACCGCGCGATCGCGGACGGCGCGAGAATCGACGGGTATTTCGTCTGGTCGCTGCTGGACAATTACGAATGGTCGGAAGGCTATTCGATGCGCTTTGGCCTCGTCTATGTCGATTATGAGACATGTATTCGCACGGCGAAGGACTCCTATCGCTGGTACGCGCAGACAGTTCGCAACAATGGTTTAACCCAAACGCAGAAGGACGCCGCCTGAGATGAGCGCAGATCGTATCGCCGTTGTCTGTTCGACCTATCGCAACCCGGAAAAACCGTCGCTGACGCGGCTTTACGGGATCATGTCCCTGATCGATCAGGTCAGGAACCAGAGCCTTCAGGCGGATACGCGGATCGTGATCGTCGATGACAGCGCCGAAAAGCACCCCTTCGTCGAAGGGCTGGGCAACGCGCTGGGCGACGATCTGATGTATTTCCATGTTCCGTCTCGCAATAATCTGCCGCGCGGCCTGGCGAAGAAATTCAATTATGCCGCGGGGTTCTTCCCCAAAGACGCCGATTTTCAGCAAGACCCGTTCTGGAAGACGCAGCTTCAGGAAGTCAAGGCGTGGGAAAGTTTCCTGCCGTTCGATTACGAATTCGCAAAAAAATTCAAGATCGACATGGCGGGCCAATTGCTCGCGCCGCGCCCGACCATCGGGATGAAAAAGAATTTCGGCTGCGCCGCCTATGCCGAGGCGGCGGGGTCGGTGCCGGATGTGTTCGTCTATGTCGATGACGACGATCTGCGCTCGCCCGACTACCTGCGCATTGTGCGCGACGGCATTCAGGGATTCGATTTCGCCCGTGTCACGAAAACCCTGTGCCACAACGTTTCGCCGGAGGCGCAGCACCGCTTCTGGGGCGAGATCGATTTTCAGGTTCAAAAGGATATCAACGGCAACTGGTTCATCCCGCCCGAGGTCATGGATTCCCGCGCCTATAAATACGAGGACGGCATCCTGATCGATCGCCCGGTGCATGATTTGTACCAGCGCAATCTGCTGCTGGCCTGGCCGATCATCAGCCATGATGGCGCCCTGCATAACTATACCGGGGCAATCTGGGAGCGGGCGGCGAAGGAATTCGGCGGGTTTTTCCCGACCTCGTTCAGCGAGGACATCATTACCCATAAGAAAATGTCGCGCCTTTCCGGGTTCCGCGATGCCAAGATCGAGGTGGCGGAATCCCCGTTCATCCGCTGCTCTGACGGGCGCAACGCATCGGAATTCTACTGCACGAAGGTCGTGGACAAGGCCGATGTTCCGGTCTGGGCGAACGGCGCGCTGGCGCCGCTCTACAAGGCGACCGATCTTGGCCTGCCCTATGCGGCGCACGAGGAAATCCTGCGCGATCTGGGCCGTCATTACGCCAAAACCGGGCAGCTCGACCTGTCGCGGATCAAGCCTCCGGCCCCTTAAGCGGCAGAAGGCCCGGTTTTTGCGGAAAAAAACTTGACCCGCAAGGGCCGGGCCGCTATAAACGCCGCAGTTTCACCTGTCCAAGACTGCGGGTTTGGCCCTTAAAGCCTTGTAATTCCTGCAATAGATGGGAAATTCGGAGATTGTCCGGCAACGGGCTCTGGCTGCATTTCGCATGGCGTTTTGGATGGGATGACCGTAAAAGGGCATCCTTTTTTTATTTGGAGAATACGATGGATCGCGCACAAAAAGCGAAGGAAATTCAGGATCTGAACGCCCGTCTGAAGGACAGCGAGCTGGTCATTCTGGTGCATAACAAGGGCATCACCCATGCTCAGGATATGGAGCTGCGCTCCAAACTCCGCGCCGAAGGCGGCAGCTACAAGGTCGCCAAGAACACCCTGACCAAGCTGGCCCTGAAAGGGACAAAATATGAAGGCCTGGCCGACAAGCTGACCGGCCCGGTCGGGATCGCAACCTCGAAAGACCCGATCCTCGCCGCCCGCGTGGCCTATGAATTCGCCAAGGGCAGCAACGATAAAATGGAAATTATCGGCGGCGCCAACGATACGGGCGTTCTGCCGCTGGAGAAAATCAAGTTTCTGGCAACGCTGCCGTCCATGGACGGCCTGCGCGGCAAGATTATCGGCATCCTGCAGGCTCCGGGAGCGCAGCTGGCGCGTCTGGCGAATGCCTATGCCACCAAAGATCAGGCTTCATCGTAATAACAACTGCAATTCAATCAGCTTTTTAGAGGAGAAAACAAATGGCTGCGAATCTTGAGAAACTCGTTGACGATCTGTCCGCCCTGACGGTGATGGAAGCCGCCGAGCTGGCAAAACTGCTGGAAGAAAAATGGGGCGTTTCCGCCGCTGCTCCGGTCGCTGTCGCGGCTGCTGGCGGCGCTGCCGCTGCTGAAGAGAAAGACAGCTTCAATGTCATTCTCGTGTCCGGCGGCGACAACAAAATCAACGTCATTAAAGAAGTCCGCGCGATCACCGGTCTGGGCCTGAAAGAAGCCAAGGATCTGGTCGATGCCGGCAACAAGGAAGTCAAAGGCGGCGTCGCCAAGGCTGAAGCTGAAGAAATCAAGAAAAAGCTGGAAGCTGCCGGCGCGAAAGTCGAACTCAAGTAAGTTCGGTTTTTGTCAGGAATTAAAAACACCCCGCAGCAAACGCGGGGTGTTTTTTTATAGCGCACGGAGCACCCCGTGCAATATGAAAACTGCAGGGCAGAATCTTTACATATTGGATTTCAGGCGATTTCCCGCCTTTGCTCTTTTCGGCCCTGTCAATCTTTCCGTGCCGTCCTATCTCATAAAGTTGTGAAAAAGGCTTGACTCTCCGGGGTTCATCCGCCATAAAGCGCGTGCGAAACATCCGGGATGAATGTGACTGTAGAGCTTCCGAATAACGGATAAGTCTTTGATTTTAAACCGCTTCGGCCCCAAATTCAGGGCGCTGAAAGGCGGTTTTCCGCGCTTTCCGGATGCGCGGAATCTGTGTCTTGCGGCGTTTGTCGCAGGGTGAGTTTTTAAAAAGTGGTTTGCAAAGGGCAAAAGAACCATGTGCGCAGCGAAAACAGCATCAGACAAATCCTCCGCTAAAAAACCCGCCTCGCGCGGCAACAACAGGAAAGGCGCCGAAATCGCCACCGGGCCGATCAAGACGTTTTCCTTCGCGAAAACCTTCGCCACCGTGCGCCCGAAAAATCTGGTCGACAGCTTTACCGGCCGCAAGCGCATCCGCCGCTCCTTCGGCAAGATCCATGAAGTCGCGGAAATGCCGAACCTGATCGAGATCCAGCGCCAGTCCTATGAGGCGTTCCTTCAGGCCGACACCCGCCCCGATGACCGCAGGCTGCAGGGCCTTCAGGAGGTGTTCACCTCCGTCTTCCCGATCAAGGACTTCTCCGACAAGGCCGAGATCGATTTCGTCAAGTATGAGCTGGAAGAACCGAAATTCGACGTCGATGAATGCCGCCAGCGCGGTATGACCTACGCCGCGCCGCTGCGCGTCACGCTGCGCCTGTCCGTGTTCGACGTGGATGAGGATACGGGCCTGCGCTCGGCACCTTCGTCGTCAATGGCACCGAGCGTGTCATCGTGTCGCAGATGCACCGTTCGCCGGGGGTCTTTTTCGATCATGACGGCGGCAAGACCCATGCTTCGGGCAAGTACCTGTTCGCGGCCCGCGTGATCCCGTATCGCGGGTCATGGCTCGATTTTGAATTCGACGCCAAGGATCTGATGTATGTCCGCATCGACCGTCGCCGCAAACTGCCGGCGACGACGTTCCTGCGTGCGCTGGATTCCGCGTCGACCGAAGCCTACCGCGCCAAGGCGCAGGAAAACGACACGCCGGTCGATCCGCTGCAGGTGCAGGGGATGAGCAACGAGGAGATCCTCCAGACCTTCTACGGCGTTGTCCATTACACCAAGGATAAAAAGGGCTGGACCACCCCGTTCGACGGCCAGCGCATGCGCGGCCTCAAGTTGACCTATGATCTGGTCGACGCCAAGAGCGGCAAGGTTGTCGCCGAGGCCGGGGCGAAAGTCACGCCGCGCCTTGCCAAGCAACTGGCCGAAGAAAAGGGCCTGAAAGACATTCTCGTCACGGATGAGCAGCTGATCGGCCAGTATCTGGCTTCCGATGTCTTCGACAACAAGACCGGCGTGGTCCTGTTCGAGGCGGGTCACGAGGTCACGGAAGGCGATCTGACGGCGCTGGACAAGGCCGGGATCACGACGATTCCGCTGCTGGCGATCGACCATGTCAACACCGGGCCCTATATCCGCAACACGCTGCTGGTCGATAAAGTCGAGACCCGCGAAGAGGCGCTGATCGACATTTACCGTGTCATGCGCCCGGGCGAGCCGCCGACGGTCGAGTCCGCCGATGCGCTGTTCAACTCGCTGTTTTTCGATGCGGAACGGTACGATTTGTCGTCCGTGGGCCGCGTCAAGATGAACCTGCGCCTTGATCTGGATGCCGACGACCAGTACCGCATCCTGCGCAAGGCCGATATCCTCGCGATCCTGAAATACCTGCACAGCCTGAAAGACGGCCTGGGCGAGATCGACGATATCGACAACCTCGGCAACCGCCGCGTCCGTTCGGTCGGCGAGCTGATGGAAAACCAGGTGCGCGTCGGCCTGCTCCGCATGGAGCGCGCCATCCGCGAGCGCATGTCCTCGGTCGAAATCGACAACTACATGCCGCACGACCTGATCAACGCCAAGCCGGTTGCGGTTGCGGTGCGCGAATTCTTCGCCTCCTCGCAGCTCAGCCAGTTCATGGACCAGACCAACCCGCTGTCCGAGATCACGCACAAGCGCCGCTTGTCCGCGCTCGGCCCCGGCGGTCTGACCCGCGAACGCGCCGGTTTCGAGGTGCGCGACGTTCACCCGACCCAT
>JACPDM010000015.1 GCA_016184045.1 Micavibrio aeruginosavorus | reverse complement strand
CGGCAATACGCCGATTGCCCTCAACTTCATCACTCCGCACCAGAAATGGGGCATTCACTCGACCTATACCGACAACCTGCATATGCTGACGCTCTCGCGCGGCGGGCCGATTGTCTGGCTCAGCGAGGTCGATGCGAAAAAGGTCGGCATCAAGGATAACGACTGGATCGAGGCTTTCAACGCCAACGGCGCCCTTGTGGCGCGGGCGGTGGTCAGCCAGCGGGTGATGGAGGGTATGGTCCTGATGTATCACGCGCAGGAAAAAATCGTCAACGTTCCGGGCAGCGAAATTACCGGCGCGCGCGGCGGTATTCACAACTCCGTGACGCGGGCGACGCTCAAGCCGACGCATATGATCGGCGGCTACGCGCAGCTTGCATACGGGTTCAATTATTACGGAACGGGCAGAATGAAAGTACGGGCGCAAATCGGGAAGGTTCTGAACCTCGACAAATGCATCGGCTGCCACACCTGCTCGGTGACCTGTAAAAACGTCTGGACCTCGCGCGAAGGTATGGAATACGCGTGGTTCAACAACGTCGAAACCAAACCCGGCATCGGCTACCCCAAGGAGTGGGAAAACCAGAAAAAATGGAACGGCGGGTGGGAGCGTAAAAAGAACGGCAAGATCCAGCCGAAAATCGGCGGGCGCTGGCGCGTTCTGGCGAACATCTTCGCCAACCCGGACATGCCGGAAATCGACGATTATTACGAACCCTTCACCTTCGATTACGACCACCTGCCCAATGCGCCGGAATCGAAGACGCCGCCTGTGGCAAGGCCGCGTTCCCTCGTCAGCGGGGAGCGCATGGAGAAAATCGAATGGGGCCCGAACTGGGAAGAAATCCTCGGCACCGAATTTGACCGCCGGAAGAAGGACTATAACTTCCAGAACGTGGAAAAGGAAATCTACGGGCAGTTTGAAAATACATTCATGATGTATCTGCCGCGCCTGTGCGAACATTGCCTCAACCCCACCTGCGTCGCGGCGTGCCCGTCCGGGTCGATCTACAAGCGCGAAGAAGACGGTATCGTCCTGATCGATCAGGACAAATGCCGCGGCTGGCGCATGTGCATCTCCGGCTGCCCGTACAAAAAGATCTATTACAACTGGAAAAGCGGCAAGGCCGAGAAATGCACCTTCTGCTACCCGCGCATCGAAGCCGGGGAGCCGACGGTCTGTTCCGAGACCTGCGTCGGGCGTATCCGTTATCTGGGCGTCATGCTCTACGACGCCGACCGTATTCAGGAAGCCGCCAGCGTTGAAAACGTCGAAGATCTGTATCAGGCACAGCTTGATATTTTCCTCGACCCCAACGACCCGGACGTGATCGCGCAGGCGCGCAAGGACGGAATCCCGGATAACTGGATGGAAGCCGCCCGCCGTTCCCCCGTCTATAAGATGGCGATGGACTGGAAAGTGGCCTTCCCGCTGCATCCGGAATACCGCACCCTGCCGATGGTCTGGTACATTCCGCCGCTCAGCCCGGTTAAAGCGGCTGCGGAAGCCGGAAAAGTGCCGATGCAGGATAACGGCATCATGCCCGATATCGAATCCTTGCGGATTCCTGTCCGGTATCTTGCCAATCTCCTGACCGGCGGGAATGAAGCGCCGATTATTCTCGGCCTCAAGCGCATGATCGCCATGCGCCATTACATGCGCAGCAAATTCGTTGAAGGCCAGAACAATCAGGCCGTCCTCGACGACGTTGGCCTGACCAAAGATCTGGTCGAGGATATGTACCAGATCATGGCCATCGCCAATTACGAGGACCGCTTCGTGATCCCGACAGGGCACCGCGAGGAAACGCTGGACGCCTTTGGCGAGAGCGGAGGCTGCGGGTTCTCCTTCGGCAATGGCTGCTCCTCGCACAGCAACAGCAAGACCGACCTGTTCGAAGCCTCAAGCCCCTCGCGCGGGCGCAGCGGTTCGCGCAAGGACAACCGCGTCAACACCCTCTTTACCAAAGCCTATGCCGCGCAGGACCACAAATCCGGCGGCGGCTGCGGTAGCGGAGGATGCGGAAGCGGCGGCTGTGGCAGCAGCAGCAAAAGCGGCGGAGGATGCGGATGAGAACGGATATGACGGGGCAGACCCTTAAAATCATCGGCTTCCTCTTGGCTTACCCGGAAGAGGCTATCCTGAACGCCTCCGGCGGAATCCGCACGATCCTGCATGAGGAAGCCTGGCTTTCCGTGCCCATGCGCGCGCGGCTGGACGATTTCCTTGAGGCGATGAAGGGCAGGGACATCATGGACCTTCAGGAGGAATACGTCGCCCTGTTCGATCGCACGCCTTCGCTCTCGCTCCATCTCTTCGAGCATATTCACGGCGATTCCCGCGATCGGGGTCAGGCGATGGTGGAGCTGGATGGCCTCTACCGCGAAATGGGGCTGGAAAACGTTTCCGAGCATACGCCGGATTACCTGCCGATGTTCCTTGAATACCTTTCCCTCCTGCCGGTGGATCAGGCGCGGGACAATCTGGATGCGGCGGTGGACGTTATCGCTGCGATCGGCGGACGTCTGAAGAAAAGGGAAAGCCGCTATGCCGTCCTTTTCGACGCGCTGGAGGAAGCGGCAAGCCGCAAGCCGGATGAGAAGAAACTCAAAGCCGCCCTTGCCGCCAACCCCGGCGAGATGATGAGCCGCGCGGAAATGGATGCCGCCTGGGAGGAGCAATTCGCCCTGGCCGACCCGGCCAAAACCGGGGAGGCAGGCGGTGGCTGTCCGAAGGTGGAAGACATGCTGGCGCGCATGAATGCGCCGCTTGACGCAACGAATGACAAAAAGGGAGCCAGATCATGATCTTTGATCTCGATTTTTTCTTGTTCCAGATTTTCCCCTATATTTCTCTGGCCGTGCTGTTTCTGGGCAGCATCGTCCGCTTCGACCGCGATCCCTATAGCTGGCGCAGCAAATCGAGCCAGATTTTACGCAAGAAACAACTGATGTGGGGCAGTATCCTGTTCCATGTCGGCATTCTGGTCGTTCTGATCGGCCATGTCGTCGGCTTGCTGACCCCGGTGGCGGTGTTCGATTTCATCGGCATCTCGCACGGATTCAAACAGGTTATGGCCATGGTTGTCGGCGGCGTGGCGGGGTTTTTCTGCCTGATCGGCCTTTTGATGCTGATCCATCGCCGCCTTTCGGACTCGCGCATCCGCGCCAACAGCTCCTTTGCCGATATTGCCGTGCTGTTTTTGCTGCTGGCGCAGCTCTGCCTAGGTCTTCTGACCATCACGGTATCGGCCCGGCATCTGGACGGGCATGAAATGCTCAAATTCATGGAGTGGGCGCAGCATATCGTCACCTTCCGCGGCGGCGCTGCGGAATTCGTGCGCGATGTCCATATCTTCTTTAAACTGCATCTGACGCTCGGGATGTTTATCTTCCTCGTCTTCCCGTTCACCCGCCTTGTGCATATCTGGAGCGCGCCGGTTTTCTACCTGTTCCGCCGCCAGTACCAGATCGTGCGTCGGAGGGAAGTATGATGATCGAGGCCCCCGGAATCACCGTCAACGGTATTAAAATCACGCCGGACCAGATCAATGCCGAGGTCCAGTACCACCCGGCGGAAAGCCTCGTCGATGCGAAATACAAGGCCATGCAGGCCCTTGTGATCCGCGAATTGCTGATCCAGCAGGCGGTCAAATGCGGCCTGTGCGCGGGCGACCGGGACGGGGAAGCGCCCGATGACATTATCGACAAGCTTCTGGAGCGGGAAATCACCGTTCCGGAGCCTGACCGCGAAACCTGCGAGCGTTATTACAAAAACAATCAGCGGCGTTTCCATACCGCGCCGCTGTTTGAAGCCTCGCATATCCTCTACCTCGCCCCGCCGGAGGACAAGGCGGCTTGCGATAAGGCAAAGGCTTCCGCCGAGAAGGCGCTGAGCAGCATCCGCGCCAACCCGGCGATTTTTGAGGCTATTGCGCAAAGCGAATCCGCCTGCCCGTCGGGGAAAACCGGAGGCAATCTCGGCCAGATCAGCAAGGGCCAGACTTTGCCCGCTTTCGAGGCCGCCCTGCTTTCGATGCAGGAGGGCGATCTTTCGCCGGAACCCGTCCTCACGGATGTCGGTTATCATATTATTCGCCTGCATCGGCGGATCGACGGCCAGATGCTACCGTTCGAAGCCGTCGCCGACTGGATTGCCGACCACCTGAAAAAAGAAAGCTGGCAGCGCGCCTTCAGCCAGTATATCCAGATTCTGGCCGGGCAGGCGAAGATCAGCGGTTTTCGTCTGGCCGGAGCTGATACGCCGCTGGTTCAGTAGAAAGGAAGAGTACCATGTCCGCCCTCGATCATCCGTTCTGGGGCCGGGGTTTCCGCCCGTTCTTCATGGCCGGCTCCCTTTACGCGGTATTCAGCATCCTGATCTGGACGGGGTTTTATACGGGCCACATCGTCCCTCCTGCCGTTTTCGCGGACCCCGTGACATGGCATGCCCATGAAATGATTTTCGGCTTTGTCATGGCGATTGTCGCGGGTTTCCTGCTGACGGCGGTGGCGAACTGGACGGGCGGTGCGCCGGTGAGACAAATCCAGTTGATCGTTCTGTGCGGCCTGTGGCTAACTGTCCTTTATCCCGGCGCTGGCGCTCAGCCTGTCCTTGCCGCTTTTAAAAAGCTGGAACACGCGCAATTTCATTTTCCTCGGGCTGCTCACGGTTTTGCTGGTTTGCGATATCGCATTTTTGACGACGCAAAGCCGCATGCCTCTTTATATCGCCCTTTTGCTCGTGCTGGTGATGATATCCCTGATCGGCGGACGGGTCATTCCGTCCTTTACAGTGGCGGCTTTGCGGCGCAGGGGCATGGATGTGCGCATTCATGACCAGTATACGCTGGACAAGATCGCGCTTTTATCGCTTGCCGCGGTTGTGGGTGCCCTGCTGGTTTCTGGTCCGGCATCCCTCGTTTTCGCAGTAGCCTGCTTTGTTTCGGCATTGATCCATTTTCTAAGGATGCGCCGCTATCATACTGTTTTGGCTTTCAAAGATCCGATGTTGTGGATTTTGCATCTGGGTTACGGCTGGCTGGGGGCCGGGCTTGCTCTGGCCGGGCTTTCGGTCTTCGGGGTCGGGGTTTTCCCGGCGGCGCTCCACGCCATCACCGTAGGGTCCATCGGCAGCATGACGCTCGGCATGATGTGCCGGGTGACGCTTGGGCATACGGGGCGCGATCTGGCGGCCACCCGCCTGACGACTTTTTCGTTCCTGCTGATGCAGCTTGCGGCGGTTTTGCGCGTTTTTGGCCCGATTTTCCTGCCGGAGCACTATACTGTATGGGTCGTTTCCTCCGGCCTTTTGTGGTCCGGATGTTTTGCCTTGTATTTCCTGTCCTATGCGCCGATGCTATGGCTGCCGCGCCCCGACAGGCAACCGGCCTGATGACCCCGTAACGCAAGGAAGGCCGCCATGGCGATTACGAACATTGAAAGCTATGCCGATCTCCTGAACGCCGCGAAGGCGCAGCCCGAAGCGCAGCGGCTGCTTTTTGTCTTCACCTGCGCCGAATTGCCCGACGACCATACCGACGACCAGAAAAAATCGTTTCTGGCCCGGCGGGGCGGTGCGCTTGCGCCTGTCATGTGCGTTGACAAGTTGCCGGAAGAGCTTGGCGATTTTAGCGACCTTGTGGCGGAATCGCGCCGGACGGGAATACGCTGGGATGTTGTCTTCGTCGCCGCCATGTCCGGAATTGCCGGAATACCGCCGACCGCGGACGAAGCCGAGCAGCCTTTGCTGCTGATGGTGGAGGCGATCAAGAACGGCCATACTGGGAATTTTCTGGCCTTCAATACCGAAGGCGAAATGGTCGTTTTGTCTTCTGCCGCCAATGAAAACCTGCCCTGACGGACGCAGGGCCTAGCAGGGCTTGTCGCGGTCCTCGACGTCGCAGAAGGCGGCAAGGCGCTCGATATCCTCAATCGCGGCGACGCGGCCCTTCAAGGTCACGCCATGCGGCTCCAGCTTCTTGAACGCGCGGGAGAATGTCTCCGGCTGGATGTTCAGGCGGCGCGCGATCAGCGATTTATCATAGGGCAAGGCAACCTCTATATTCTTCGTCTTTCCCGGCGGGCACAAACGCAGAAGGAAAGTGCCGATGCGCTGCGGCGCCTCGCGAACGGTGAGCTGCTCGATCTGCTGGATCAGGTAACGCTGCTTGGCGGAAATCGCGCCAAGAATGGACAGGGCGAAATCGCTGTCCGCGCGGATCATATCGACGAACAGGCTGCGCGGAATTTCCAGCAGGGTGGTATCCTCGACCGCCTGCGCGTTGACGGGGTAGCGCTGCATCGGGCCGAAAACGGCGGCCTCGGCAAAGGTTTCGCCGGGGGCGAAAACGTTGATGATGGATTCCTCCCCCTCGCGCGTCATGCGGTAGAGCTTGATCCAGCCTTCGACGATGAAAAAGAAGGCGGCGGCAGGGTCGCCCATGGCGAAAAGCTCTTCCCCCTTTGCATAATGCTTGACGGGGCTTTTCCCGGCGAAAGTCGCGACGGTTTCATCGCTCATGCCGGAGAAAAGTGGCGTTTTTTTCAAGGCGTTGGTAGTATCCATTTTCCGCACCTGGATTGATTTGGATCAAATGCCCCAAGCCGGGACGGCACTACAATAAGCCTATTCAAGATGCCTGAGAAGGCAAAAACTCCGAGCTGCCTCACCTAAGTTTCCACAGTGGAAATATGGTTTTGCAGCCGGGGTCGTGGGGGAAACGCCGCGGCCTCCCGTGTTGGAAAGGAGCCACAATGGAAGAGAATACCCTCATCGAGGACCGCTTCGGGCGGCGCTTCCCGTATCTGCTGCCGAAATGGGCACGTGGAAAATCCGCCTGACCGGCGGCGAGCCGACGGTGCGCCCCGATTTCATCGACATCGCAAAAACCGTATCGTCCATTCCCGGCATTCGCCGCGTGGCGTTCACCACCAACGGCTATAAACTGCCCGAACGCGCGCAGGGCTATTACGACGCGGGCTTGCGGGCGATCAATGTCAGCATCGACTCCCTCGATCCGCGCAAATTCCATGAAATCACCGGCCATGACCGCCTTGATGAAGTCGTGGACGGCGTGGCCGCCGCGCTGGAAGCGGGGTTCGAGAGCGTCAAGGTCAACACGGTGCTGCTCAAGGGCCTGAACGACGACGAGCTGGACGGTTTTTTGGATTTTGTCGCAAACAGACCCGTATCGCTGCGCTTCATCGAACTGATGCAGACCGGCGACAATCTGGAATATTTCCGCAAGCACCATATCCCGGCGACGGTCATCCGCAACAAACTGGCCCTGCGCGGCTGGACCTTGCAGGAACGCGGCGAGGGCGCGGGCCCCGCCGTCGAATACGCGCATCCCGATTACGCCGGGCGGATCGGTTTGATCGCCCCGTACGCGAAGGATTTCTGCGCGACCTGCAACCGTCTGCGCGTTTCCGCGCGCGGAGCGCTGCATCTTTGCCTGTTCGGGGCAGGGGGCTACGATCTGCGGCCTTTGCTGCAGGACGACGCGCAGAAAGAGGAATTGCAGGACAAAATCATGAACCTGATGCAGTACAAGCGCTCCAGCCATTTCCTGCATGACGGAAACACCGGAACGCGGCAGCATCTCGCATCCATCGGAGGATAAAGAATATGAGCGCGCAAGATCAGAAAATCGTCGATTTCCCGCCTGTTGAAGAAGCGCAGTTCCGCATGATCGACGTCGGCCGTAAACGCGTGACCCGGCGCCGCGCCGTGGCGGAGGGCGTCATTACGGTCGGCCCCGTCGCCTTGCAGAAAATCAAGGACAAATCCCTGCCCAAGGGCGATGTTCTGGCGCTGGCCGAAGTCGCGGGGATCATGGGGGCGAAGAACACGCCGAACCTGCTGCCGATGTGCCATACCCTGCCGCTGGATCAGGTCAGCATTCATTGCGTTCCCGAAGCCCCCGATTGCGTGCGCGTCTATGCGCAGGTCACCGCCCACGCCAAGACGGGGGTGGAGATGGAGGCGGTGAGCGCGGTTCAGGCGGCGCTGGCCACCATCTGGGATCTGGTCAAGGGGACGGAGCCGAATTTGACCATCGGAAATGTCCGCCTCCTCATCAAGGAAGGCGGGAAAAGCGGCCTTTGGGTCAACCCCGACGGCATTCCGGGCTGGCTTGCGGCGCAAATCCCGGCGCAGGGCCCTATGGACGGCGTCACGACGGCGATTGTGGTGATGAGCGATCGCGCCGCGACAGGCGTCTATGAAGACAAATCCGGCACGCTGCTGGTCGATCTTCTCAAGGCGGATGGCGCCGATGTCGTCGATTATTGTGTTATTCCCGATGACGCGGACAGGATTTCCGACACCCTCAGGACTATTTGCGGCAAGGACCACCCGAAACTCGTCATCATGTCCGGCGGAACCGGGCCGGGGCCGCGCGACGTGACGCCGGAGGCGATGGAAGCCGTATGCGACCGCATCCTGACCGGCTTCGGGGAGATGCTGCGCCGTGAAAGCGCGGCCTATACCGATACCGCATGGCTGTCGCGGATGAGCGCGGGAATGCTGGGCGAAACCCTTGTCATCGCGCTTCCGGGCAGCCCCAAGGCCGTGCGCGAATGCTGGGAGGTTTTAAGCCCGTTCATGGCCCGCGCCCTGAAAATGATCGCGGGGCAGGGGTTCGACAAGACCGCAGGAGGTCAGAAATGAAAACCGTCACCATCACCATGCGTCTTTACGGCGCGTTCAGAAAATATCAGGACAGCCTGACCCTCTCCGTTCCCGCGGGAAGCCCCGTTGCCGCGATCAAGGAGGCCTTGGGCAAGGCGCTCGGGCCGCAGGCGAAAGACCTCGTCATGGACTCCGTCATCGCCGACGACCGGGCGATTTTACCGCCCGGCTTTGTCATTGACCGGGATTCCAGCCTCTCCGTCCTGCCCCCGGTTTGCGGAGGTTAGGCCATGCAAAACGATAACGGCATTCAGGTCCTTGTCACAAAAGACCCCCTTGACGTTCGGCAGGCCTGCGCCGCCGTTGCCGATCCGGCCAATGGCGGGATCGACATGTTTGTCGGCGTCGTTCGCGACAATCATCTGGGGCAGTCCGTCACAGGGATTACCTATGACGTTCATGAAACCCTTGCGGCGGAGGAACTGATGAAGATCTGCCGCGAGGCGCAGGGAATCTGGCCGCAGGCAAAATATTTTGCAGCGCACTATCAAGGCTATCTCGATGTCGGCGGCATCAGCGTCCTGATCGCAGCCAGCGCCCCGCACCGCGAGGAGGCGTTCGAGTCTTGCCGCTACATCATCGAGGAAATCAAAAAGCGCCTTCCCGTCTGGAAGAAGGAGCATTACATCGACGGCGAAAGCGCGTGGCTTCCCGGTCATTCCCTCGTCAGCGCAGAAGAAGATGATGACGACGACGATCACGCCGCTTGCTGCGGAAGGTGCGGGACGCATGGATAAGGCCGCCGGAATCGTTCTGGCCGGGGGGCGTTCCGCGCGCATGGGAACAAGCAAGGCCCTGCTGCGTTATAACGATAGGCCCCTTATCGAACACATGCAGGATTTGCTGCGTCAAGCGGGCCTTGGCGCCGTGTATATCAGCGGCGACGTCCCCGGCTATGACGGCATCCATGATGCAGTGCGTCATGACGGTCCGGCGCGGGCCATGGCGGAGTTACTGGCGCGGTTTGAAGGCCGTCATGAACGGATCGTGTTCGTTCCGGTCGATATGCCGCTGCTCCGGCCCGAAGCCCTGCGCGGCCTGCTGGAGCAGGAGGGCAGCGTTTATTACGGCGATTACCCTCTTCCGGCGTGTCTTTCGACGGGCCGGGGCGGGAGCCCGAAATCCGTCCGGGAATTGCTGGCGGACAGGAAGGCGCGGGCCGTTCCCTTGCCCGTGCCGCCGGAAACAATGGTCAACGTCAACACAGAACAGGAATGGAAAGGTATCGCGTCATGAATCTCCGTATCTCTGAAAACAGTTTTCGTTTCCGCATCACGCCCGAAGATCTCGACGCTCTTTTGCGCGGCCATGACGTGGATCAGCGCGTATGCATCGGCACGCATTGCTTTTCCTACCGCATTTCCCCCGTTTCGCCGGAGCGGCATATGACGCTCGAGATGGCGGTGGCGGGTTTTTGCCTTTTCGTTCCGCGCGCGACGCTTGAAGAGCTGCGCGACCTTGGTCGCTCGAAAGAGGGCGTTTCGATCACGCAGGGCGATGTCGATATTTCGCTTCAGCTCGACATCAAAACGCAGATGCGTAAAGCCGCCTGATCAGGAGGCCGCAGAAAGCCACATTTCATAGCCGCCCTTAAGGTTGTAAATATCGGTAAATCCTGCGCGCAGGAGGATTTCCCCGGCCATGCGGCTGCGCATTCCGCGCTGGCAATAAAGAACGCATGTATCTTTCCGGTAGGGGCTAAAAATTTCCGGGTCGCTTTTATTCAATATCCCGCACGGTTGCCAGAGCGCAGACGGGGGACGCATAGCGCGGCACGATCTCCGCTGCCGGGCGCGAGCAAACCGGGCAATCCGGATTTTTACGGATTGATAGCGCGCGCGTTTCCATCGTTTTCGCGTCGATCATCCAGAGCGCTCCGCGCAGCGGGGTGAAAGAATGATGCGCGGCAATCAGCTTGATCGCCTCCATGGCCTGCATGGTCCCGCTGATGCCCGCCAGCGCGCCGATTACCCCGGCTTCGGCGCAGTTCTGCACCTGTCCGCGCGGGGACTCCGGGTAGAGGCAGCGATAGCAGGGCCCGTGCGCGGCATCGAAGACCGAAACCTGTCCGTCGAACCCCTGAATCGCGCCGTATACGACCGGCTTTCCCAGTTTGACGGCGACATCGTTGATCAGGAATTTTGCCGGAAAATTATCCGTGCCGTCGATAATAATGTCATAGGACGCAAACAGCCCCGGCGCGTTTTCGTCGGTGAGCTCCGCGTCATGCGCATGGACGGTAATTGCGGGGTTGAGGGCGTGCAGGCGATCCCGCGCCGCCAGCGCCTTTGATTTCCCCGTATCGTCCGCGTCGAACAGGATCTGGCGGTGCAGGTTGCTGACATCGACGCGGTCGTGGTCGATGATGCCGATCGTCCCGACCCCGGCCCCGGCGAGATAAAGCAGCGCCGGGCACCCCAGCCCGCCCGCGCCCACCACCAGAACCCGCGCCGCGAGAAGCCGCGCCTGACCTTCCGCGCCGATTTCGGGCAGGATCATCTGGCGGCTGTAGCGTTCTGTCGGCATCCGGGTCATTTGGGCCTCGCTTAATAATATGTATCTATCATAGACGAGAGCCAGCGCGATGCCAATTTAAAGAAAGACGGCCCGGGCGGGAAGGTGCGGAAAAAATAGGAATTGTTTCACGCGAGACAATTCCT
>JACPDM010000123.1:843-3945 GCA_016184045.1 Micavibrio aeruginosavorus | reverse complement strand
GTCGCCACCATCAGCACGCAGCTGCAATCCGGCACCACCCCCGGCAACCCGCGTTTGCTCAAGCGCCTGTCCGTCGCCCGCAACAGCCTTGAACAACTGGCCACCAACGTCGCCGGGTTCAACGACCTTGCGATCGCCGTTTCCAACGCCGCCAGCATGGCGGGCTTCCTGCTGGAATCCGTGCGCGCGACCTACAGCCTTTCCGGCGCGGTCGAGGAAGACCATGCCCGCCTCGCGCAGATCGAGGACTCCATCAACAACAACATCGTCGTCATCGAGCGCATGCAAAACAGCGTCAATGACGACATCACCCGCACCGTGTCCTATCTGGGGACCGAGCGGAGCAATTTGCGCACCCTCTCCCTCGCCATCACCACCGGCGACCTTATGGGCAAGAGCCTTTCCAACCGTCCTTTCTCCAGCGCACAGCCCGCAAGCTTTACCGCTGACGGCGGCCTCGCCCCGGTCGATTCCGGCGCGGCCATGGGTGCCGTTCCGGCCCCGGCCCCGCGCCCGCTCGTCAAGATTCGCTTCGACAAGCCGAACGTGTCGTATGAACAGCCGGTTTATATGGCCGTCAATGAAGCCATGCAGCGTTACCCGAGTGCGCGGTTTGAACTGGTCGCCGTCCACCCGACCGGCGTCAACTCCGCCGAAGGCGCGATTGAAAGCACCCGCGCCCGCCGCAACGCGGAGAAAGTCCTGCGCACCCTGACGCAGATGGGCGTGGGCATGGACCGCATCGACCTTTCCTATATGCCGAGCAGCGAAGCCCTGACCAGCGAAGTCCATCTCTACGTTCGCTAGGCGCTTTCTCGAAGACAAACAAAAAACCCCGCGAAACGTTGCGGGGTTTTTTGTTTGGGGCGGCTTTTCTAGCAAGGGCCGCAACCGCTGCCCGAGCCCTTCTTCGTTGCATCGTCGCCGGGTTTTTTCTTGGTGGGGGCACCGGCTTTTTTCTCTGTTGTCATGACAACCTCCTTGTCAGATTTTTTACCGATAAAATGAACCTAGTGCCGCCACCATGCGGGACAAGAGCGCGGGAACGGGGCGATGCGCCGGAAACCTTGGAAAATAAACATAAAACTGTTATGAATTCCGCATGTCCCCGTAGCTCAGCAGGATAGAGCAACGGTTTCCTAAACCGTAGGTCGCAGGTTCAAATCCCGCCGGGGACGCCACTGATCAAAGCGGCTCAATCCTGCCGCGACAGCATCATTTCCGCCATGGTCACGGCTTCGGCGAAGCTGGCGGCGTGCAGAACGCCTTCGATTTCCGCCATCACATCCATATCGTGCAGCGTTTGCCGCACGGCTGGCTGCAATCCGGAGAGAATGACCTGCGTTCCCTGCCTGCGGCAGCGGGACACGAATTCGGCCAGCGCCATCGCGCCGCTGGAATCGATCATCGGCACGCGGCCAAGACGCAGGATGAAGATTTCCGGCGCGGGGCCGGAAAGGTCGAGCGCGTCGATCAGCCGCGACGCCACGCCGAAGAACAGCGGCCCCTGCACCTGAAACGCCCCGACCCCTGCGGGCAGCATCGCCTGCATGCTCTCCTGCTCCGGACGCGCGGGCCTGGCGAAATCGTCCTGCTCGGCCTCGAACAGGGTCATGCCGGTCTGCATCTTCACCGCCTGCGCCATGCGGTGCATGAACAGCATCGCGCCAAGGACGACCCCGACCTCGATCGCCGTCGCCAGATCGACGATGACGGTCAAAAGGAACGTCGTGACCAGAACGAAGGCGTCGCCGCGCGGCCCGCGCAGCAACAGATGGAATTTTTCCAGTTCGCTCATGTTCCACGCCACCATCACCAGAACCGCGCCAAGACTGGCCAGCGGGATATAGGACGCGAGCGGCGCGAAAGCGAGCATGCAAAGAAGGACAAGCAGCGCGTGGAAAACCCCCGCCAGCGGCGATTTTCCCCCGGCGCGGATATTGGTGGCGGTGCGGGCGATGGTTCCGGTCGCGGGCATCCCGCCGAACAGGGCCGAGGCCGAATTGGCAACGCCCTGCGCCACCAGTTCGCAGTTGGAGCGATGCCGCCGCCCGGTCATGCCGTCGGCCACAACGGCGCAGAGCAGCGATTCCAGCCCCGCCAGAAACGCGATCAGAAAAGCGCTGGGCAACATTTCCTGCATCCGCGCAATAGTTATTTCAGGCCAGTGCGGCGCGGGCAGGCTGTGCGGAATGCCGCCGAAGACCGAGCCGATGGTGGCGACAGGAAGCTTTAAAACAAACGCCGCCACAGCCGCGACGAAAATCGCGACCAGAAAAGACGGCAGCTTCGGCGCGAAACGCCGCAATGCGATGATGATGGCCAGCGACCCTGCAGCCACCGCGCCCGCCGCCGGGTTGAACGTGTCCCGCGCCACCCAGAAGGCCTGCCACTTGCCAAGGAAATCCCCCGGCACGTCTTTAAGGGTAAGGCCGAACAGATCCCCGATCTGGCTGGTGAAAATAATCACGGCAATGCCGGAGGTAAACCCGGTGATGACCGGCTGCGGGATATATTTGATCCAGTCGCCCAGCCGCGCCAGGCCGGCCAGAACAAGAAGCCCCCCCGCCATCAGCGTCGCAAGGACCAGCCCGTCATAGCCATGCGCCTGAATGATGCTATAGACGATGACGACAAACGCCCCGGCGGGCCCGCCGACCTGATACCGGTTGCCGCTAAGCAGGGAAATCAAAAGCCCGGCGACGACCACGGTGATCAATCCCTTGTCCGGCGTCAGGCCGGATGCGATCGCCAGCGCCATCGACAGCGGAATGGCGACAATCGCCACCGTCGCCCCGGCGATGACGTCGTCGCGGAAATTGCCCGCGCTATATCCCTCGCGCAGCACCGTATAAAGCTTGGGAACGTAAAGATGCCACCACGGCGCGTTCGGGACGCTGGATTTTTGTGAAATAATCGACATGGGCAGACCTACACTTTTCAGAGAACCGTATCATAGCCCCCCTGCGAAAATTTGTGATCACATTATGCTACAAGGATATGTAAAAATGGATGCCGCTACCCTCCCGACGGGCGCAGCGGCATGACCAGTAGCCTTCTTGCAATCGCCTGCGGATACCAGGCCCTGCGGTCGATGCTGAA
>JACPDM010000123.1:0-837 GCA_016184045.1 Micavibrio aeruginosavorus | reverse complement strand
GTCGAGCATCAGCGATTCCGTATCCGTCCTGACTTCCAGCAACGTATGCGGCGCGCGCCGGACCAAATCATAGACGACCGTCAGCCGCAAACGCGACTCCGGCACGCCGAGAACGCGCAGCCAGCCATATTTGGCGATGGCAAACCCTTCGCAATCGCCGCCGCCGCGCGCATAAAACTCATCCGGCGTTTCCCAGTAATCCGACACCCCCCAGTTTTGCGCGTCGGTGATGTATGAATGCGCGTTGACCTTGCGGTTGACGATGTCCATCTGCTGCCGCAGCGTCAGGGCCCGCATGACCGATAAAGACTCGCGCCATTCCTGCGGCATGCCGCGCGCGCTATCGAGCCGGGCCAGCATCCCGGTCCATTTGTCGAAGGCTGAAATATCCGCATAAGCCTGTTCAGCCGCCGCAAAAGGTTGCCGAACGGGCGGCACCCTCCGCCATTGCCGCAGAGCCGCCGGATGCGATGAACGCGATTGAACACAGCATGCAGGATACTAATCTCATTGCATTCTCCCATCGGTTTTAAAAAAACCTCTTCAGGAAGACAATGAGAGCCGCGGTGTGAAAGTTCCCGGAAAATAAAGCGGAGAATTCAGGCGTTCAGTTTTCTGACAAGTTTCTGGCACAGATCGCGGAAGGCTTCCTGCAAGGCCATGCCTTGCGTCCCGCCGTCGCCGGTCATTTTCCGCGCCAGGACCAGCAGGATGGTCTTGTGCAGAAGATCGACGATCTGGAGCACTTTTTTATCGTAACGGCGCGCATCCTCAAGGAAGGTCAGGACGATCCCCGTCAGACCGCTGATGAGCGGGTAATTGAACGTCGCCGCATTG
>JACPDM010000125.1 GCA_016184045.1 Micavibrio aeruginosavorus | reverse complement strand
ACCGCCACCCGCCAGACGAACAGGGCGACTGGACGCGGCAGGCCGGAAAACAGGGTTTTTTCGCCGGGGTGGAAAATGTCCGTCCGCACCCCGCGGGTCAGGCGGTGCAGCGGGACGGCGATTCCCCATTGCTTTAAGGTCGCCTCGACGCTGGGCGTGGTGGTCATCACCGCGCCGGAAGGTTTGTGGAAATGCTTCATCATTGCCACGCCAAGGGTATGGACGGGGCGCGACAAAGGCGGGCAGAAACGTTTCGCGCGCAGGGCGGCATAATCGGGGAAATGGGTATGGAAGGCGGTCGTAAACGGCCAGCCCCGCTTCAGGCACAGGCGGCGCATCGCCCAGCCGAGGGGGCCTTCGGTGGCGATATGGATCGTCTCCGGCCTGAAATCATCGACCAGCTTTTTAAGATGCCGTGCCGGGGCGATCGCCAGTTCGATCTCGCGGTAGCCCGGCATGTGCATGCGGCGCGGGAAATCATGCGGACCGATGACGCGCACGACATGGCCGTCATTTTCCAGATGGGCATTGAGATCTTCATAGGTCCTCACCACCCCGTTGATCTGCGGATGCCAGGCGTCGCTGACGATCAGAATACGCATTCATTGCTCCCTTGCCGGGGATGACAGTATAATCGATAAAGTGAATATCCAACGGTTTTTTGCATGCGGCCCGTGGCCGCGTTTCATGCTAGAAACCCGAAGGAAAGGAAGTCTCGGACGTGATCCCCTTGCGCATGGGTTTACTGACGCTCGCACTGGCGGCGGCGATGGCCGCGCCAACGGAGGCCCGTGCGCAATCCGCCGGGCCGGGGTCGCCCGCGTGCGGCATCGTTCCGGAGGCAATAGTCAGTCTGCGCCCGCCGTTTTTCGGCACGCCCGTCGTCTGGGACGCGACGTTCGGCGGCAAGAGCGACCTCGTCCAGTTTTCGGCGGCGGTGGCGATGAAGAACGGCAATCTTCTGGCGGCGGGCGAATCGCTGGACAAGGACTTCAAGCCGACGGCGCATCTGCTTATCGAAATGAACCGCCGTGGCCGCGCCGTCGATGAAAAGCGCTATCCCGCAAAACCGGCCGAGCGCTCCAGCGGCATTTTGGAAACGAGCGGCGGCTATATCGTTTCATCCAACATGGCAGGCGGGCCGCGCGATTCCGAGAAATGGGTGCGTCTTGCCTGGTACGACGCCGGGCGCAAATTCCTGCGCGAGATGGTTTTGAAGGACGCGGCTTTTGATTATGAATCGCTCGGCTTGTCGCAAGCCGTAGACGGAAGCGGTTTTCTGGCCATTGTTCATGCCACCAACCGCAAGGACCAGAGCGACCAGCACGGCATGTTGTTCCGCGTCAGCGATTCCGGGCGGCTTTTGTGGAAACGCGCCTACCGTCCCGGCATTCCCAACCAGATTTACGGCGTCAGCGTCGCCGATGCCCGCCACTATATCGCGGGCGGACGCATCCGCAACGAAGACGGGCGGATGGCCGGATGGATTTTAAAACTGAACGACGACGGCACAATCGTCTGGCAGAACACTTATCCGCGCGGCGATTCCGCTTTGTTTCGCAGCGGCTTTGCCAAGGCCGCCGACCAGTCCGGAGATCACTACGTCCTGACCGGGCAGGTGATGCCGATCGGCGGCGGGCCGGGCGCGGTCTGGGTGATCGAGGTCGATGCCATGGGCGTGCCGGTATGGCAGCGGTATCTGCGCCAGACGGGATATGCCCTTGACGGGCGCAGCATCCGGGCTTACGGCGACGGGCGCATCAGCGTTCTGGCCAATGCCAGGGCGGTTGATAAGGCCGAAGGGCAGCAGGATCATATCCGGCTTTTCACCATGTCCCCGCGTGGCGGGGTGATGGAGGACGATTCCTACCTTGAGGGGCAAAGCGCGCAGGCCAGCCAGCTGATTATCGGTTCTGGCGAACCGTGGAACGGCGAGCGCATCGTTACCGCCTTTATCGAACGTGCAGCGGCAGTGCAGGAGAATGAAAACGCCGTTGAACTGATTACAGACGCGCTGGCGCGGCAGAAAAAGGCCGCGGCAGCCGGAGCGAACGCATACGGCCCGCCCGCGCCCAGCCCGGATCAGGCCGCAGCCATCGCACAGGCCATGCCGGGGGAAATCCATCATGAAGGCTGGGTTTTCGTCGCGTCCGCCCTCGATCCCTATACCGATCCGTGCGTGATGCCGGAATCCGCCCCCGCGCCATGAGCGAGATGAATTCTGCGATGGAGGAGGATCAGGATGGCGGCGATGAAACATTCATCGTTCCGGATGATCTTTCATCCGTGCGGCTGGACAAGGCACTCGCCGTTCTTTGCCCGGAGATGTCGCGCTCGCGCCTCAAGGTTCTGATTGAAAGCGGAGACGTTTTTCTTGATGGCAAGGTATGCGCCGATGCTTCGCTGAAAGTCATGGCGGGGCAGGAAATTTCCCTGACCGTTCCACCGCCTGTATCGGCGCAGCCGCAGGCGGAAGACATTCCTCTGACGATCGTGCATGAAGATGCGCACCTTCTGGTCATCGACAAACCTGCGGGCCTTGTTGTGCATCCGGGGGCAGGGAACTGGACAGGAACGCTGGTCAGCGCGCTGCTGCATCATTGCGGCGATACGCTTTCGGGCATTGGCGGTGTGATCCGCCCGGGGATCGTGCATCGCCTCGACAAGGATACAAGCGGATTGATGGTCGTGGCCAAGACCGATGCCGCGCATCGCGGCCTTGCGGCGCAGCTTGAGGACCGCTCCTTGAGCCGGACCTATTGCGCGCTGGTATGGAAGGTGACCCAGCCCAGGGGCACGGTCGACAAGCCGATTGCGCGTCATGCCAATAGCCGCATGAAAATGACCGTGCCGACAAAAGGCGGGCGGGAGGCGCGCACGCATTACCGGCGCATGGCTGTGTATCGCGACGTCGTCAGCTTTATCGAGTGCGATCTCGAGACCGGGCGCACGCATCAAATTCGCGTGCATATGAGTGCGATCGGCCATCCCTTGCTGGGCGATCCGCTCTACGGCATGCAGGCGACGGGGCAGCGCAGTCTGCTGCGGAAGGCTGGATACGGGGCGGAAACCGTGGAGAGGGTGCTGGGATTCCCGCGTCAGGCCCTGCATGCGGCCAGAATCCGCTTTATCCATCCCGTAACGGGGGAGGAAATGGCCTTTGAAAGTGCCCTGCCGCCGGATTTTACCGGGCTTGTGGCAGCCCTTGAGGGGGATTTATAAGGAAAATCAGCAGGTTGCTTCTTTCGATAAAATAACAGTTGTATTTACATAAAATTTTACATAAGATAGAAATATAGACGGTTGCAGTAAAACGAACAGGTGTTGCAAACGTGTTGAGGACGAAAGACAGACCATAGGCGGCCATCCGACAACAGGCGGCCAGGCGGGACAAACAAGCGGGTATTACAAGGCCCATTTATTTACAGTGTTTATATTGCGGGATTTTTTCTCTTTTCTCTGAGGTGACTTCGACTTTACCCTTTGACCAATGCAAAACTTTAAAAAACCGTTGACGCCCGTCAACGGTTTCTTTTTTACAAAAAACCTGCGGCAGGGGCAGCAATCTTGCTATATCGCGGTGCGGGAAACAAACCGGGCATGGTCGGCGACGGACCGTGATATAATTTTCGCTGGAAAATCTTTTGCCTAAGAGAGTAGCGCGATGAATATACAAGACCTGCGGGCGGACGAACTGGCGGCCTTTGCCGATTATGACGGGCATGAGCGCGTGCGCCGGATTGAAGATCCTGAGACCGGGCTTCTGGCGTTTATCGGGGTTCACAATCGTAATCTCGGCCCGGCGCTGGGCGGATGCCGGATGTTGCCTTATGAGAGCGAAGCTGCGGCGATCCGCGATGTTCTGCGCCTGTCCCGCGGCATGACCTACAAGAACGCACTGGCCGGTCTGCCGCTGGGCGGCGGCAAGAGCGTGATTATCGGCGATCCGTTCAAGATCAAGAATGAAGCCTTGATGACGGCCATGGGCCGTGCCGTCAACAGTCTGAAAGGCGACTATATCACCGCTGAAGATAGTGGCACGGGTGAGCGCGACATGATCGCCATGGCGAAGGAAACCGAATATGTCGTCGGCCTGCCTGGCGACGGCACGGGCGATCTCGGCGGAAACCCGTCTCCGATTACGGCCTGGGGCGTCTATAGCGGCATCCGCGCCGCTACCCGCCATCGTTACGGCGCCAATGCCATGATCGGCCTCAAGGTCGCGGTGCAGGGACTCGGCGCGGTCGGTTACGATCTGTGCCGTTACCTTTATGAAGAAGGCGTCGAACTGGTGGTAACGGATGTGCGCCAGGCGGTGCTGGAGCAAATCTGCGCCGAGATGCCGGATGTCCATGTGATGCAGCCGGAAAATATCTTCAGCGTCGATGCGAATGTTTTCGCGCCCTGCGCGCTTGGCGCGCAGCTGAATGAGAATACCATTCCGCAAATGAACTTTGATATTGTCGCCGGGGCGGCCAACAACCAGCTTGCGACTTCGCAGGACGAAGATCGTCTGACGCAGAAGAATATTCTTTATGTGCCGGATTACGCCATCAATGCGGGCGGAGTGATTGCAGTGGCGTATGAATATTTCCGCCGCATCGACACCAATCCGTTTCCTTATGCCCTGACGCGCGATGCGATGATCGCCCATGTCGGACGGATCGAGCAAACGATTGAAAAAATATTCCTGCTCGCCGAACAGCAGAATATTACCACGGGCCGCGCCGCAGACCGGCTGGCGGAGTCGATCTTCCTGCACAGGCAGCGCGTTTCCGGCATCTGAAGATAATGCGACGACATGCAAGAACGCGCGGCGCAATTCCGCGCGTTTTTTTTGCGTCTGCATTATTCCACGACTTTTGTCCAATGCCGGGTGATGTGACGGTAAGACAGGGGCTCCGTGCTTTCGTAAAGCGGCATGGGCGAGTCGAGCGACTGGCCTGTATCGCGGCCTAAAGGCACGGCGGCAAGGCGCACCTGGCTGCCCCGCGGCAGGGCCGGGGCATTGCCGATCGGCAGGGTCAGGCGCAGGCCGCTGTAAAGGTGTGTCGTTCCGCCGAACGGATCGGAATCGGATTGATCTGTGGCGGTGGCGAAGGCTTCGATCCGCGCGCCGTTTTCGGCGTATTTCGTCAGGGAAAGCGTCGCGCCGATATCCCCGGCCAGATAACGCCCGGCTTTAAGGCCGACGGTCAGATCGGTCTGCGGGATTTCATACCATGCCTTGAGGTATCCGGTCAGGGCGTGATCGCCGCTGAACGTGCCGGAGAATGCCGAGTCCGGATCGCGCTTTACGGCGTTCCACAATTCAGCACCGAAGGCGTATGTCTTTCCAAACGGGCGGTAAAGAATTTCACCGCCGACGCCGCCATACATTTCCTCCAGATATCCGGCCACAAGCAGCCCGTGCCATTGCCCGTCGCCTGAACTTTTTGTCCATGCACCGTACAGGCGGTCGAGCGTGACGGTTTTTCCGGCGAATCGTGCAACATCGCTGCGCGCGGAGGAGGAAGAGTCGGTGCGTATGTCCTCCAATTGACCCAGATTGTTGGGGCTGTTGAAGCGAAGGCCGACCCCCATCACGGCATGGCGGAAAAGGCGTTCTCCAGCTTCAAGGATAGCCGATGTGCGGTACAGGATGCCGCTGTCCTCCTCCGACAGGCTGGCCTGTGTGTCAAGGTTTAGGCGAAAGCGCGGCCATGAAAGGGCGGTGAGGGTTTCCTCCCCCCTTTCCGGCGCAGTGCTGGCGGGGAGGGACGGAGCCACGACGGCGCTGCGCCAGATTTCCTGCGGGCTGCCCTGATGTTTGATGGCTTGTTCCAGATCGCGGCGCATCAGGCGCAGGGTCGGACCGCGAAAGCCGTAAATATCCGTGGCGATTAGAAATTCTTCGGCTTGTGTTCCCGTTTTGGCCGCCAGATAGCGGGCGGCGGCACCGATCTGGCGCGGCAGCGGCTCGTCCGGGTCTGCGTTCAGGGTCACCCGCATGGAAACTGGCGCGGTTTTATCCGGCGTGCCGCCGATAGTGCGCAGGGCAAGCGGGGTTGTCTCCTGACGGTTGCGTCCCGGCCATTTTTCGACAAGGCTGCGCAGATTGAGGCTGGCCAGAATTTTGTCGCCGCCGATGATGCCAAGGCCAAGATCGACGCCGCTTACAGGGGTGTACGTCACGCCGGCAGACCATGGCGCTGGGGCGTCGAAATCGAAAGACGTTTTCTCGGCGACAAAGCGGTCTGCGCCCCAGTCGAGTTTGAGAGAAAGCCCGTCGATCGGCGTGAAATACTCGACGCCTCCGAACAGGCCGATATCCGGCCCGGTGAACCAGTCTTCCGGCCCGTTTGGCATATCGCCGTCAAGGGCGCGCGGCGCATCAAAATGATCGCCAAGGGCGCTTAAGGGGTTGCCGAAAGTTGCCGCGCTGCCATAGCGGCCCCAGCCGAGTCCTGCCGTAAAATCGAATGCGTTCCAGCGTTTTGATGCCGCCACATATTCCCCCGCCATGCGTTTATGGCCTAGGGCGGAGATCAATCCGATGGCAACAGCAGGGGCGTATTTTGTTTCCTCCGTCAGACGCAGTTTTAAATCCACGCCTGGATAAAGGCGGTCGGCCTCGTCATTGAGTCCCGAAACAAAGGCCGTCTGGCGCAGGGCGATGTTGAGAGAGTCGGCAAGCTGGAAAGACAGATATCCATGGACATAAGGATCGAGCGTTGAAGCGCCAAAGCGTAGCGTGCCGGGTTCCTCCATCCGGGCGGATGGAACGATGTTGAGGCCAAGGGGACCAAGCAGGGAAGGCGTAGCACCTCCTGCCGCCCATGCGGCAGCGCAGGGCATCGTTACGCCCGCAACGCAGAAAAGAAACCAGAGTGATCTCAACACAGGAAGGAAAACAGGGAAGGATAGATTTACAGAAATAAGCTTCAGGATTGTAACACTGAATTTCGGATCTCGTCACCCATTTCTCCTTCTCCATTGCTTTGGGGTAAAGGGGTAGGCATAGTCGTCCGGGACAGTTTGATGGTTTCGGGATGAACACCGATTACGACCTTATTATTATCGGCGGCGGGATCAACGGCGCGGGCATAGCCCGGGACGCCGCGGGGCGGGGCATGTCCGTGCTGCTGGCCGAGGCGCAGGATCTGGCCGGGGCGACGTCTTCGGCTTCGACCAAACTGATCCATGGCGGCCTGCGTTATCTTGAATATTTCGAATTCCGGCTGGTGCAAGAATCTTTAAAGGAACGCGAGGTTCTTTTGCGTCTTGCGCCGCATATCATCTGGCCGCTGGATTTCGTCCTGCCGCAGGCGCGGGGGATGCGGCCCGCATGGATGATCCGTGCCGGGCTTTATCTCTACGACCATCTTGGCGGGCTTGAGCGTCTGAAAAAATCCGGGCCGCTGGATTTGTGGGCGCATGACTATGGCAGGCCGCTGCAGGACAAATACAAAAAAGGTTTTCGTTATTCCGATTGCTGGGTGCAGGATTCGCGGCTGGTGGCTTTGAACGCGCTGGACGCGGCGGAGCTTGGGGCGCATATCCTGACCCGCACGGCCTGCACGGGGCTGCGCGTTGAAAACGGGGTCTGGCATGTCGAACTGCGCGATTCCGAAAATGGCGATACCGAAACGAAAACCGCCGCCATGGTCGTCAACGCGGCGGGGCCGTGGGTTCGGCAGGTTCTGGATGGAAACAATCTGGCCGTCGCGAAACGAACGCCGCATGTCAGGCTGGTCAAGGGCAGTCATATTATCCTTCCGCGCCTGTTCGACGGTGATCAGGCCTATATTTTGCAGCAGCCGGACAGGCGCGTCGTATTTGCCATTCCCTATGAAGGGCATTTCACCCTGATCGGCACGACCGAGAGTGATTATGCCAGCGATCCGGCAAAGCCGGTCATCAGCATGGAAGAAAAAATTTATCTTTGCGATGCAATCAACCGCTATTTCAAAACCGGAATCGATCCGGGGCAGGTCGTGCACAGTTATAGCGGCGTGCGCCCGTTGATCGATGACGGGCGTGGCCGGGCCAGCGCGGTGACACGTGATTACCATCTGGAAATGGAGCTGTCTTTCGGTGCGCCGCTGCTCTCCGTCTTTGGCGGCAAGATCACGACATACAGGCGGCTGGCGGAGGAAGCGGTCGGGCGGCTTTTGCCGCTCTGGACGCGGGTCAACGAGAATCCGGGCAGCCAGCTCGGCTGGACCGATACCGTGCCGCTGCCGGGCGGCGACATTCTGAACGGCGATTTCGACAGTTTTGTTCAGGAGCAGGTGGATCGCTATCACTGGCTGTCCGAGAATGTCGTGCGGCGCTATGCCAGAGCCTATGGCACACGCATGGACAGATTGCTTTCCGGCGCGCGCGGAACGCAAAGCCTTGGCCGTTCGTTCGGGGATGGAATTTATGAAGCCGAGCTGGATTACCTCAAGCGCCATGAATGGGCCAGAACGGCGGAGGATATCTTGTGGCGGCGATCCAGATTGGGGCTTCACATTTCCCATACGACGATTGAAAATGTGCGGGACTTTATGGGGAAATAACAGGGATTTTCGGGATGAGTACGCCGACGCTTCTGGCGATCGATCAGGGAACGACAAGTTCGCGCGCGATTTTGTTTTCAAAGGCGGGCGACATCCTTGCCGTGCGGCAGAAAGAATTGGCGCTGCACTACCCGCACAAGGGCTGGGTCGAACAGGACGCCAAGGATATCTGGAACGATACACTCTGGGCGTGCCGCGCGGTGCTGGACGACGTTCCGGACCAATCGAAATTTCTCGCCGGGATTGGCATCACCAACCAGCGCGAAACCACCATCCTGTGGGACCGCAAGACGGGGGAGCCTGTCTATAACGCCATCGTCTGGCAGGACCGCAGGACTGCGGAGCATTGCCACAATCTGCGGGCTGCCGGGTATGAGGACAAGGTGCGGGCCAAAACCGGCCTGCTGCTGGATCCGTATTTCTCCGGCACCAAAGTGGCGTGGATTCTGAACAACGTGCCCGGCGTGCGCCGCCGGGCAGAGGCCGGTGATATCGCCTTCGGCACGGTCGATTGCTATCTTTTGTGGAAACTGACTGGCGGGAACATCCATGCGACGGATGCGACCAATGCTTCGCGCACGATGCTCTATAATGTCGTGACCCAGAGCTGGGACGACGAACTTTTGAAGATGCTCGATATTCCGCGGGCGATCCTGCCGGAGGTCCGGGACAATGTCGCGGCGTTCGGCGTGACCGTTCCTGACCTTCTCGGGCGCGCCTTGCCGGTCGGCGGCATGGCCGGGGACCAGCAGGCGGCCTTGATCGGGCAGGCCTGTTTTGCAGAAGGTATGGTCAAATCGACCTACGGCACGGGCTGCTTTGCCCTGATGAATATCGGCCCGGAATTCAAGGAATCGAAAAACCGCCTGCTGACAACGGTGGGTTACCGTTTCGACGGCAAGCCCACCTATGCGATTGAAGGCTCGATCTTCGTTGCGGGCGCGGCGGTGCAATGGCTGCGCGACGGGATGCATCTGTTCAAGCGCGCGCCGGAAAGCGAAGCCATGGCAACGTCCGTTCCTGACAATAACGGCGTTTACCTCGTTCCCGCTTTTACCGGGCTTGGTGCGCCGTACTGGCGGCCCGATGCGCGGGCCATGATTTCCGGCCTGACGCGGGAGAGCACGGCGGCGCATATCGTCCGCGCCGCGCTGGAGGCGCAGGCTTACCAGACACTCGACCTGATGGATGCGATGACGGGCGATTCCGGTTTCCGCCCCGACGTTATCCGCGCCGATGGCGGCCTTGTCGCCAACCAGTTCGTCTGCCAGTTCCTTGCCGACATGCTCAACCGCCCGGTCGATATTCCGCGCGTGACGGAAACGACCGCCCTGGGCGCGGCCTATCTCGCGGGTCTTCAGACGGGGGTCTATAACAGCCTCAACGACATCACCCGCGCCTGGCAATGCGCGCGCCGCTACAGCCCGGCGATGGACGGCGCAAAACGCGACGCCCTTTATAAGGGGTGGAAAAGCGCGATTGCGATGCTGGTCGGGGAATAAGGGAAACCGTGGTAGCCATGGCCGGAATCGAACCAGCGGCACGACGATTTTATTTTACAGGGAAGAATCCACCATGTAGGCCGACCGGGTTTTTCCTTCAGCCTTCGCCCGTTTATCGATCTCGGATAATTTATCCTCTGTCATGGTGATATTGACCCGCACCACTTTCTTTCCGCTTATAGAAACGAGAAAGCAAACAGCGTCTTTCATGTCGGGATCGTCTTTCAAATCATCCAGAAAGGACGGAGGGGGGATCTCGGCGCCATCGCTTACCATTCCTTCAATGTGAAACTGAAGGGCTTCTTGTGCCATTGTTTTTGCTTCTTCAAGGGTTTTACCCGCAGTGATGCATCCCGGAAAATCCGGAAAGCTCACCCCGAAATCTGAATCAGCCTCTTTATACAGATATGCGATGTAGTCCATTTTTCGTCTCCGCTTTCTGCCGGGGTCTTAAAATTTGATCCCGGCTTGTTTTTCGATGCTTTTCAGTGTCCCTATCGGTATGTCCCTTTTCGGGTGGGGGACCGTTACCCGGCCCGGCTTGATCGGGTGCTTAAACTGAGTGTGGGAGCCTTTTTGACCCGCCATGATCCAGCCATCAGATTCCAGTGCCTTGATGATTTGCTTGCTGTTCATTTTTTCTCAGTGTCTATGTAATTATAATACACACTAGTTACACACCATGCGAGAATTTTTTACACATTAAATACACACATTTTTATATGAGCTTTTCCTGTTTTTGCCCGCCATTTGCCCGGGTTTTATTCAGGCAGGGGTGGGAAAGCCAAGGAAAGGGCGGGTTTCACGCGGGCAAATTTCCGGGCAAAACGCGATTCTGACGGGGGGAAACGGGCTAATCCATTGATTTTAAAGTGGTGGCCATGGCCGGAATCGAACCAGCGACACGACGATTTTCAGTCGTCTGCTCTACCGACTGAGCTACATGGCCACTCCGACGGATGGGAGGGTTTATAAGGAAATCGGGCGGCCTTGTCCAGCCCTCTTATAGGGGGCCGTTTTCGGGGTCTGAATCCCGGCGTTTTATGGTGATTTCAAGGCCGGATTTCGGGTTAACCATTGCGGGATTGAACTGAAAGGCGATCTGTTTGGCCAGCCAGTATTCCAGCAGGTCGCAGGCGGGCTCCACCCGGCCGGGATGGATGACGATGCCCTTCAGCTTCGGGTCCGGTTCGCCGATATCGACGAGGTTAAGGGCAAAGCGGCCGTTCTCGTTATTGCGTTTGAAGAGGTCGCTGAGGCGGCGCAATCCCAAAATCGAATCCGCGACGATACCCTGATTGGAATTGAAAAAATACAGGGTGCTCACGCCCCACCAGCGCGAATCCGGGTATCTTTCATAGGACGGGTCTTCCGCGGCTTTGTCGGTTTCAAGGACGAATTTCAGGTTAAGTTCCAGGGTTTCGTTGACGCCGAATTCAATGCGCAGCCGTTTGTCGGCGGGAAGATGCCGGTCGGCCAGCGCCTGAATATGATCGGTCAGGGGTTTCCATGCCGCCATGAAGCGCGCGAGATGAATGTCGCGTCTGGTGTAGCCGTTTTCGTTCCGGCGGTCGTCGCGGAGCGCCTTGATCCGCTGCTCAAAATCTATTTTCAGAGTCATGGACGCCATTAAGGCGGGCATGGCCGGAAAATTCAAGAAAAAACCGTCTATTCCTCAAAAATGCTCTCGAACCGGTCGGCCAGCGCCGGGGTGCGGCGGGCGCGGGTGATTTCCATCAGGCCAAGGCCGGAGATGCCGTGAATCTGGACGGTGCAGGGGTCGTCCATGATGCGTTCCTCAAAGGTCTTCATCAGGGCGGCTTCGTCGTCTTTCGAGCGCATTTTGAGGAAATCGATGACGATCATGCCGCCGAGGTTTCGCAGGCGGATCTGGCGGGCGATTTCCTCCGCCGCCTCCAGATTGACGGCAAGGCGCCCGCGCTTGTCGCCGCCGGTATTGACGTCGATCGCCGTCAGGGCGGCGGTTTGCTCGATAATGATGCTGCCGCCACCGGGGAGGATCGCATAAGGCTGGAACAAATCCTCGATCTGCCCCATCAGGTCGCGGTGTTCGAGGAGGGCCAGCCCGGCCTCGGGGTCCGCGACCTCCACAGGCGTAATTTTCGTGACCAGATCGGGGGCGAAGATTTCGCACCATTCCTCGACCTGCTGGTAATGATCCATGGTGACGACTTCGATGCGATCGATATGCCGCCCGGCGAAATCGGCGAGGAGGCGCTGCAGGGCGTCCTGCCCCTCCATGATTAGCCCCGGCTCCTCGCCGTCGAAATGCGGCTGCAACTGTTCCCAGATGGCCTTGAGGATGCGCGATTCGCGGATCAGCACGTCGGTCTGCGTGTACGCCGCCGCCGCGCGCAGGATCATGCCGCGCACTTCCTCCAGCGCGTCGAGCATCGCCATCAAATCGGCGCGGAGTTTTTTGTTGCGGATGCGCTGCGACACGCGGTTTTCAGGGGCGTTGGGCGTATAGATGAGGTAGCGGCCGTTGAGGGCGATATTCATGCTGACGGTCGGGATCTTGTCTTCGCTGAACGGCGATTCATCGTCGTCGGCGCTGGGCAGGTAGCCCTTTTTCGCCTGCACGGCGACCATCTGCCCGGGGCGCAGCAATTTTCCGACGGCGATATTCCCGCCCTTGGTGATGGTTCCGTCGGCGTTCTTCAGATAGACATCGCCGCAATTGAGGATGCCCTTGTTCACGCCGTCCAGATCGACAAAGGCGGCGTCAAGGGCGGCGTCGATGCGGAACACCCGCGCCCAATAGACGGAGCCCCAGCGCACCTCTTCATCGGGAGGATCGACTTCAAGCCCGGCAAGGCGGCCGTCTTCGACGACGGCGGCCCACAGGCTTTCATCCATTTCCTCGATCAGGATGTCAACGGACTTCCCCAAAACCCAGCCCCTTTCAGAATCTGCATTGTATCATAAAGGGATAGGCCGACCACTGTCGAGTATGAGCCGCCGATAAAGGGGATAAACCCGGCCCCGAGCCCTTGTATGGCATACCCGCCCGCCTTGCCCTCCCATTCGCCGCTATTGATATAGGCGGCGATATCCGGGGCTTCCAGACGGCGGAATCGCACGGTCGTGGCGGCGATACGCCGGCGGAGCTGCCCCTGCGGGGTGATGACGGCAAGGCCGTTATAGACCGTATGGCGGCGGCCCGAAAGCAGGGTGAGGCATTCCTGCGCCTGCTCCGCCGTTTCCGCCTTGGGCAGGATGCGGCGGCCAACGGCGACGACCGTATCGGCGGCCAGAATAAAGCCGCCCTGCGGCCCGATAGCCTGCGCCTTCTCCGCCGCCATGCGTCCGGCATAGGCGCGGGGCAGCTCGCCCTTGCGGGCGGTTTCGTCGATATCGGCGGGGATAATGGAATCGGGAACGATGCCGATCTGTTTCAGGAGATCGACGCGGCGCGGTGACGCGGAGGCAAGGATCAGTCTATTTTTCACGGAAGATAATGCGGCCCTTGGTCAGGTCGTACGGGGTCATTTCGACAATGACCGTATCGCCCGCCAGAACGCGGATGCGGTTCTTGCGCATTTTTCCGGCGGTATGCGCCAGAACTTCGTGATCGTTTTCGAGTTTTACGCGGAACATGGCATTGGGGAGAATCTCCGTCACAACGCCCTTGAATTCCATCAGGTCTTCTTTTGACATGCGGGTTTGAACCAATTCAATAAGTTATTTCAGGTGTTTATTTACACAGAAAGCGGCGGGAAAGCAATAACCCGCCTAAAACACCGGAAAATGCTGCCCGTGCAGGGCGCAGATCAGGGTAAAAAGGCGGCGGGCCGTGGGGTGGTCGAGGGCGATTTTTCCCTCCAGCCGCTCGATCAGCAGGTCCGCCCCTTCGTTATGCAGGCCGCGCCGCGCCATGTCGATCGGCTCCAGCTGGCAGGCGGTGCCGGTGACGCGGATTTTTTCGTAGCTTTCGATCAGCATGAAATAATCCCGGATCAGCCGGGTATAGGGCCTGACCGAAAGGACGAGGGCGGGCAGGGGCGTTCCGTCCTGCTCCGCCATCTCCAGCACCAGCCGCCCGTCCTGAATGCTTAAGGACAGGTCATAGGGGCCGGGGGAGGCCGTGTTCGCGGGCCGGAAAACGGCGTCATCGCACAAATCGCGGATCGCCTGATCCTTCTCCGATTTCAGGAAGGACAGGCTGGCTGTTTCATGCAGGGTGATCGCGCGGAGGGATTGCGGAGCCATTTCCTTAACCAGAGAAAAACCGGGGCGGACACGGAGCAAGATAGTATTCGCGCCGGCCCGTGTCCATCCGCGATTCTATTTTTCCCTGATGCGTTCGATTTCCGCGCCGCAGGCCTGAAGTTTTTCGACGAGGTTTTCGTAGCCGCGGTCAAGGTGATAGATGCGATCGACGGTGGTCGTTCCTTCCGCCACCAGTCCGGCGAGAACAAGCGCGACAGACGCCCGCAAATCCGTTGCCATCACTTCCGCGCCTTTGAGTTTCTTCACCCCGCGCACGATGGCGGCATTGCCCTGCACGGTGATGTTGGCGCCCATGCGGCACAGTTCCGGAACATGCATGAAGCGGTTTTCGAAAATGGTTTCGCTAATCATGCCCGCGCCTTCGCATTGCGTGAGCATCGTCATGAACTGCGCCTGAAGGTCGGTGGGAAAACCGGGATAGGGAGCGGTCATGATGTCGGTGCCGACCAGCGGCTTTCCGTTGCGGTGGACGATGATGTCGCCGCCGTCTTCGTCGAAGGAAACGCCTGCGTCCTTCAAGGGGCCGATCAGGGCCTTGAGGAATTCTGTCTGCGTGTTTTTAAGGCGCAGCGTCCCGCCGGTCAGCGCCACGGCGATCATATAGGTTCCCGTTTCGATGCGGTCGGCAATAACCTTGTGCAGGGCGCTATGCAGGGCCGGCACGCCCTTGATCGTGATGACCGGCGTGCCAAGGCCGGTAATATCGGCGCCCATGGCGATCAGGCATGCGCCAAGATCGGAAATTTCCCGCTCCATCGCCGCGTTGTGCAGGACGGTCGTCCCCTTGGCGAGCGTCGCCGCCATCATCAGGTTTTCCGTCGCGCCGACGGACACTTTCGGGAAGGTGATTTCCGCGCCGCACAATCCGTCCGGCGCGGTGGCGCGAACATAGCCGTCATGCAGCTCGATTTTCGCACCCATGGCCTCAAGGCCCATCAGGTGCAGGTCGATCGGGCGCGTGCCGATGGCGCAGCCGCCGGGCAGGGATACTTCCGCCGCGCCCATCCGGGCGAGCAGCGGACCAAGGACGAGGATGCTGGCGCGCATCTGCCGCACCAGTTCGTAATCGGCATGGTCGCTTTTGATTTCCTGCGCGTGGATCACCATCTCCCCGTCCGGGCCCATGGTGATGATCGCGCCGAGGCTTTCCAGTACGGCGGTCAGGGTGCGGATATCGCGCAGCGTATTGGGCATGTTGGTAAAGCGCACGGCCTCATCGGTCAGCAGCGCGGCGCACATCAGCGGCAGCGCGGCGTTTTTCGCCCCGCTGATCTCGATCGTGCCGTTCAGCCGCTTGCCGCCATGGATGCGGATCAGGTCGGTGCCGGATTTTGCGGCGGCGGCCTGTTGCGGAGCGGGTTGCTGTTTCAGCGCTTCGGTCGTCATATGCACAACACCTTTTCTATTGCCCAAGGCATGATTGTTTCGGAAACGGAGCACCTTATACCCCTGTTGTCCGGTAAATGCAGTCTTTTTTTCCCTTTTTCGAGGGAATTCTCAGAGTTTTGGAAGCGTCACGCCCCGCTGGCCCATATATTTCCCGCTGCGGTCGGCGTAGCTGGTTTCGCAGGCGCTCGACCCTTTGAAGAACAGGAACTGGCAGATGCCTTCATTGGCATAGACCTTGGCGGGCAGGGGGGTGGTGTTGGAGATTTCGAGAGTGACATGCCCCTCCCATCCCGGTTCCAGCGGCGTGACGTTTACGATCAGGCCACAGCGCGCATAGGTGCTTT
>JACPDM010000011.1 GCA_016184045.1 Micavibrio aeruginosavorus | reverse complement strand
TTAAGGGTCTTATAGGACGGAGCGGGGCGGTTTTGCCAGAGTTTTCCGCCAAATCCCCCATAAAACCTCGGGATCAATTCAGGCTGGACAGCCGGATTGGGATGGGCTAAACATTCCCCCGCATTTCCGCGCAATGCTGCCGTAGCTCAGCGGTAGAGCACTCCCTTGGTAAGGGAGAGGTCCCGGGTTCAAGTCCCGGCGGCAGCACCATAAATCCTTCAATATTATAGGATCCCGGCACTATGGGAACCTTGCCGCCTTGCGAAAGGGCGGTGGAAAAGGCCTGCTTTTTTGATTAGAATATGCGGGTTGTAAAAATCTTATCTCACCCCGTTTGTTCAGGATTTCCCAATGATGCTTCGCGATCTCCGCAGGAATGCGCAACTGGTCTGCACTTTGGCGGCTTTTGCCGCGCTGCTTGGAACGGCGGCCTGCGCGCGCGGCGGCATGCCGCTCTGGCGGGAGGAGGCGGCAAACCGTCTGGCCGTTCCCGCCAACCTGCACCGGCGTCAGGTGACGGCCGATCCGTTCAGCATCGCGGTGTTCGAGCGCGTCTATGCGGAAGGGAAGCCCGCGACGATCTATTTCGAAGGCGATGGCGAAAATGGCGCCGCGTCCATGAACCCGACGCCGGATTATCCGGTCGGTCTGCATCTGGCGACGCGCGATCTTTCCGACAACGTCATCTATATCGCCCGCCCCTGCCAGTATAGCGGCACGGTGGCCGACGATTCCAAATGCCCGAAAGAATTCTGGGGCGATCGCCGCTTCTCGCTGGAGGTGATGGAGTCGATGAATACGGTTCTGGACAAGCTGAAGCGCCGCTATGACCTTCGCGGCTTCAACCTCGTCGGCTATGACGGCGGGGCGGCGGTGGCGACGATGCTCGCGGCCAAGCGCGGCGATGTCCTCTCCCTGCGGACCGTGGCGGGGGATCTGGATCATGCGGCCCTGACCGCGAAGCTGGGCCGACCGCCGCTGGCAGGCTCGATGAATCCGCGCGATTTCGCCGCGGATGTCGCGCATATCCCGCAGCACCATTTCATCGGCGTCGGCGACAAGATCGTGGATTCCAGCATCTATGAAAGTTTCCGCAACGCCATGGGGCCGAGCACCTGCGCCCGCTTCAGCATCGTTGACGAAACCACCCATGAAGAGGGCTGGGTCAACCGCTGGCCGTCGCTGCTGAAGCAGCCGGTGGACTGCAACGCGGGTCCGTAATTCTCTTTTCAGGTCAGGGTCGCCATGATCGGCGTGTGGTCGCTGGCCTTTTCAAGGCTGCGCGGGGCAAGGTCGATGCTGCAATCCTGCAACCTGTCGGCCAGCGCGGGCGAGAGCAGAATGTGGTCGATGCGGATGCCCTTGTTCTGCGGCCACGCGCCCGCCTGATAATCCCAGAAGGTGTAATGCCCGCCGCCCACATGTAAAGCCCGGAAGGCATCGGTCAGGCCGAGATTAATAAGTGTGCGAAAAGCGCTGCGACTTTCCGGCCGGAACAGTGCGTCCCCCGCCCAGGCTTGCGGATCGTGGCAGTCGCGGTCTTCGGGGATGACGTTGAAATCGCCCGCGACGACAAACGGGTCTTGCGCGATGCGCAGCGTTTCAAGGCGGATTTTCAGGCGCCGCATCCAGTCCAGCTTGTAAGGGAATTTATCCGAATCCACCGGATTGCCGTTGGGCAGATAGATATTGATAAAGCGGATATCCTTGATACGCGTCTCAAGATAGCGCGCCTGCGTGTCGGCATCGTCGCCGGGAAGTTTTTCAGCCAGCGTTTCAATCGCGTGCGGCGAAAGGGTGGCGACGCCGTTATAAGTTTTTTGCGCCACAGCGGCGGCGTTGTAGCCAAGGGCGGCAAAATCGTTGAAGGGAAAATTCTCGCCCTTCAGCTCCTGAATCATCAGCACATCGGGACGGTTTTGCTCAAGCCATGTTTTGACATGGTCAATCCGGGCCTTGATCGAGTTTACGTTCCAGCTGGCGATTTTCATGACGTTACTTCGAGGTCTGCTCCGGGGCAGAAGCGACCTTGTCTTCTTGCGGGCCCCAGCCGTAAAGCCAGTCATGCAGCGGTACGACATCCGCAGGGGCGCCGTTGTCGCGGAACCATGAATCGACGGCATAGGCAGCGTTGGTTTTGTTGTCAAAGATGACAGCGGTCTGGTGTGGCCAGAACCGGCCCTGAGCCATGCCTGTAAAGGGGGTGCGCGTCGTCGGCCCGGAAATTGAATGGTGCTTGATCAGGCCCTTTTTATCCATCACGGCCAGATAAATCGTCGTATTGGTGCTTTCATCGACGCAATCGAGCTGGTGCGTGCCGACCTTGCCGAAGGTTCCGGCTATGTCGCCGGAGGTTCCGGTTTTCTCCCCGACGATCTGTTCCAGTTCTGCAATTGCCTGTGAGATCGCCTCGCGCTCGGCTTCAGCGGTCGTCGCCTTACGGAAGGGGTGAGCGATTTTTCCCCATTCCGTATCGCTTAAGGCCACATTGTCACGGTAGGCACAGCCATAGCCGCGGCAATGGTCGAAGGATTCCGCCGCGGGCATGCGCAAATCTTTGCTTTCCAGATATTTCTGATAGGCATAGGGCTCATCCGGGGGTGTCGCGGCGCATGCTGACAGGATAGCCGCGAGGGATGAGATGAAAATCATATTTTTAAATAGCATTTTGCCTTAAACCGAAAACGATGTGCCGCAGCCGCAGGACGACTGGGCGTTGGGGTTGTGAACGGAAAACGCAGCGCCGATCAGTTCATCGGAAAAATCAATCGTCGCCCCGTCGAGATAGGGCAGGGATACCTCATCCACCACAACGCGCACACCGTCCTTTTCAAAGGTGACGTCGCCTGTTTCAAGGGCGTTGGTGTATTCAAACGCGTATTGAAATCCGGCGCAGCCGCCGCCGTGAATGGACACGCGCAGCATCAGGCCGGGGTCGGATTGGGCAATTTGCTCCTGCCTGATCTTGTGGACAAGGCCGTCGCTCAGCAGAATGTTAAAACTTTCTTCGCTCATGCCTAATAATATACCCCCTGAAAAGACATTTTCAATTGATATTCAAGGGGCTAAACTGCCGACACCATGAAAGAACCATCCTTCGACCAGACTTCCTATAATTATTGCGCCCTGCCTCTGGCGTCCTATGCCTGCCGGCCCGACCGTTCGCGGGGGAGGATCTATGCCGAGGCCGAAAGCCCGACCCGCACCTGTTTCCAGCGCGACCGCGACCGCATCATCCATTGCGGGGCGTTCCGCCGCCTGAAATACAAGACGCAGGTCTTCGTCTATCACGAAGGGGATCATTACCGCACGCGACTTACCCACACGCTGGAGGTGGCGCAGATCGCCCGCAGCCTCGCCCGCGCCCTGATGGTGAATGAGGATTTGGCCGAAACCGTGGCCCTTGCCCATGACCTTGGCCACACCCCTTTCGCCCATGTGGGGGAGGACGTGATGGAAGAGTGCATGAAGGATGTCGGCGGGTTCGACCACAACGACCAGTCCTTGCGCATCCTGACGTTTCTGGAGCGCCGCTATCCGAAATGGCCGGGGTTGAACCTGACCTGGGAAACGCTGGAAGGCGTCGCCAAGCATAACGGGCCGCTGGTCGAAAAGGGCGCGGATGCTGCGGCTTCGGGCCTGCCTGTCGCGGTGACGGCGGTCAACCGCCAGATGGATTTGCAGCTGCATACCTTTGCTTCTCTGGAGGCGCAGGTCGCGGCACTGGCGGACGATATCGCCTATAACAATCACGATGTCGAAGACGGGCTGCGCGCCGGACTGTTCACGCTCGATGATTTGCGGCAGGTGCCGCTGCTGGCCGATATCATTCCGGCGGTAGAGGCCGA
>JACPDM010000010.1:1403-6451 GCA_016184045.1 Micavibrio aeruginosavorus | reverse complement strand
CAAGGCGCATGGCGATGCCGCGCTCATCGGTGATGTCGTATTCGTCGCCGGTGAAGTTGCGCACCATTTCATTCATGCCGTTGACGCCGATGGTTGAGAAATGGTTGCGGAAGAAGGGCAAATAGCGCGACGTGTACGGATAGAGCCCGCGATCGTACATTTTTTGTACGAAGGCGCGTTTTTTCTCCAGCGTCGATTTGCCAATATCCATCAACCTGTCGACTTCCCGCATCAGCCCGTCATGGTCCCCTTTGAAGCGGTAGCCAAGCCGCGCCATGTTGAGCGTGACGACGCCGACGGAGCCGGTCATCTCAGCCGACCCGAACAGCCCGTTGCCGCGCTTGAGCAGTTCGCGCAGATCAAGCTGCAGGCGGCAGCACATGGACCGCACAGCGCCGGGGGAGTAGGCTTCCGGGTTCCTGACTTTTTCCCCTTTTTCGTTCTTCATCCACTGGCTGCCGACGAAGTTCTGGAAGTAGGAGGATCCGACCTTGGCCGTATTCTCAAAAATCGCCTGCGCCACTTTCGAATCCCAGTCGAAATCTTCGGTGATATTGACGGTCGGGATCGGGAAGGTGAAGGGCTGGCCGGAGGAATCGCCTTCGGTCATGACTTCATAATAGGCGATGGCGATCATCTCCATTTCCGGGACGAAGTGTCTGAACGTCATGTCTTCAAGACTGCGGATGCCCATATCGCGTTTTTGCGCCCGGGCCAGCAGTTCCGCATTGTCCTGCCCCTTGAAGAAATGCAGATCTTTATAGGTCGGGAAGGAATTTTTCAGGTCGTCCGGAACGGTGATGTCGAGCGTGATATTCGTGAACGGCGATTGCCCCCAGCGGGCCGGGACGTTGAGGTTATAGACGAACTGGCGAATCGCCTTCTTCACCTCGCGGAAGGACAGGTTGTCGTTAAAGACATACGGGGCAAGGTAGGTGTCGAAGCTGGAAAATGCCTGCGCCCCGGCCCATTCGGATTGCAGGATGCCCATGAAATTCGCCATCTGCCCCAGAGCCTCGCGGAAATGCCGCGGCGGGCGGGAGGATACGCGGCCCCGAACCCCGTCAAACCCCTCGTTCAGCAGGGCGCGCAGGCTCCACCCGGCGCAATAGCCGGTCAGGCAATCAAGGTCATGGATATGAATATCGCCCTTGCGGTGCGCCGCGCCCTCCTCGGCGGCATAGACTTCGTCCAGCCAGAAATTGGCGATCACCTTGCCCGCGACGTTGTTGATCAGCCCGGCATTCGAATAGCCCGTATTGGCGTTGGCGTTGATTCTCCAGTCGGATTTGGAGATATATTCCGACACGGCTTCGCTGCAATCCACCTGTGTTCCGCCGAAAAGCGTCGTAATCTGGTCCTGCAGGGCGGAGGCGGACGGCACTTTGATCGACTCAGGCCCCCCCGATTCCTTTTGTACGCCGGAGGCTGTGCGGGCTGTGGATTGTCTGGCGTCGGGGGCGGTTGAAATGGCGGCCATAGGGCTTCTCCTGTCCATCAAAGTTGGTTGCTCGGCTGTGATTAAGTCTGTGGAAATAATCCGGATGAAACACAAGATGTTGTGTCCATAGGGCAAGACTGACACAAGAGATGGGGGTTGAATTTGACATGGGTCAAATCCGGGCAGAAAAGCAAAAGCAGTGTTTTTCATATGGAATTTGACCGGGGTCAAGGTTTTGAAGCGGCGTGTCCTTTAGATTGGGCCCATTAGCAAAAATGGTGAACAGAGGAACAGGAAATGGAAAGTAATGAACGTTGGGCGGCTCTCAAATCGTATTTCAATGAGACAAACCGCATTTTCAAAGAAAATTTAAACCGCATCGTCACTCCCAAAGGCATCAAGGCGCTGGCGGCGGTCGGCGTACTCGGGGCGGCCCTCGGCCAGGGGCTGCCTTCCGGGTTTGCGGGAGAGGAGCAGCATGCCGCCGATCATAAAGGTAGCGCGACCCTGACCGTTGCAACGCCGCAGGCGGCGAAACCGGCGGATATCGTTCTGCCGCCTACGGCTCTGCCGGGGCCGATTGCCAAGCGCGGGCCGAAAACCGTCGAGGTCAATCTTCAGGCGGTCGAAGTCACCGCCAAGATCGATAATGCAGGAAACACATTTAATTACTGGACCTTCAACGGAACTGTTCCCGGCCCGTTCGAGCGTGTCCGTGAAGGCGACACCGTCCATGTGACGTTCACGAACGCCAAAGACAGCATGCTTATGCACAATGTCGATTTCCACGCCGTGACAGGGCCGGGGGGCGGGGCCGTAGCGACCAGCACCATGCCCGGCGAAACCAAGGGATTTTCCTTCAAGGCCCTGAATCCCGGAGTTTATGTCTATCACTGTGCCACGCCGCCGGTCGCACAGCATATCTCGCGTGGCATGTACGGCCTTATCCTGGTGGAGCCGAAAGAAGGGCTGCCGAAAGTGGATCACGAATTCTATGTGATGCAAGGCGAGATCCATACCCAGCAGCAGCAAGCCGGTGCCAAAGGGCCCCTGAATGAGGATTTTCAGCGGCTGATGGACGAAATGCCGACCCACTATGTCTTTAACGGCGCGTCGGGCGCTTTGATCGACAAGCCGCTCAAGGCGAAAGTCGGGGAAACGGTGCGCATTTACTTCGGCGTCGGCGGCCCGAACAAAATTTCATCGTTCCACGTGATCGGCGAGATTTTCGACAAGGTCGCACCGGAAGGATCGCTCAAGGCGGTGCCGCTGACAAATGTTCAGACGACGCTGGTCGCTCCGGGCGGCGCAACCATGGTTGAATTGAAACTTGAGGCTCCCGGAAAGTATATGCTTGTCGATCACGCGCTGACCCGCGCGATGAAGGGCGGCGTTGGCGTTCTGGATGTGGAGGGCCCGGAGAATCCGGAGGTGTTCAAGGCCGATCAACCTCTTGCTCCGCCTTCGATGAAACACTAAGCGACCATCAAGCGGCTCGCTCAAAGAAAAACAGCCGGGTTCCCTCCGACCTGGCTGTTTTTTATCGTCTGGAGATTTTGTTGTCCTGCCGGCTGGGTGTCGAACGGTCTGGGTCAGGGCTTTGTTCGTCCGACTCCAGCAGGCTACAGGCCAGCGAATATCCGGCAGCGCAGGCAGCCTTGCGCTCTTCAACTGTCACCATGCGTACAATCTTGACCCGCACGGGCATTTGTATCTCGGCCGCATTGGCGGCCTGCGGCAGCAGCGCAATCGTGAGGATGAAGAAAAATTTCATCCTTCTACTTTAACGTTAATTTGGGATGCGGGGCTTGATTCGCATCAAGCCCGCGCGGACCCGCCGATCAATCATGATGTATATCAATATGTTATGATAAAATTTTTCTCGCATTCAGGCGGCGGCATGAATGCGGCGGTGTGCGCGGACGTGTTTCGTTTTTGTTTTTCAGGCAGGAATGGCCGTTTTTTGCGTTTCCGTTTTCCGGGTGGCTGCGACCAGATCCGTGATGAATTGGTCAACATGATTCCGTGTGACATGCGGCATGGTGATCAGATGGGCGTCTTTTCCCTGCGTGGCGACCTGCCATTTCTTCAGGGTGTTTTCCGCCTGCCGCGGGAATACGACGGTCAGAGAGTTTTTATGCCGCCACGCCGTTATGCCGTGCGCCTTGAATTGCGCGATGGCGTAATCCGATATGGCGGTACATTCGGCGATGATGTCGCGGAATCCCTCGTGGCCTAGTGTTTTAATGACATACCACAGGAAAAGCGGGGTTAATCCGTTGCGCGATCCGGCGACGGTCATATCGCTGGTGCCGATATACTCGACGGAGCGGGCAATGCGGTCGATATGCGCCTGCCGCGCCAGAACGACGCCGCAGGGCATCGGGCATCCGGGCATTTTATGGCCGCTGATGGCGATGGAATCGATTCCGGCGTCGAATCCGAAAGGCTGCGGATCGTCCACAAAGGGTAAAATCATGCCCGACAGCGCCGCATCGGCATGAATATAGGAGCGCGCAATCGCAAGATCTTTCAAAATAGTCTTGATCGTTTCAAGATTGTCAATTGCCCCGCGCATGGTGGTGCCGATATTGGCGAAAATAATCGGCGGAACGTCGCGATGTAAATGCAGCGTTCTCATCAGGTCGTCATAATCCATTTCTCCGTCGGGGCGGCTTTTGATCATGATGCTGCGGGCATTGACCATGCGCAAAATCTTGGCGACGCTGTAATGGGTGTCCTCGGAATAATAGACGATCCCGCCAGGGAGCAACTCGCGCGCGAGGTACATGCCGTACATGTTTCCTTCGGTGCCGCCGCCGGTCACGTAACCACGGACATCAGTTTCTCCGGCCCGCAGGATCTGTTTGAACCAGGTAACGACCTCGCGCTCGAATTCATGGGTGTTGAGGCGGAACGTACTGGCGGAATAGGGATCTCCGATATTGTTAAGGAAGAATTCTAAAAACGGAGCCAGCGGTGAAAAATCGATGATATGAGTCCCGGGGTAGCCGATCATATGCTGTGCGTCGTCCGTAAAACGACTTAGAAGGTCGTCAAGGCGCCGCTGGTCGCCGGGGGGTAAAATCTTGCTCATCTTTCCGCCGTAATCCAGTCATAGCCTCGTTTTTGATAGTAAAACCCGTTTGAAAAGGGAATGTCTGGTCTTTCCCTCTCCAGCCCGGCGATGATTTCCGCCGTTCCCATGCTGCCGTCGAGGGCGGCGCGGAAAAGTCTGGAAACCGCAACAATGTCATGGCTGTGCGGCGAAAGGCGGAAATTGCCGATCCCCATGCCGCGCAAATCGTCAAGTTCCTGCACCAGATTGAGGCAGGTATGGGACATCGTGGCAATCCCGTTGATCGCGAGGAAAGGCTTTCCGCGCAATGTTTTCAGCTCCATGCCGTCCGGATCCTGTTCGCATATGAACTGGCAGTTATCCTTGACACGTCCATGCGCCCTCGCATGGTAGCACCGGGCGGAGAGGGCAAGGGGAATGCGGCCGTAAACCTGTACCTCCGTCGAGATATCAAGCTGGTTGGCTCGCCGCGCGAGGATGGCCAGAGATTGCTCCGGCAGCTCCGGCGGGAAGCAGACATGCTCCGCC
>JACPDM010000010.1:0-1397 GCA_016184045.1 Micavibrio aeruginosavorus | reverse complement strand
CTGAATTCATTATAGACATTCATGAACGGGCCGATGGAATGAGGCTTGCCCGTTAGATGAATCAGGGCCGAGGCGTCATTGGCCTCGACCAAGGCGTTTTCCATCGCCGTCATCCCGGCGACCATGTTCCGGTCGTGCCGGATCATGACTTCTGCCAGAGTTGAAAACACCACCTTTTTTCCTGCTTTCTGCAGGTATTCTGCGACTTCTTCATAAAGCGGTTCGTAAAACGGCGCGCGCTTGGAGCAGATCACTTCACCGATATAGACAGTATCGACCGGCGCTTCATCGGCGATCCGGTGATAAAAATCTCTCCATTGCGCGGCGGGCCAGTGATACAGGACAGGCCCGATGGTCAGTCTTGAAATCATCGCCACCTCTTGCTCTTGAATGCGCCTTCCGTCTGCCGGTTCCCTTCGGTCAGGGCCAGAAGATCGGAAAGCTCCGGGGTCTCCCCGGCCATATAGGCGTCGATGGTTTTGCGGAACGAAGACACGACCGCCTCGACATAGGCGCGGGATCTTTGCCGCCCCTCGATTTTCAGGGCCGTCACCCCCGCCTTCATCAACTCCGGCAGCAGGGCGGAAAGGTTGAGGCTGACAGGTTCTTCAAAGGCGTAATACGCATCCTTACGCTGCCCGGCGAGGTAGCGCCCCTTGCATATGGTGGGGTAACCCGCCATCTCGTTGCAGGAAAAGCAGTCAATGGTGAATTCGCCGAGTTTTGTCGTCAGGTTGTGTTTTTCGTCTTCTTCGTAATGCACATCGGACGCAGGGGAGCAAACCCCGTCCATATTGGTGGAAATTCCCGTTGCGTAATTGGTCAGGCTGCATCGTCCCTCGGCCATCATGCCGATATTGCCGAAGATGAACGCCTCGATCTCGCACGGGATTTCATCGTGAACGGCTTTGATTTCCTGAACGGTCAGGATGCGCGGCAGGACGACGCGCCGGATGTTGAAGGCGCGGCAATAAAAATTGATCGCTTCTGGCGACGATGCCCCGGCCTGGACAGAAAGATGAAGGCGCTGGTCCGGGTAGGACCGGGCGACATAATCGGCAACGCCGATATCGGCGACGATGATGGCATCAATGCCAAATGATACGGCCTGATCGACGGCGCGTTTCCACATATCGAATTTTCCCGCAGGGGGAAAGGTGTTCGCCGCCAGCAGGACCTTTCCCCCGCGCGCGTGGGCATAGGCGATACCGTCTTCCATTTCCTCCGGCGTGAAATTCAGACCGGGAAAATTACGGGCGTTTGTAGCATTCTGGAACCCGCAATAGACCGCATCGGCCCCTGCGTCGATGGCCGTGCGCAGGGATGCGGGCGTTCCCGCGGGGCTGACTATTTCCGGGCGCTGGAATTTTTCTGAAATCATGGCGCTACGTCCTGAT
>JACPDM010000120.1 GCA_016184045.1 Micavibrio aeruginosavorus | reverse complement strand
GCCGCCAGCAATTTCGGCAGTCTTGCCGCGCTGATCGCCTATCCCCTGCTGATCGAAGTTTTTCTCGGCACGCGGATGCAGGCGGGAATCTGGACATGGCTTTATGGCGGGTTGATCGCCATGCTTATCCTTTGTGCCGCCCTCACCGGGAAAAAACGCATCGTTGAAACCATCAATGCAACAGGCCCCGCCGTGACAAACGGCCAGCGCCTTGTCTGGACTGCCCTCGCCTTCATCCCCTCCAGCCTGCTGCTCAGCGTTACGACCTACATAACGACCGACATCGCTTCCGCGCCGCTGTTCTGGATCATTCCGCTGACCCTGTACCTGATCACCTTCATCATGGCCTTCGCCCGGCGGCAAATGATCGGTTTATCGACCGCCTATCTCTTCTTCTGCGCCCTGATGACCATTGTGGCGATGCTGTTCGTCAAGGGAATCTTCGGCGCCAGCCTTTACCCCATGGCCATCCATCTGGCGCTGTTCTTTCTTGCCGCTCTTTGCGCCCACACCGCCCTTTCGCAGCGCAAGCCCGCCGCCTCACACCTGACGGAATTCTACCTTTATATCTCCCTTGGCGGGGTACTGGGCGGAATGTTCAATACCTTTATCGCCCCGGCGATTTTTCCGGTGCCGTTTGAATATCCGCTCGGCCTTGCCGCCGCCCTGCTCACGCCTTTCCTTGCCACGGGAATATGGCCGCAAGCGGCGGAATTGAAAAAGAACGCTCTGATCCTCCTTTCCATCGCCGCGGTATCGGTGGCGGCGATTTTCCTTGGAAATAATCTGGCACTAATCATGCTGTCCTGCGTCCTTGTGCTGGCGGGTCTGATGATCCTGCTGGACCGGGAGGCGAAGACCGCCTTTATCGCTGCCATCTGCGTTATTTTCCTGACCCATCCGAGCTACGACTGGTCCGCGTTCAGGCACACCTTGCTGGTCGAGCGCAATTTCTTCGGCGTGTCCCGCGTTGCGGATTCCGCCGACAAGCCCCTGCGCACCTACCTGCACGGCACCACCATCCACGGGGCTCAGGCCCTGACCGAGCAGGACCGCCTGACACCACTCACCTATTACGCCCCGCACGGTCCGGCGGGGGATGCCTTTGCCCTGCTCTCCGCCCCCGGCCCGCAGAAAATCGCCGTTCTCGGCCTCGGGGCAGGATCGGTGGCCTGCTACGCCAAAGAGGGCCGCTTTTTCGATTTCTATGAAATCGACCCTATCGTCATTCGCGTTGCCGAAGACCCGAAACTTTTCACCTATCTCTCCGACTGCGGGAGCCCGTACAGGAACATCCTTGGCGATGGCCGCCTGAAAATCGCAGAAGCGCCAGATCGCGGCTACGATATGATCTTCCTCGACGCGTTCAGCTCCGACAGCATCCCGGTCCATATCGTCACGCGTGAAGCCTTCACACTGTATTTTTCTAAACTTAAAGACGACGGCTTCCTGCTGATCAATATTTCCAACCGCCACCTCGACCTTGCTCCGCTTCTGGCCCGGATGGCGCAGGAATTCGGCGCGGAAATCCGCTATGCCTATTTCAAGGGCGAACCGGTCTCGGATACGCTTCCCGGCGTCAAGTCGCTCGACGCCCGCTACGTCATCATCACCCGCAATCCGGACATCATCGCGCGCCTGACCCGCGGCCATCCCCGCTGGCAGGAGCTCCAGGGCAAGACCGCGCGGTTATGGACAGACGATTACGCCAACATTATCAGCCTCTTTAAAAAATAAAAACCGGACCCCGCCATGAAAACCAGACTGACCGTCCCCGTTTACGCCACGACCCTTGTCCTCAGTGCCTTTTTGCTGTTCTCGGTGCAATTGCTGTTCAGCAAGATGATCCTGCCGCTGCTGGGCGGGTCGCCTTCGGTCTGGAATACGGCGATGGTGTTTTTTCAGGCCCTGCTTCTGGCCGGTTACGGTTATGCCCATCTGACCAGCCATTACATGACGATCCGCAAACAGGCGCTGCTGCATCTGGGCCTGCTTCTTGTCTGCCTTGCCTTCCTGCCTGTCGCTATTCCGGCCGAGGCGCACCCTGATGCGGGCGATAACCCAACGCTCTGGCAGCTCGGTATCATGGCCGCGGTCGTCGGCGCGCCGTTCTTTGCGATTTCCGCCTCCGCACCGATGATCCAGCGCTGGTTCGCCGGGACCGATCACAAGGACGCCGCCAACCCCTATTTCCTCTACGCCGCCAGCAATATCGGCAGCATGGGCGCACTGCTCGCCTATCCCGCCGCGATTGAACCGCTGCTGACCCTGAAACAGCAAAACCTTGTCTGGGCAGCCGGCTACGGCCTTCTGACGGGCTTGACCGCGCTTTGCGCACTGATGGTCTGGAAGTTCCGCCCTGCAGCCTCCGTCCAGACGCAGGATACTGCGGCGCCCGCGCCGGATTTGAAAACAAAACTGATCTGGATTGCCCTCGCCTTCATCCCGTCCAGCCTTATGCTCGGCCTGACTACCTATATCACAACAGATATCGCCTCCGCCCCGCTGCTGTGGATTTTGCCGCTGGCCATCTATCTTGCAACCTTCATCATCGTGTTCGCCCGGCGGGAGATCATATCGATTGAGACCACAGTTGCGTTGTTCAGCGTCTTCTTCACCCTTTATCTCTTCCTGATGTCCTCCACCATGTTCGTCGGAAAGCCGCAATTCTTTCTGGTGCCGCCGACGGTTTTCTTCTTCGCCTGCCTTCTCTGCCATAAAAAACTGGCGAATATGCGCCCTCCAGCAAGCCATCTGACCGGGTTTTATATGTATATGTCACTGGGCGGCGTTCTGGGCGGGATGTTCAATTCATTTCTTGCCCCCGTCCTGTTCCCGGTGCCGTTCGAATACACGCTTGCGTTCTGCGCAGTGATCATCGTCTTCAGCACCATCGTCGCGGAGCAGGTTCCGGCGGCGGCAAAGCGGATTCTGCCGAGCCTGACAAACCCTAAATTCCTGATCCCGGCGGCGGCGACGCTTGCTCTGCTCTATGCCTCCTTGAACGAGAGATCGCCGGCGCTTCACATACTGGCGGGAGTTTTCGTCGTCATCACCTTGATGAGCATGCGAATGAAGCCGGCCGCCTACGCAGCCTTCGCCTGTCTTGTCATGATCGGCGTATCTCCGCTGATGCAGTTGTTCGACAGGGATATTCTTACTATCGAGAGGAATTTCTTCGGTGTCATCCGCGTAAGCAACACGGATGACACCCGCAATTTCGTGCACGGAACGACCATCCACGGCGCGCAGCCTTT
>JACPDM010000124.1 GCA_016184045.1 Micavibrio aeruginosavorus | reverse complement strand
CAGGCGGTGGGCGATGATGACCATGGTCCGCCCGGCAAAGGCGGTGGAGAGAGCGTCCTGAATGATCTGCTCCGAAAGGCTGTCGAGCGATGCCGTGGCTTCGTCGAAAATAATCAGGTCGGCGTCGCGGACGAGGGCGCGGGCGATGCCAAGGCGCTGGCGCTGCCCGCCGGAGAGCTTGATACCGCGCTCCCCGATCTGGGTGTCGTCGCCCTGCGGCAGGGTTTCGATCAGGCGGTCGAGCGCCGCGTGCTTCAGGGCGCTGGCATAGGCGTCCTTGTCTTCCGCGTCGTCGCGGTCGAGCAGGATGTTTTCCCGGATCGTCATGTTGAACAGCTCGACATCCTGCGGCACGAAGCCGATATGCCCCAGCCATTCCCGGCTGGGGATGTTTTTGAGGTCGGTGCCGTCGATGCGGATCGTGCCTTGCGTCGGCTCCATCTGCTTCATCAGCAATTTGACGAAGGTCGATTTGCCCGCGCCGCTGCGCCCGACAAGGGCGATCTTCTCTCCGCGTTTGAGGGTAAGGGTGATGTCGCGCAAGGCGGGCGGGGCCTTGCTGAGGCCGCCCGTATAGACGAAATCGACGTCATGGAAAGACAGGGTTTTCCAGTCGCGAGGCAGGGGGTGCAGCGGCGCGTGGTCATAGCTGACCGGCGGGGCCTTGAGGGTTTCGGTCAGGCGCATGAAACCGTTGCGGGCCTGAAGGAATTCGTCCTGCATATAGACGATCTCCTCCAGCCGGTTCCATAAATTCTGCGCCAGAAAGAAAATCGTCGCGAACGCCCCGGTGGTCAGCCAGCCCTGATAAATGCCAAGGACGCAGCAGGCGACAAACGCCGCCAGCCAGAAAAACCCGACCATGTTGAGGACCGTCCATTTCAGGTAGGTGGCGCGGAACACGTCGGTCATGGCGCTGTGGCCGTCGGATTCCAGCCGCTCGGCCTCGCGGGCGATATAACCGCCCATGTCGAAGGCCTTGACCGTGCGCACGGCGCTGACGAATTCATAGACCCCCGACATCAGTTTTTCGAGGAAGACGTTGTGGCGGTTGTGGAGGGCCGGAATCGGCCTTGCCATGACGGCGGCGACGACGAAGAACGAGGCGATAAATCCCACATAAAGCCCGAGGAACGCCGTCGGCGCGTCGATCATGACGATGGACAGGACAATCGCCGCGACGCTCGCGGTAAAGGGCACGGCGGTCCATTTATAGATGTTGTACATCTGCTTGATGCTGCTGCGCGCGGTCATGACGCGTTGCAGTTTCCCGCCGGACCCCTGCGCCTCGTGCCATGTCAGGGGCAGGGCGTTCATGTGCCGGACGCTGAACAGGGTCATGCTGCGGATCAGGCGGTCTTCCGCCCCGGCCTCCCGCGCGAAGAGAAGGATGGAGAGCAGGCAGCCCCCGAACGCTGCCAGATAGGCCCCGACGATCAAGGCCAGCTTGACCGGCTCCTCAAAGCCCCAGCCTTTTTCAAAGGCGTTGATGGTAAAGCCGATCATGAACGGCATCATCGCGATCAGGGTATAGCGGACGATGCGAAAGCCGAGGAAGACCGCGAAGGTCTTCCAGTACGGTTTGAGGAAAAACGCAAGCCAGCGCCAGAGCGAATCGCTCTGGACGGGCATGTCCCCGGCTTCGGGCAGAAGGATTTTTTGCACCTTGCTCCCCTGTCGTCCCGGGCGCTGGCGCGCAAGCCGCGGGAAGGAAAAATCAGATGACGGAATGGACCCAGTCATTGAGCTGCGATTTCGACATCGATCCGACGCGGGTATCGACCACCTGACCGTCCTTGAACACCATGAAGGTCGGAATGCCGCGCACGCCGTATTTGGTCGGGGCGTTGGGGCTTTCGTCGATATTGACCTTGACGACTTTCAGCTTCTGGCCCAGCTCGGTCGCAAGCTCATCGACCAGGGGGCTCATCGCCTTGCACGGGCCGCACCACTCCGCCCAGAAATCGACCACCACGGGCCCGGCGGCTTTCAGGACTTCGGACTCGAAATTGGCATCGGAAACTTTATGGCTGGCGGACATGAGATAACCCCTTTTCTCAAAAAGAATTCTGTCTTTCTAATATGAGCGCCGCGCCGCCCCGGTCAAGAGCGCATCGGGGATTGACCACAGCCTGCGCGATAAATTTGACATATTCCTGTCCGCCCCCTATGCTCCCTCCGTCTCAGCAGGAAAGGACAAAAAGCATGAACCGGTGGAGCCTTGCCCAATATTTCCAGAGCGTCACCGCGGCGGATTTCCGCGCGGCGGTCGATACGGTCGCCAGCCTCATGGCGCAGGCCTCCGGCAGCCCGGCAGCGGTCAAAATCCTTTGCTATGACGGACTGAAAGAATCGATCACGACATGGGATCCGGGGCTTCAGGCGTTCCTCGACCAGCGAAACGAATCCCGGATTTTTGAAACCCTGACCCGCTCTGCCGACCTGACCGATGATTTATGGCTGAAAACGCAGTTTATCGAGGCCGTTTTCACCCCGGCGGATGCGGCAAAAGCCCCCGCTTACAGCTATGTCCATCTCGAAGCCAAGGGGCTTTTGCGTCGCCAGATGGGCTTTTATGCGCAGCCGGACGAAATCGCCGCCCCCGTCCGCGCCGCCGTCGAAACAAAATTCAGAATGTGGCGCAAGGGCGACGGCATGGACTCCAACCACATTGTCAGCGTTGGCTAAAGATATTTTCCCGTGACCTGAAACCGAAAATTCAGATCACCACAGAGGACACAGAGATTCACAGAGAAAACCGCCCCCCGCTCAACATGCGGGCGGAAGGCTTGAACGCTCTGTGTTCCTCTGTGCTCTCTGTGGTAAAAATGCAAAAGCAGATTTCAATCGAGTCTGATCCCATTGATCTGTGAGAAGGTTTTGACTCTTTCGCGCCTTTCTTGTCCACTTTCGCTATGATTCTGCGACGTTGAGAGCATTTTTTTTCAGCACGTTGTCGCGCTCTTTTTCATTAAGGTTTTTGTTTTTTATGCCAACATCCGATCAATCATCCAAAGAGATATTATTTTTAATTGCGGTGGGAAGATTCACCATAAATTGGGCCAGCCTAGAAGCTGTGTTAGATACCCTGTCAACTATTGCACACGTTGGTTTTGGAGGAGATAAAATTGAGGCTGAGATGCCACAAGCATTAGACAGGAAGCTAAGATTTTTAAAGAAATTTGCAAATGGTCTGCCTAATACAGCATCCGTAAAACCCAAAATATTAGAGTTAGTCGAAAATGTGAAACAATTATCCGAAGTCCGGCATGACCTTATTCATGGTGTAGTTGTCAGCCGACAATCGGAAGACCAAGATTACGTTAAGATGGTTAGAATACTGAAAAAATCAGAAAATTATCGGCATAAGAATTTTACATTCACTGCAGAAGAAATTTTCAATCACGCAAAAGCTGTTTCTGACCTTACAAATCAATCTCTCCTATGGGTAATGCCCGTTTCCGAGAATAAATTGTCAGATCAATAGGGTCGGATTCGATTGAAATGACCTGCTGGCTATCCCCTTACGCGAAAACCTCCATCATCCTCGGCCCGTCGGTCCAGAGGAGGAAGGTGCGGATGGTGCGGCCGGGGTAGATTTTCTCCAGCGTGTCGCGGTAGGCGCGGAGCTGGCTGCGGTAGAGCGCCGGGATGTCTTTGGGGTCCGTTGGCGGCGGGCGGTTGGTCTTGTAATCGACGATCAGGATTTATTTCTCCGTCACCAGCAGGCGGTCGATCTGGCCGCTGACCAGCCTGTCGCCCCCCGGCCCCCCGGTCAGCCGGGCGGTCACGGGAACCTCCGCCATCGACCCCGGCCCGAACAGGGCGGCGAAATCCGGGTGCCGCAGGATCGCCAGCGTTTCGGCGACGATGCCGTCCTTGATAGAATCGCTGAAATCCTGCCGCGCCGTGAATTGCCTTGCGGCGTGTTCCCATGTCTCCTGCGGCAGGCCGGGCAGGAATTG
>JACPDM010000118.1 GCA_016184045.1 Micavibrio aeruginosavorus | reverse complement strand
GCAGCAAGCCAAACTCTGCGATGCCTACCAGAAAGCGCTCAACAAATTCCGCAAGAAAGGCGAAGAGCCTGTTTCCATCTGCCCGCCGTCAAGCCCCGGAAACACCCCGCGCCCTCAAAGTCCCTGATTTTTTTAGATAAAATCAACTTTTGCTTTTTACCACAGATGGACACGGATAAACACAAAGGCATCCGTGTTTATCCGCGTCTTCGCGGTTTTCTTTTTTTGTCATTGCCCGACGTGTTCGGGCAATCCATAAACGGCCCCCCCCGGATAAACCGGGGGATGACGATAGAGGAGATCAATAATAGGAGACCCCACAAAAACAATAAACCGCCGACTACACAATCGGTTTAATCTCATCAATCATTAGCAGCGCACGATAATCCTTGCACTCATCAAAAATTTTCTGGGCCGCCAAACGCTGATTTTCGTTCAGCGACGCGCCAAAAGTTGCGGTAACGAAAGGCTTCAGAAAAGCGCCACTGACATACAAATCCGATGTCTTGCTATGCTTATATACGCCCAGTTGATGGTTCTGTGCGATAAACGCTACCGCCTTGGTCTTTTGCACGGCTCCCGTCAAAGGCCGGAACACCTTTGAAAGCAGACTCGTATGCTGGCTTTTTAATTCCGCCCTGATCACAGCGGCCCTCTCGGAAAACTCTGCCATGGATACGACTTTATACGCCACAAAGTTAAAATCTTCAGCAGAAGATGATGTCATAACCGGACCCCTTGATTTTCCTGATATTTAATCCTGAGCAATCATTAACACAATAAATTTTATTATGCAAATTAAAAAGCGCCGTTTCGGGGGTGAAGAACGGACTATATAAAAACCTTTGAAAAAACAGCGACTTGCGCTCCGCTTCAAAAAAACGTCCGCAAGACTGAACACAAGGCAGGGAATTGCATTTTCCAAAACGCGAGCTACAATGTGCCCGCGTTATCAGGAGCAGAGCATGAAATCACTCGCCAAGACCAAATCGGAACCCGGAATCTGGATGCAGGACAACCCCGTCCCCGCCATTGGCCCGAACGACGTCAAAATCCGCATCAAAAAATCCGCCATCTGCGGCACCGACCTGCACATTTACAAATGGGACGACTGGGCGAAGAAAACCATTCCGGTGCCGATGGTCGTCGGCCACGAATATGTCGGCGTGATTGCCGAACTTGGCAGCGAAGTGAAACATCTGAAAATCGGGCAGCGCGTCTCCGGCGAAGGGCATATCGTCTGCGGTTATTGCCGCAACTGCCGTGCGGGAAAGCGCCACCTGTGCCCCAACACCAAGGGCGTCGGCGTCAACCGCCCGGGCAGCTTTGCCGAATTCCTGTCCCTGCCCGCCGAAAACGTCTTCCCGATCCCCGATGACATCGACGACGAACTGGCATCGATTTTCGACCCCTACGGCAACGCCGTCCACACCGCGCTGTCCTTCGATCTGGTGGGCGAGGATGTCCTGATCACTGGCGCGGGGCCTATCGGCTGCATGGCGGTCGCCATCTGCAAGCATGTCGGGGCGCGGCATGTGGTGATCACCGATGTGAATCCCTACCGCCTGCAACTTGCCGAAAAAATGGGCGCGACCCGCGCCGTCAACGTGGCAAAGGAAAACCTGCTCGACGTGATGCGCGACCTCGATATGAAGGAAGGCTTCGATGTCGGGCTTGAAATGTCCGGCGTCGAATCCGCGTTCCAGCAGATGGTGAACACCATGATTAACGGCGGCAAGATCGCCCTGCTTGGCATCCCCCCCGGCGGCAAGATGGACATCGACTGGAATCAGGTGATCTTCAAGGGCCTCGTCATCAAGGGCATCTATGGCCGCGAGATGTACGAAACATGGTACAAGATGACCGCGATGCTGCAATCCGGCCTCGACATCCGCCCGGTCATCACCCACCGCCTGAAGATCGACGACTACATCACCGGCTTCGAGGCAATGAAATCCGGCCAGTGCGGCAAGGTCGTGATGGACTGGGAATAGGCCCGGTTACCGGACCTATTTTCTGAGGTTCATCGCCGTGGCATCGAGCCGGAGCGCCTGTTCGCGTTTCAGCGCCGCCTCGCGGCTGGCCAGAACGGCGGCGACATCGTTCATTCCGGCATTTCGCGCCAGTTCAAGCGGCGTTTTATGCGTGCTCTCGATGCATGTCGTCGCGATGCCGTAATAGCCACCGACGGCATGGACATACTGGTTGGTCTTCCCCGTGGCGGCGATATCGGTTTTTTCATCGCTGGCAAGGGTCCATGCGACAAGGGAGCTGCCCTCCGCAATCGCATAGGACAGCAGTGGAAGCGCATGGACATAGGTGCTGGATTCCAGCATGACGCTATACTCGTCGCCCAGCGTGTAATTCCGGTTGCCGTCCGCGACCTTGTCCAGAACGGTTTCAAAGATGGAGGGGTTATCGCTGCGGATTGCGGCGGCCAGCATATCGTCGCGCTGCTTCTGGTCGTCGAACCGGGTTTGCAAGAGGATATCCTGCACCCGGGACAAATCTTCGCGCGCGATCGCGTCGATCACCTGCGCGGCTTGTGCCTTTTGTTCCCTGGCGGCCTCATGACGGGCCAGAACATTGCGAAAGATTTCTTTCAGACTGAACATTGCCGCCACTCCTTATCTTTTTAGGGATTACCACCATCGCCAGACTTATAATTTTTCATATTACATGTCAACATAAAATCCTTGCGGCCTTTCCATATACCGAATAACCTCCCCGGGAACTCTTAAAAACGGCTGGAAAATGGGCGCATCGAACGATAACGGGGACGACCGGGACGGCGAAAAAGGCCGCTACACGCGCCTGCGCCCCGCCGGCCAGCAAAAAGGCCTCGACCTGCGTCCGTCCGGGCAGCATGGCCACTCCCACACCGGCCATCACGACCACGATTGCTGCGGCCATGACCATGACCATGATCATGATCATGATCATGATCATAATCACGGCCAGCCGCCCGCCCCGCCCCCCGGCGGGCTGCGCGGCCTGTTCCACCGCGCGTCCGGCTTCTATGATCGCCATGGCGGCAAGCCTCCGGCCCTGCTGCTGACAAGTGTCCTGCTGGGCACGACGGCGCTGGCGACTCCGGCGCTCAATACCATCATCGGCGCGGGCGCGGTTCTCGCGGGTTCGCTCTGGCTGCTGAAGAAGACCAGCGACATCGTCCTCAACCATACCGAAGCGATCGGGCGCAAGACGGGCATCACCCCCCTCGCCCTCGGGCTGGGCCTGAGCGCCCTCACCGCCGTGCCGGAAATCGGCGTCGCCCTTGTGTCGATGGCGCAGAAGACCGCCGATATCGGCATCGGCACGCTGGTCGGATCGAATATCGCCCACGCGTTTCTGGTCCTTGGCGCGGTTGCCGCGATCAGCCCGATCGGGCGCGGCCACGGCCTTGGGTGGAAATACAATACGCTGGCCATGGCGGGCGCGACCGGCGCTTTCGCCGCGCAGATCATAACGGATACGATGACATGGCCTGCCGCGCTGGGGCTTGGCGGCCTGACCGCGCTTTACGGCTACGGCCTGCGCGCAACGCTCAAACGCGACGCAAAGGCGATGAACCGCCCGGTCACCGATTTGATCCACCACCACGGAGAAGGCTCGTCCTGCCATCACGATCACGACCACGCGCATGACCACACGGCGGAGAAAGCCTCGCGCCTCAAGAATGTTTTTTACACCGTCGGCGGACTGGGCGGCCTTGTCGCGGCATCGGATCTCGTCGTCCGGAGCGCCACCGCCCTCGCCGCCGGAACGGGGATGAGCGACGCGGCCATCTCCACCCTTGCCGTTTCCTTCGGCGCGGTACTGCCGGAACTGATGATGAGCATCAACGCCGCCAAGCGCAAGAACACCGAGCTTGCGGTCGGCAATGTTCTGGGCTGCAATATCTTCAACGTGCTGCTGGTCGGCACAGCGCTGTCGGCGGTCGGGGTAAGCGTCCCGGAAAGTTTAAGTCCGTCCTCGCCGCTCGGCCTCTTCAACCTTGCCGCCCTTGGCGCGTCCGCGGGCCTTATGACCACGACGCTGCTGGCGCAAAAAGGGGCCATGAAACGCTGGCAGGGCTATGCCGCCCTCGGCCTTTACGGCGCCTATATGGCCGGAACCGTGGCGCTGGGCCAGAAAGCCCCGGAATCCCCGGCGCTTCCGGAAAAAACACGCCCGCCGATCACCGCCGCAGCGGACTTAAAACCAAGACCGCAAGAGCATAGCCTCTAGCCCCTTTTCAAAAAAAGGCGCCTCCGCTCAGGGGCATTTTCCGCAAATAACGACTGTGCTAGGCTGTGCGGACCAAAGAACGCGGGCCATACAGGAAGGGAAAAATCACCATGAATTACATGTCCGGCTTCGGCAATCATTTCAGCACGGAAGCCCTTCCCGGCGCCCTGCCCGAAGGCATGAACAGCCCGCAGAGACCCGCTTTCGGCCTTTATACCGAACAGATCACCGGCACGCCCTTTACCGCGCCGCGCGCCGCGAACAAGCGCACATGGACCTACCGCATCCGCCCGTCCGTCATGCACCCGCCCTATGAGCCGATGGCGCAAGGACATATGCGCGGCACGCCGTTCGACGAGGTCGATACGTCCCCCAACCAGATGCGCTGGGACCCCATGCCGGTCCCGGCGAAGAAAACCGATTTCATCGACGGGATGATGACAGTGGCCGGAAACGGCGATGCCTATGCATGGACCGGGCTTGGCGTGCATGTCTATGCCGCGAATGCGTCGATGAAGGACCGCTATTTCTACAGCGCCGACGGGGAATTCCTGTTCGTGCCGCAGCTAGGCAGGCTCGTCCTGCGCACGGAACTGGGCACGATGGAGGTTAAGCCGACGGAAATCGCCGTCATCCCGCGCGGGATCAAATTCGCCGTCGATCTGCCGGACGGCGATTCCCGCGGCTATGTCTGCGAAAATTACGGCGCGCCGCTGCAACTGCCGGACCTTGGCCCTATCGGCGCGAACGGCCTTGCCAACCCGCGCGACTTCCTGACCCCCGTCGCCGCCTTTGAAGACAAGGATACGCCGTGCGAAGTCGTCGCCAAATTGGGCGGCAAGCTCTGGCGCAGCACCTATAACCATTCGCCGCTCAACGTCGTGGCGTGGCACGGCAATTACGCGCCGTATAAATACGACCTGATGCTGTTCAACACCATCAACACCGTCAGCTACGACCATCCCGATCCGTCGATTTTCACGGTCCTCACCTCCCCCAGCCATCCGGCGGGGACGGCCAATCTGGATTTCGTGATCTTCCCGCCGCGCTGGATGGTGGCGGAGAGCACGTTCCGTCCGCCATGGTTCCACCGCAACATCATGTGCGAATTCATGGGCCTGATCACCGGCATC
>JACPDM010000117.1 GCA_016184045.1 Micavibrio aeruginosavorus | reverse complement strand
CGGGCGTTTCGGGATCGGCACCAGCAACCCGCAAGTGACGCTTGATCTGGCCACGGCCGACGCCGTGATTATACCGCATGGCGCGACCGCCGATCGTCCGGCCACGGGTGCTGCCGGTATGCTGCGCTATAACAGCAGCACATCAATTGATTCTATCGACTATTATGACGCGCAAACCTCCACATGGCAGCGCATTGCAACGGCGACGGACGCGACGACCGCCGCCGGGGCCGACACGCAGGTACAGTTCAACAGCGGCGGATCGTTCGGGGCGGATGCGGATTACACATGGAACATGACGACGAACGTCCTGACCATCGCTAACAGCGGCACAGGCGCGGTGCGCGCGGGCAACGGCGCTGTGGGTGCGCCCAGCCTATCGTTTACGGCGGATCCGAATACGGGTCTTTATAATATCGCCGCCGATACGATCGGTTTTGCCACGAATGGCGCGGAAGTTGCGCGGATGACGACGGGGCAGGTCGGCCTTGTGGCGGGCGCGGTCGGAGCCCCAGCCTACAGCTTTACCGGCGACCTGAATACGGGTCTTTATAATGTCGGGGCGGATGCCCTTGGCGTTGCGGCGAATGGCGTCAACTATATGACGGTGCAGGCTCCGGGCGCGACCGATTCCTCCGTGATCTTCGGCGGCAGCGCGGCGGTCACCATGCCCTCCGGTGCGATGGGTTCACGTCCGTCCACGGGCGTGAACGGGATGATCCGCTACAACACCGATAACGGCAAGTTTGAAGCCTATCAGGCTGGCGCGTGGCAGGACATCCTGACCAGCGGTGGCGGCGCTATTACGGCCGCCGGTGCAAATACGCAAATCCAGTTCAATAGCGGCGGTGTTCTGGGGGCGGATGCGGATTACACTTGGGACATGACGAACAACGTCCTGACCATCGCCAACAGCGGCACGGGCGCGGTGCGCGCGGGCAACGGGGCTGTGGGGACGCCGAGCCTGTCGTTTACAGCGGATCCGAACACGGGTCTTTATAATATTGCCGCCGATACCATCGGATTTGCCACGAATGGTGCGGAAGTTGCGCGGATGACGACGGGGCAGGTCGGCCTTGTGGCGGGCGCGGTCGGCGCTCCGGCCTACAGCTTTACCGGCGATCTGAATACGGGTCTTTATAATGTCGGGGCGGACGCGCTCGGCGTGGCGGCGAACGGCGTCAATTACCTGACAATTCAGGCTCCGGGTGCTGCAAATGCGGCCGCGATTTTTGGCGGGACGTCCGCGATTACCCTGCCGTCAGGCACGACGGCTGAGCGTCCGTCCACGGGCACCGCCGGGATGCTTCGCTATAACAGCAGCACATCCATCGACTCTGTCGAATATTACGACGCGCAGACCTCGACATGGCAGCGCCTTGCAACGGCGACGGATGCGACGACCGCCGCCGGAGCGAACACGCAGGTGCAGTTCAACAGCGGTGGATCGTTTGGCGCGGATGCGGATTACACCTGGGACATGACAAACAACGTCCTGACCATCGCCAATAGCGGGACGGGCGCGGTGCGTGTCGGGAACGGGGCTGTGGGGACGCCGAGCCTGTCTTTCACGGGCGACACGAACACGGGCCTTTATAATGTCGGGGCGGATGCCATCGGCGTGGCTGCGAACGGCGTCAACTATATGACGGTTCAGGCGCCGGGCGCGACCGATTCTTCCGTGATCTTCGGCGGAGGCGCGGCGGTCACCATGCCTTCCGGCGCGACGGGCTCGCGTCCGTCCACGGGCGTGAACGGGATGATCCGTTACAACACGACGAACGGGAAATTCGAAGGCTATCAAGCGGGCGCCTGGCAGGACATCCTGACCGGATCGGCCAGCGCCGCAGCGCCTGACCGCGGTATCCAGTTCAACAGCGGCGGATCCTTTGCTGCGGTCAGCAATCTTACCTATACGTCTTCTGGCGACTTGATCGTCGGGAGCTATCAAATGGATGGTACTGGCTCAGGGAATGAAGATAGCCGTATGTTCTTCAATATTGCGCAATCCGCCTTCAGGGCCGGTTTTGCGGACGGCACGGAATGGGATAATGCAAATATTGGATTTGGCAGCGTGGCTATGGGTTTGCGTACAATTGCCAGCGGCGCTGACAGCGTGGCTATGGGCAGTAATGCCGTGGCGAGCGGAAATTACAGTGTCGCAATGGGTCAAAATTCTGCGGCATCAGGCGACCATAGTGTAGCGCTTAATGCTGACACGATCGCCAGCGGCTTTGCTTCCACTGCCCTTGGCAGCACCTCAGAAGCTGCAGGCGCAAGAAGTTTTGCCGTCGGCAATTCAGCGAAATCGTATGGCGAAAACAGTGTGGCCATAGGGGACAATCCGATTGCAAGCGGTATAAGCAGTCTTTCAATGGGCCGTCAGGTCACCGCCGGGAATGGCACGGCGGGTAATGGGCTGGGCGACGGGTCTGTGGCCATGGGCCTTATTGACAATGCCGTCACGATCACAACGGCTTCGCAAGTCACGGGCATCCAGTCCATGGGCATCTTCATGGGCGATCAGGACGGTCTTGTGGTTTCGGCGAATAACCAGATGGGCCTGTTCGGCGGCAAGATGGTGATCGATCCGGCCGTTCCCGCGACGCAATTGACGGCGCGTGGCGTTCTTGACGTGGGTGCGGCGACGGAT
>JACPDM010000119.1 GCA_016184045.1 Micavibrio aeruginosavorus | reverse complement strand
GAGCTGATCGAAAGCAAAGGACGCATGTCTGCTGGAAATCTCCAGGTTCTCGACTAGGAGCTGAACGGAATTTTTTGAAAACCGCCCGGAGAGAAATCACGGGCGGTTTTCATTTGGTCAGCTTGCCGCTTTTTGAGAAGAGCTAGACCTTGTAATAGTCGCGGTACCAGCGAATAAATTCCCGGACGCCCGTTTCGACCGGGGTCGCAGGCGAGAACCCGAAAGCATTCCGCGCGCGGTCTATATCGGCGTAGGTTTCCGGCACGTCGCCCGGTTGCAGCGGCAGGAGGTTCTTTTGCGCCGTACAGCCCAGCTCTTTTTCAATCAATGCGATCAGGTGGCTGAGCTCCGTCGGGCGGTGATTGCCAAGATTGAAAACGCGCCACGGCGCGCGGCTGGATGACGGATCGGCCTTGACCGTATCCCATGCGTCGTTGGCCGCGGGCGGATTGCGGGCCGCGCCAAGCACACCCTGTACGATGTCGTCGACATAGGTGAAATCGCGCCGCATCTTGCCGTGATTGAACACATCGATCGGGCGATTCTCCAGAATAGCCTTGGTGAAGAGGAACATCGCCATGTCCGGTCGGCCCCACGGGCCGTACACGGTGAAAAAGCGCAGGCCCGTCGTCGGCAGGCCGAAGATATTGCTGAAACTATGCGCCATCAGTTCATTGGCCTTCTTCGTCGCCGCATAAAGGCTCAAAGGGTGTTCGACGGCGTCGCCTTCCGAAAAGGGGAGCTTGCCGTTCGCGCCGTAGACCGACGACGATGACGCATAGACCAGATGTTTGACATCGTGCGTCCGGCAGGCATCCAGAATGTTTTGAAAGCCCTGAATGTTGCTGTCGATATAAGCCTGCGGGTGGGTGAGGGAGTAGCGGACTCCCGCCTGCGCCGCCAGATGAATGACGATATCGGGTTTCGCCGCGGCAAAGAACGCCGCCATGTCATCCTTGTTTTCAAGAAAACCTTTGTGGAAATGATGGTTTTTATTACCGCCGAGGGCTTTCAGGCGGCTTTCCTTCAGGCGCACGTCGTAATAGTCGTTGACCGCATCGAAGCTGTGAACCTCCAGCCCCATCTCCAGCAGGGTGCGCGTGACATGAAAGCCGATAAACCCGGCAGAGCCCGTCACGGCAATGCGGTGCGCGGCAAGATCAAGCATCACAGGCACCAATACGCGCAATGTTGCGGCTGGTCGTCATAGAACGCGCCCCGGACATCGACAAAGACGCCGCCCGGCCTGACCAGCGCGGTGATTTTCTCCCGGTTGTCGCGGAAGACGTTGTGCGGCACGGCCATGACCAGCGCGTCGAGCGTGCCAAGGCTGCCGAACGGGCTCAGCGTAATGCCTTCCGCCGCCGCATCTTCCGGGTCCGCCATCGGATCGTGGACCACGGGGGATAATCCGAAATCGGCAAAAGTGTGGATGATGTCAACGACAAGGGAACTGCGAAGATCGGGAACGTTCTCCTTGAAGGTCGCGCCAAGGATGCCGATCCGCGCGGTCGAAAACTCCGCGCCCGCCTGCACCAGCAGGCGAATGGTTTTTTGCGCGACGAAATCGCCCATGCTGTCATTGACGCGGCGGCCCGCCAGAATGACTTGCGGAAGCAAGCCCTTTTCCTGCGCCATCTGGCTTAAGTAATACGGGTCCACGGCGACGCAATGCCCGCCGACAAGGCCGGGCTCGAAATTGAGGAAATTCCATTTCGTCCCAGCCGCGCGCAGGACTTCCTTGGTGCGGATTCCCAGTTTTTCGCAGATGATGGCCATCTCGTTCATCAGCGCGATATTGATGTCGCGCTGCGTGTTTTCCAGCACTTTTGCGGCTTCGGCCTCGCGGATGCTGGGGCATTTATAAAGTCCTGCGCTCACCACCGCGCCGTAGACGTTATCAAGGCGGTGCAGGGCTTCCGGCGTTTCGGCGGCGATGATTTTCATGATGGTTTCAAGGCGGTGCACTTTATCGCCGGGGTTGATTCGCTCGGGCGAATAGCCGACCTGAAAATCGGTCCCGCCTTTCAGCCCTGAAAGGCGCTCGAGGATCGGGCGGCAGATATCCTCGGTGACGCCGGGATAGACCGTGGACTCATAAACGACGATCCCGCCTTTTTGCAAAACCTTGCCGACAGTCTGCGATGCGGCGATCATCGGCCCAAGGTCGGGCTTCTTGCTCTCGTCCACCGGCGTCGGGACGGTGACGATGAAGAATGTGCAGCCTTTCAGATCGTCGGAATGATCCGTAAAACGGGTCTGGCAGGCCGCGAGCGCGGACGGGGCGACTTCACCCGTCTTGTCTTCATGGCGGCGCAGGGCGGCAACGCGGTCCGTCGCGATGTCAAAGCCGACGACGTCCGGAAAGACATTCCCGAGCGCGACCGCAAGGGGAAGGCCGACATACCCGAGACCGATAACAGCTATCTTTTCCAAAAGTAGAGTTCTCCGCAGGACAGGGTTCTGGAATGCGTGCATTTTCAACACATTAGGCTTTATTTCAAGCCCTTATTCGCGACTGTTCTCCGGACGCCTGGCGGATGATATTACATAATGTCAATCTGGGCCTAGTGATGCAGGTCCATACCCGTGGCCTTGGACATGAAGGCGGTGAAATCCGGGTCTTCGCCGCGCATCATGCCGGGCAGCGCGGCGCGGAAATTGGGGCGGCGCACCCAGATCTCGATATAGTCGGTCCAGGAGTTCCACATCCGGCGGTAAGCCGGATCGGTCTCGCCGTAGAGCAAAATGAAGGCCCGCTCGAACAGGCTGACCAGCATCTCGTACAAAATCCCCTGCCGCCGCGCGGCTTCCGGGTCGGAGAGGGGGGTGTCGTGCTGGTCAAGCTCGGGGTATTCGAACAGCTTTTCCTGAATCTCCGAATAGTGATCCATCAGCTTGTCGTAGATTTCTTCCTGCTCCGACTGGCGTTCTTTCTTTTCCTGATAGATGAAGGTGACGATCGCCAGCGGAATACCGACCACGGTGGCGATGTAGCTGAGCAGCTCCATCAGCTCGAGAAAATTTGCGGGCATTTTATCCTCTTTTCTTTTATGGCGCGGCCAGTTCCGGCGCGACGATTTTGACCAAAGGCTGCAACTGCGCTTCGTAATTGCGCCAGCTTTCGACCGATGTCTTGTAAACCGGCTTGATGACCTGCGTCTTGCTGGCGGTCAGGACGGTGCGCTTGTTCTTGTGCGGCTCCAGACAGCGATCATCCCACGGCAGGCCGACATAATCAATCAGGGCGCGGGCCTGATGCTCGAAATCCCCGACCGTCGTTTCATAATCAATTTCGTAAAAGCGGCCCGGCAGGACATCGCGCCAGTGCTGCATGATCTCTTCATAAAGCAGGTAATAACGCCCGAGTTCTTCGAGATCGTAGCTCCAGTACTGCCCGCGCGCGAAAAGCTGCTTGTAGCACGACAGGCAGGTATCGACCGGATTGCGGCGGCAATGGATGATTTTCGCGTTCGGCATCGCGGCGGCGATCATGCCGATGCGGAAAAAATTCGCGGGCATCTTGTCGGTGATGCGCTTTGCATCGGGGGCGAGGGCGCGGATGCGGGTTAAATAAATTTCCGCGAATTTCTCTGACGTCGCAGGGGTGAAGATGTTTTCGACGCCCATCTCGGCCACGGTCAGGTCGGTCAGTTCCCCCGCGCCGTAGGCGTCCGGGTGGGCGGAGATGATCTGTTCGGTCAGGGTCGTGCCGGAACGCGGCATGCCGACGATAAACACGGGCAGGTCGGAGAAATTCTGGTGGCCCTTGAAGCCGTCGATGAAATCGCGGGTGAACAGGGTCTTGATACGCTCCATATGAAAGCGCGACTGGTTCTCGTCATAGGGAATGGCGGCGCGCTTGATGTCCGATCCGCGTTTCAGGTAGGAAAAGGCGCGGCCATAATCGCCAAGGTCCTCAAACGCGCGGTAAAGCGCATAGCAGAGCGACATTTCGGCGTGCTGCCCCTGCCGCGCGATGTCTTTTTCCAGCGCCAGCATCTTTTCAAGGTCGGAGTCGCCCGGCGTGAATTTCTTGGTCTTGGCAAGGGTCATGTAAAGATAGGGCAGGTCCGGATTGATGGCGATGGCCTTGCGGATATTGGCGGCGGAGGACTCCATATCGCCCAAGGCCTGATCGATCTCGGCACGCAGGCTCAAACCCGCGGGCAGATTGGGGCTGATCTCCATCGCCTTGCTCAGGGCTTCCTGCGCTTGCGGCAACTGGTTGATCATGAAATGCACCGTCGCCTTGCGGTAAAATACTTCCGGCATTTCCGGGTTGGTTTCAATCAGCCGGTCGAGAATCTCCAGCGCCTCATCGGTGCGGGTCGCCTTTTCCAGCACCGATGAGAGTTTGAGGAGGACGCGCGGCGAATCCGGCGCATGGTCCCGCGCCATGGTGAGGGCGGCTTCCGCCTCGTCCAGCCGGTCGGTCAGGTACAGGACTTCGGCCAGCGCGATGCAGGCTTCCGGCGAGTCCGGCGCAAGGCCGACGGCGCGCTGCGCCGCCTGCTCGGCCTCGTTCAGCTTTCCGGTTTCGCGCAGGGCGTAGCTGAGATTGCACCAGCCTTCGGCGTAGCGCGGGTCGAAGGTGATGGCATAACGCGCGGCCCCGGCGGCGTCCTCGAATTTCCCCTGATCCATCAGGGCGATCGCAAGGTTGTTGTGCGCCGTGGCGAAATCGGGCTGCAACATCGTGGCCTTGCGGTAATAGCCCTCCGCCTCGACCGGGCGGCCAAGGTCGCGCACGGCGTTGCCAAGGTTGCTCCATGACTGGGCGTGATCGGGGCTGGCCTCCGTCGCGCGGCGGCAGGAATCTTCTGAGTCTTTCAGGCGGCCAAGGTCGCGCAGGGCGTTGCCGATATTGCTCCATGCCTGCCCGAAGCCGGGGCGCAGCCGCACGGCTTCATTCCAGATATCGATTGCCTCCTGCGTCCGCTTCAGGCTGACCAGCGCGTTGCCGAGGTTCAGCATCGCATCGGTGTAATCGGGCTTGAGGCGCAGGGCCGCGCGGCAATGGCTTTCCGCCTCGTCAAAGCGGTTTTCCTGCCACAGCGCGTTGGCAAGATTGCTGTGCGCTTCGGCGTTATCGGGGTCGGCGGTCAGGGCGCGTTCCCAGGTTTCAATCGCCTTGGCCCTGTGTCCGGATTCCGAGAGCATGACGGCATAGTTGCTGAGTTCTTCCGCGTCGGCGTCGTCCCCGTCCAGATCAACCGCCTTCGCCAGCAGCGCCAGCGCCTCGGGCAGGTTGCCGCGCTGGTAGGTGACGACACCCAGCAGGTGAAGGGCGGGGGTGTAATCCGGCACCGCGGCCAGAATGTCGCGGAAGGTCCGGTCGGCCAGAATCAGGTTTCCCGCCTGCGCGTGATGGCGGGCGAGGGCAAAGGCTTCATCGACGGTAACCTGTTTGCTGGCGGACACGGGGGGATAACCTTCGTCGCGGGAGTGATGGAATAATCTTAACAGGAAAAGCGCCCGCGCATAGAGGGGCGAAATGTATTCTGAAAATAGAATGCGGCGGATCAATCCGGGCGTATGTCTTTCATCGCGCGCCGCTACATTAGCGGACAGGAATATGTTCCCCATCCTTTGGGATAGGTTTGAATCGCTTTTGACTAGAAAGCCGTCTTTTTTAAGACCTCATTTACTCCCCGAAACCATACTGAAAATTAAGGGTACAGAAGGGACTCGTCCCCGTTGCCCGTATAGTCGAAATGATTGCGAATCATGTAGACTGTCATACAAGCGTATTGATTCGGATGCCGGGGCAGAACGCAGCCGCATGAATCAGAAAAATAAGGGAACCCACTACCGTAGGAGCAAAAAATGAGTTTCAAGAAAATATTGATGCTGGGCAGCGCTGTTGCCGTGATGACATCGGGCGCAATTCTGCATCAGGCAGAGGCGGCAACGGACACGTTGAACATTGATGCCGTGATTGTGGTGCCGCTGGCGGTGAACTGCACGCAAAACCTTGATTTTGGTAATATTGACGCGGCTCTTGGTGGCGATGTTATCGTCGCGCCGGATGGAACCCGCTCGGAGGTGGGCGGCGCGGAGCTAGTGAGCGGCGGGGGCGAGATGGAAGGCGAATGCGCCCTGACCGGTGATACCACCCTTGCTTACGACGTGACCATCCCGGCAACGACCGTGACGGGGCCTGGTCCTGCGATGGCGGTCGATGATTTCATGGTTTCCGATGACGGCGGCGCCACAAGCACAAACGCCACGACCGGGACGTTCTCCGACAACCTCGTTGCCGGTGCGGCAACGCTGTCGATCGGGGCGACGCTTGCGGTGGCCGATAGTGCAACTCAGACGGCTGGCACTTATGCCGGTACCGTGACGGTTACGGCGGTTTATCAGTAACCTGATTTAAAGGCTCCTCGGGGAGATTGATGCCACATGCAAGGGCGTCAATCTTCCGCCTGGGGACTTGGATAGTCCATGATTAAGAAGCCGCAGCCCCAGATGAAAAGACAAAAGGCAGGTTCAGCTGCCCGGACTGGCGCTGCAGTCGTGCTGGTATCGCTAAGTTCTCTTGGTATGCTGAATGCCATTGCGGCCACGGCCACCATCCCGATCATCGCCAAACTGATCCGCGCGGTGGAGATCACGGTCAATACGGCGCTGAATTTCGGAACGCTGGCTGTTCTCAATACGACGGATGCCGGCTCGGCGCGGGTCGATCCCGCCACCGGGGTCATGACCGTGGATAGCTCCGGCGGTCTGGCCTTTGCCGGGGGGGAGCCCAAGGCCGGGCGCCTCATCATCAAGGGCGCGCCGCTTCCCGTCAATGTCACCATCGCCCAGCCGACCATGCAGATCAATAACGGTGCCGAGTTTCTGGTGGTGCAGAATTTCAAGCTGATCTCCGACAATGGCGGGCCGCGCGCGACCGTCACCCCGACCGGGCCGGGCAATTCCATTGCCGTCAATCTCGGGGCCACGGTTACGACGCGCCCCGGCGCGGCATCCGGTACCTATACCGGCGCGAACACCGTTTTCGCGAACTACCAGTAGGCCGTTTTCTTCCAACGGGCTGATTTCAATCGTCAAATTGCCGTAATCCCGCCCGGAGCTTTCCAAAAAAGTTCCCCTTAAAGGCCATTGAATAACCGCAAACGGGGTGGCACAATATAAGGAGTGGCGCTTCCTCGCCGGGTTCGGGGAGCTGGTGCCCTTCCTATCGCATTTCCTTTGACAGGGCCCCATGATTCGCAATCTTCTCAAACATTGTCAAAGCCGCCCGAAACTGGTCACGGCCACGCTTGTTGGGGCTGTGCTTTTCGGGACGCTGGCGTTTTATGCGTTTGATGCGTACGCCGTCAAGATCACGATGAAACGCGTCATTTTTGAGGGAACCAAACGGGGCGAGGTTCTGACTCTCATCAATAATACGGGGGATGAGCAAGCCTATCGTCTGGGCTGGCGCAATATGCGCCTGACGGAAGATTCGGGGCTGAAGGAAATTCCCGAAGGCGAAACGCCCGCCGATATAAAGTTCGCCGATCAGATGGTGATTTTTGCGCCACGCCGCGTGGTTATTCCACCCGGGGGCTCGCAGCAGGTTCGTCTGATGCTGCGCAAGCCGAAAGATCTGGCGGAGGGCGAGTATCGTTCTCATCTCTGGATCCGCCCGGAAGCGGAAGCCGTCAAGTTCGAGGCCAAGCCGTCCGAGGAAGGTAAATCCGCTGTCCAGATCAAAATGCTGGCCGGGGTCAGTCTGCCGGTCTTCGTCCGTATCGGGCAGATGACTGCAACCGCGAAGTTTGAAAGCGCTTCTGCGCGTCAGGCTGACGGCAAGTTGAAAATCGACCTTGCCATCAGCCGTCAGGGCAACCGTAGCCTCTATGGCGATCTGGATTTCATCTGCACGGGCGGGGAGGAAAAAGTTCTGCGCCAGGTGCGCGGCATTGCGATTTATCCGGAACTGCCGCAGCGCCGTTTCAATTTCAATTTCCCTCTCCCGAAGGAGGGGTTGTCGGGCTGCCCGGCCATGCGCATCGTCTATACGGCGGACAAGGAAGACCCCCTGTTCAAGGGCAATGTCATCGCGCAGACGAATACGAACATCCAGTAAGTTTTTCTTTTTTGATTGTGAAAACGCGCCCGACTCAAAATCGGGCGCGTTCAGTTTTTATCCACAGTTTTGCGCGCCGTTTTGCGCGCCAGATGTTGTTGCTCTGAATCAGTGTGTTACGATTCGGGTGGGCTACTTCACTGCGTAAAGAATATTTCCTTTAACGAACACTTTCGTCGTTCGGCTTCATGAATATAAAACCACGTCTTTTGCGCACATATCGTGCGTACAGGACGATTCTGGCCATAGGGTTTTCGCTCTGGGCCGGGATTAT
>JACPDM010000122.1 GCA_016184045.1 Micavibrio aeruginosavorus | reverse complement strand
GGCCACTATGGTCACGTTCCATGATTTTGAAATGGCCAAGGACAAGATCATGATGGGTGAAGAGCGCAAGACCCTGATGATGACGCCGGAAGAGCGCAAGATGACGGCGTATCACGAAGCCGGGCATGCGCTGGTCGCGCTGTGCGAGCCGCATTCCGATCCGATCTACAAGGCGACGATCATTCCGCGCGGCGGGGCCCTCGGCTATGTCGTGCGCCTGCCGGAAGGGGACAGGGTTTCGCTGTCGCGGGCCCGGCTTTTCGCCGATCTGGCCGTGGCGATGGGCGGCCGCGTCGCCGAAGAAAAATTCTTCGGCACGGACATGGTGACGACCGGCGCTTCGGGCGATTTCGACATGGCGACATCCTATGCCACGAAAATGGTGACGGAGTGGGGCATGTCCGACAAGCTCGGCCCCCGCCGCTACACCGACAAGGACCAGTCCCTTGCTGGGCAGTTCGGCAGCATTTCCGACGACAGGAAAAAGCTGATCGACTCGGAGATCGATATGATCCTTGACCGGTCCTACGCGCGCGCCAAGGAGATTCAGGACGCGAACGAAGATAAAATGCATCTTCTGGCCAATGCCCTGCTGAAATACGATACGCTGACCGGCGATGAAATCCATGCCGTGGTTGACGGCAAGGATCTGGACGAGATCCGGGCGGCGGCGGAAGCCGCGCGTCAGGCGGGCGTGGTGAAGGCGCCGGGCAATGACAATGCTCCGGGCAATGACAATCCGCCGGACCAGAAGCGCAGCAACGACCAGAAACACTGGAAGCCCTAAGCCGGCAGCATGGCCGATTCATCCGGGAAACAGCGCAAGCCGTCCCTTTCAAAGTCCCAGTATATGCTGGGGCGGCAATGCACGCTGGCCCTCTGGAATGCAAGGCATCGCACTGCCTTTAACGACAATGCCGCCGGGGGGCGGATGGCCGCCTTGCGCGATTTCGGGCATGACGTCGGCGAACTGGCGAAGCTTTTGTATCCGCAAGGGGTGGAGGTCAAAGCCCCGCATCGCTGGACCAATGTCGGCGCAAAGCAGACGCAGGATTTTGCCGCTGCCGGGGAGGAAGTGATTTTCGAGGCGGTGGCCGTCAACCGCAAGGACGGCACCCATGCGGCCATCGACATCCTGCGCCGTGTTCCGGGGACGGACCAATGGGATATGATCGAGGTCAAGAGCGCGGGGTCCGTCAAAAGCACGCATATCGAGGATCTGGCTTTCCAGCACAGCGTTTTCGCCGGGGCCGGGTACGCCATCCGCAATTGCCTCCTGATGCATGTGAACATGAAATATGTGCGCCATGGAGATATCGACCCCGGGAAATTCTTTGCGCTGAGCGATGTCACGGCGAAGGTCAAGGGCGAGGAAAGCGCTATTGCGCGGCATGCGGAAAAGCTCGGCAAGGTGATTATGCTGCAACAGGCGCCGCAGGAGGATATAGGTTCGCATTGCGATACGCCCTATAGCTGCCGTTACAAGGCGGAATGCTGGAAGGGCGTGCCGCTCTATTCGATTTTCAATCTGGCCTCCGGAGCCGCCGCCGACAGGCTGGTGCGGCAGGTGGGGAGTTACGATATTGACGATCTGCCGGATCACCTGATCACGCAGGCGGAGAAGAAGATCGAGCTTGAGGCCTATCGCAGCGGCAAGCCGCACGCCGCCGCGGCGGAGCTTGCGGCCTTCGCGGCGCAGGCGGCCTATCCGCTTTATTTCCTCGATTACGAAGGCATGATGCCGGGAGTTCCGCTTTATGACGGAACGCACCCGTTCCAGAGCATCCCGTTCCAGTTTTCCCTGCATGTGCAGGACAGGCCCGGCGCGCCTTTGGTCCATCATTCCTTCCTGCACAAAAAGAAAAGCGACCCGCGAGAGTCTTTTGCCGATGCGCTGGTCAGGCTGTGCGGCAGCAAGGGCAGCGTCGTCGTCTATAACCGGACCTATGAGGAAACTCGCAACAAGGAGCTGGCGAGAGCCTTCCCGCGGCACGCGGCGGCGCTGGACGGGATCAATGCGCGGATGCTCGATATTTATGTGCCGTTCCGCAATCGCTGGCTCTATCACCCGGACCAGCGGGGATCGGCTTCGCTTAAAAACGTCCTGCCCGCCTTCACGCCGCTTTCCTATAAGGGGCTTGCCATCGGCAAGGGCGAGGACGCGGCGCAATATTACCTGGCCTTCGCGCAGGGGCGGATGCCCGCCCGGGAGGCGAAAAAACTCTGGCCCGCGCTGGAGGCCTATTGCGGGCTGGATACGCTGGCGATGGTGGAATTGCTGGAGGTCGTGCGCCGCTATGCCGCCCCGGCGTCCGGCCCGGCAGCGCCTTGCCCGGCTTGAGGATTTGTTCTAGTTTTGGAGCCGAACTTCAAGGCAGGGGACCAAAAGGCCATGACGCGCATTCACAGCACCGTCGATACCAGCAGCAGCGCTTTCCAGAGCAACCGCAAGGCGATGGAAGACCTTGTCATCGAACTGCGCGGCCTTGTCGCGCGGATCGAGCAGGGCGGCGGCGACAAAGCGCGGGAGCGCCATACCAGCCGCGGCAAGCTGCTGCCCCGCGACCGCATCGCGCATCTGCTCGATGCCGGATCGCCCTTCCTCGAATTCTCCCAGCTCGCGGCGCATGACGTCTATGACGACGCTGTTCCCGCAGCCGGGATCATCACCGGCATTGGCCGGGTCAGCGGACAGGAATGCGTCATCGTCTGCAACGATGCGACGGTGAAGGGCGGAACGTATTATCCGCTGACCGTGAAAAAGCATCTGCGCGCACAGGAGATCGCGGCGCAGAACAACCTGCCCTGCATCTATCTGGTCGATAGCGGCGGCGCGAACCTGCCCAATCAGGACGAGGTTTTCCCGGACCGCGACCATTTCGGGCGGATTTTTTACAATCAGGCCAATATGTCGGCGGACGGCATCGCGCAGATCGCCGTGGTGATGGGCTCTTGCACCGCGGGCGGCGCGTATATTCCGGCGATGAGCGATGAGAGCATCATCGTGAAAGAGCAGGGCACGATTTTCCTTGCCGGGCCGCCGCTTGTCAAAGCCGCGACCGGGGAAGAGGTCAGCGCCGAGGATCTGGGCGGCGGCGATGTGCATACGCGCATTTCCGGCGTCGCCGACCACCTGGCGGAGAACGATCACCACGCGCTGGAAATCGCGCGGCGGGCGGTCGCGAACCTCAACCGCCGCAAGCAGCACAATCTCGCCTGCATCGACCCGGTCGAGCCGCATTACGACCCGGCGGAACTGCACGGCGTCATTCCGCCCGACCTGAAAACGCCCTTTGACGTGCGTGAGGTCATCGCCCGCATCGTCGATGGCAGCGAATTCGACGAATTCAAAAAACGCTACGGCACGACATTGGTCTGCGGCTTTGCCCATATTTACGGCATGCCTGTGGGGATCGTCGCCAATAACGGGGTGCTGTTCTCTGAATCCGCGTTGAAAGGCACGCATTTCATCGAATTGTGCAACCAGCGCGGCATTCCGCTGGTTTTCCTGCAGAATATCACCGGCTTCATGGTCGGGCAGAAATATGAAAGCGGCGGAATCGCCAAGGACGGAGCCAAGATGGTCACTGCCGTGTCCTGCGCCCGCGTGCCAAAATTCACCGTCATCATCGGCGGCAGCTTCGGCGCGGGCAATTACGGCATGTGCGGGCGCGCCTTCAATCCGCGCTTCCTGTGGATGTGGCCGAATGCGCGCATCTCCGTCATGGGCGGAGCGCAGGCGGCCGGGGTTCTCGCCACCGTCAAGCGGGCCGCGCTGGAGCGCGAGGGCAAGACATGGAGCGAAGCTGAGGAAGCTGCGTTCAAAGCGCCCGTCCTCGACCAGTATGAAAAGGAAGGCCACCCGTATTACGCCTCCGCCCGGCTGTGGGATGATGGCGTCATCGACCCCGCCGACACGCGCCGCGTCCTCGGTCTTGCCATCTCCGCCAGCCTTAATGCCCCGGTGGAAGAAACCGTTTACGGCGTGTTCAGGATGTAGCAATGGGGCGGCTCCTGTTCGCGGTTCTTGCGATTTTCCTCCTGTTTCCGCAGGCGGCGCAGGCGCGGGAGATCAAGGAGCTCAAGGTTTTTAAAGACCGCGTCGGGCATCAGTTGGTTCTCGAACGGGAATCTGAAGTCGGACTTCTTGAGCGGGGGATCGAGCGCATCCAGTTCCGTAATGATAGCGGCAGGATCGTCGCCTATACGCCTGTTCGCGTCACGGCGATACCGTTCTGCCCGGCGCAGGAGGCTTGCTGGGTGTTTGTATGGAAGACGGTCTATCCTCTGCCCGCTATTTTCAAATTCAATCCTGATCCGCAGACATGGACGGCACACCCGGACCCGCCATTCAAATACGCAAGAGGCGGCCTTGCCAGCAGGGGGTTAATTACATTCGAGGGTTTTGAAGAAAAGCTGAATCCACTATTCGGCGTTTTCGGACTGGCGCTTCTGGTGCTGCACCGTGCCTTGTATTTTGCGCTTTGCATTTTCCTGACCGGCGTCATGTTTTTGCAGATCGCCAAGTACCACGATATGTCAGATATTCATCGCACATGGGTGCGGCGGATTATTTCGGCTGTCATGACGATGATGCACCTGCCTTTGCCGGTGGAACCTTATGTCATGACTGCGATCTTGCTGCTGGCATTGGCCTATGCGGGGATCGATTTTATGGGAGTCCCGCTCGCGGTTTCCCTGCTGGTTATAATGGTGACGCTTTTCACTTGCGCCACGTTTTTCGGGAAAGCGCGGCGCAAGAAGGCGGGGGCGGAAAACCGCAAAAAGGGCTAGAGCATCAGTGCGGCTTTTCGTGGATCTGCATCGCCCGCGTGTCGTTTGCGATCGTGCCTGTGGCGATGATGATGTGGGGGGTGCGGGCGATATAGCGGAAATATTTAATTTCGCAGCGTGGGGTTGGTCTGAGCCATCTTTTCAGCATTTTTCTTCACCATCCCATAGTTTTCATATTCTTCGTCGAGAACCTTGCGGATGTCCTCGATACTGTTATAGGCAACCGCAGGAATAGCGCGCAGGTGCGCGAGCAAAACCAGATCCTCGACGTTTTCCTCTGCCCGTTTGACAATCGCTTCGCGGCTTTGCGGGAAGACGATTTTTGCAAGATACGCGGCAAAGGAAAGGTCGGCAAATCTGGTCATACGCTACTCCATCGGTTAGGATGCCAACGTCAGGCCGTTCTTTTGGTTCCAATGCGGGGGAAATCATGGAAAACAATATCGTTTTGATGGATGTGAAAGACGGCGTCGCAACGATGACCATCAATCGCCCGGATGTTCATAATGCGTTTGACGAGCATGTGATCGCGGCGCTGAGCGGCAAGCTCGACGCCCTGCATGTTGAAACCGGCGTACATGCCGTCGTTCTGCGCGGCGCGGGGAAAAGTTTTTCGGCGGGCGCGGACATGAACTGGATGAAGCGCGCCGCCACCTTCACGGTCCAGCAAAATCAGGCCGACGCCCTGGCGCTTGCCGGGATGCTGCATAAACTTTATACCCTGCCGAAGACGACGATTGCCTGCGTCCAAGGGGCGGCGATGGGCGGCGGCTTCGGCCTTGCCGCGTGCTGCGATGTCGTCATCGCGCAAAAGGACGCCGTTTTCGCCCTCTCCGAGGTGAAGATCGGCCTGATCCCCGCGACGATTGCGCCTTACGTCCTGCGCGCGCTGGGCGAGCGGCAGGCGCGCCGTTATTTCCAGACGGGCGAGAAATTCAGGGGCGATACCGCGCACGCCATCGGCTTTGCCCATGAACTGGCGGCGGACGGGGCGGAGATGGAAGAAAAGCTCTCCGCCATTCTTTCCGCCCTGCGGCAGAACGGCCCCAAAGCCATGGCGGCGAGCAAACAGCTCTGCCTCGACCTTGCCGGAAAGCCGATCACGCCGGATATCATGAACGATACCGCCAAACGCATCGCCCAGACCCGCGCGGGGGAAGAGGCGAAAGAAGGGCTGTCGGCGTTTTTGGAAAAGCGCAAGGCGGAGTGGGCGAAATAATTATTTTTCGGATGACGTTTAGTATTTGCAGATCATCTTCTTTTCTTGAACATATTTTGTATTTTCTCTGACCATCCTCCGGATGGTTCAGGAGAACAGGTTTTTTTAATCAGGTTCATACTTTTCTTCTTGTTCTTCTTCCCATTCGTCCGGTTCTTCTTGTTCTTCTTGCTCTTGTTTTTCTTCTTCTGTATCACTCATATAAAAATATCCGAAAAAAAAGTCTTCAAACATATCATATGCGCTTCGCCTATAATTATCCCAATACTCTTCTTCAAGCGGAGATATGTAGGCGGTGTTATTCGAGCATGACTTTTGCCGCGCGTTGTAAAATCGACTGTCGTTCTTTGTTGCTCTATAGTTTTTAGAAATCTCATCAGAGCTTAAAAAACCCTCTAATATGGATTCTTGAATTTCTTGAATAATGGGCTGATTAAAATGACCGCTTGTATTCATGAGGGTTCCATAGGCATCTATTGTTTCTTTCCATTGTTCTCGGGGGACTCTGTCCCAATCCTTATCAATGACGATTTCGAAGGTTTTAACGGCGCCAGCATAATTTTTTCTCAAATCATCATTGCAGGGATCGTTTCGCAGACTTCGCAGCAGGGACAGCAAATTTTCTCGCTCGGTGTAGAAGCCCGGATCCTGCGCTGGCACTGTATGCCGCAGCGCTTCCTCAAGCGCCTTCCTGGGGTTAAGTCCGGTGGACATGCTACTCTTGAAGACGGGTAAGGGTTTGCTAATCGCTTTGGGCTTTGCTCTAATATTTTTTCCATGCCTATGGCCTTCGTTTAGCCGGGGTGTCGCTAACAGCAGCAGCAGAAATGTAAACAGTGCGCAGCCCAGAAGTGCGGGGAGGGAGGCGGAAATTGAGTTTAGACGGGGTATGGAATATTTCATGTTTATTCAATTCTGCGTTAATGCTATTAAATTAACCGTGAATTATACGTAGGGTTTAGCATGAATCCAGCACTTTCAGTTAATGAAATTATCACTGAAACCCGATCTGTCATGAACGAGGGGAAGGATTATTTTATAAAACTTGCCCTGCGGTTCGCTCCGGCCTTTCTGGCTGTAAAGGTTCTGGGGTTATCGGTTTATCAATTTTCTCCTGTGATGATTTATGCCACCAAGCTGGCCATTGTTGCGATTTTGATTTTCTTTTCATTTTTGTGGTTTCGCGGCGTTTTCAATGAGGACGACGGAACTCGGGTGCCAACCAATCCCATGCAGGTTTTTCGTTACAGTGCTGCTGCATTTCTCTCTTTTGTGGTGGTTGCCTTTGCGCCGATCTTGTTCAATGAGCTAACGGATTTCTTTTCGGTCCGGGTTATCCATAGTTATATTCTTAATGTCGCCGGCGATTATCTTTCGATGTTTTTATCAGTCGTGATGATGTATATAGCCCTTCGCCTGTGCTTTGTTTTTTCGGCCTATGCCGAGGGAAAGACAATGTCGCCTGAAGATTCCTGGCGTGCAACATCGCAGATATGCACCCCGCTTGTTTATGCGATTGTTCGCATGACGGCAATTTTTGCAATTTTTACTTTTGCGTATACAAGGGGCGCTTACGCTTTTTACAAGCATTTTCTGGAGATTCGCGGGCACTATGTTTTTAACGAGATGATTTTCTTTCTCCTGATCTCTCCGGTTGCTCTTGTTGTTTATCCTTATCTGGTGGCGGTGATTACAAGCGCTGTTGCCGTTGCCTATCGGCGCGTCGGTCCCCTGGCCAAAATTGCTGCTTTGCAATAATGCGGTGAAAATTTTCTGAGAACTTGCTAATTCTTGTGCAGAATGAATATTCTGGCAGGACAATTACGGCTATTCCGCGTTAAATCACCGGGTAAGAGGTTTTCCAGATGTTCAAAAAAATCCTGATCGCCAATCGTGGGGAAATCGCCTGCCGTGTGATTGAAACGGCGCGGGGGATGGGGATCGCGACGGTGGCGGTGTATTCCGACGCCGACAAGGGCGCGCGTCATGTGCGGATGGCGGATGAGGCGGTGCGGATCGGCCCGGCGGCGTCGCGGGAATCCTATCTGCGCGGCGATGTGATCATTCAGGCCGCGAAGGACACGGGGGCCGAGGCCATTCACCCCGGTTACGGCTTTTTGTCGGAGAACGAGGATTTCGCCGCCGCCTGCGCTAGGGCGGGGATCGTCTTCATCGGCCCGACGCCGGAGGCGATTGACGCCATGGGTCTCAAAGACAAGGCCAAGGAGATCATGCAAAAAGCCGGGGTTCCGGTCGTTCCCGGTTATATGGGGGAAAAGCAGGACGCGGCGACGCTGAAAAAAGAAGCGGCGAAGGTCGGCTACCCCGTCCTGATCAAGGCGGTGGCGGGCGGTGGCGGCAAGGGCATGCGCCTTGTCGAGGATGAACAGAATTTCGAGGAAATGCTGGCGTCGTGCAAGCGCGAAGCAGCATCGTCCTTCAGCAACGATCATGTGATGATCGAAAAATACATCACCAAACCGCGCCATGTCGAGGTGCAGGTCTTCGGCGATGCGCACGGCAATGCGGTCTATCTGCATGAGCGTGATTGCTCCCTCCAGCGCCGCCACCAGAAAGTGGTCGAAGAGGCGCCCGCGCCGGGCTTGCCGGATGCCGTGCGGAAAAAGCTGGGCGAGGCGGCGGTCAAGGCCGTAAAGGCGATCAAATACAAAAACGCCGGAACTATCGAATTCATCATGGACTCCAAGACCCATGAATTCTATTTCATGGAGATGAACACGCGGCTTCAGGTCGAGCATCCGGTGACGGAGGCGATTACCGGCCTTGATCTTGTCGAATGGCAGTTGCGCGTGGCGGCGGGTGAAAAACTGCCGCTGGCGCAGGAAGAGATTCCCTGCGACGGCCACGCCTTCGAGGTGCGGCTTTACGCCGAAGATCCGGCCAATAATTTCCTGCCGCAGGTGGGAGAGATTTCCTGCTTCCTCCATCCGCATCAGGCCCGCGTCGATACCGGGGTCGAGGAAGGGGACGAGGTCAGCATCCATTACGACCCGATGATCGCCAAGATCATCGTTCATGGCGAGGACCGCGCGGAAGCGGCGGCGGCGATGCAGGAGGCTTTGAGCGAAACCGTCCTGACCGGGATTGTCACCAATCAGGAATTTTTAGCCAATATTTTCGCGCAGAAAGATTTCATCAAGGGCGATGTCGATACCGGCTTTATCGCCCGGCATGAAAAAGACCTGCTTCCCGCCGGTTACGGCGTGGCGGATGAGGGCGACTTGATGCAGGCGGCGATGCTGCTCGCCTACCCGGACGGGGCGGAGGACGATGTCTGGAATTTCGGCGATAACTGGCGCCTCAACGGGCCTTTTGCCAAGAGCTTTACCTTCGTCAATCGGGGCGTCCATAAAACAGTGACCGTGAGCGACGACGTCGATGCGCCGGGAACGGACGATTCCACCATTGTCGAGGACGGCAACAACATCACCATTTTCCGCGGCGGGCGCGTCGTTCACCTGCATCATTTCGTTCCCGGCGCCGCCGGGGAGGAGGCCTATAGCGAAGGCCGCATCATCGCGCCGATGCCGGGCAAGATCATCACGGTCATGGTCGGCAAGGGCGATGCCGTGAAAAAGGACCAGCCGCTTCTGGTCATGGAAGCGATGAAGATGGAAATGACCATCCGTGCCGGGTGCGCGGGCGTGGTCGAGGAACTGCCCGTCGCCGCCGGGCAGCAGGTCACGGACGGGGCCTTGCTTGTGGCGATTGAGGAAAAGGCGGCGTAAATGACCCTTCCGCAGCGTGTCAGCATCGTCGAGGTCGGCCCGCGCGACGGGTTGCAGAACGAGAAGGAAATCCTTCCGGCTGCGGTCAAGATCGCGCTGATCGACCGCCTTTCCGACGCGGGCCTGAGCACCATCGAGGCTACCAGTTTCGTGTCCCCGAAATGGGTGCCGCAAATGGCCGATGCGGCGGACGTCATGGCCGGGATCAGGCAAAAGGCGGGAGTCAGCTACCCCGTTCTGGTCCCCAATGAAAAAGGGATGGAGGCGGCTCTGGCGGCGGGGGTGCAGGAAATCGCGGTTTTCGCCGCCGCGTCGGAGAGTTTCAGCCAGAAAAACATCAATTGCACCATTGATGAAAGCATTGCCCGTTTTATTCCGGTGATGGAGACGGCCCGCAAGAACAATATCCGCGTGCGCGGCTATGTGTCCTGCGTCGCCGGGTGCCCGTATGAAGGGGCGATCAATCCCGCGCGCGTTGCCGATGTCGCGGCGCGGCTGCACGACATGGGCTGCTATGAAATATCGCTCGGCGATACGATCGGCGTCGGCACGCCGAATAAAATTCTGGCGGTGCTGGACGCGGTGACGAAACGCATCGCCGTATCGGCGCTGGCGCTGCATTGCCATGATACGTATGGTCAGGCGCTGGCGAATATCTATGCAGGCTTGCAGGCGGGGGTGAGCGTGTTCGATTCCTCCGTCGGCGGTCTTGGCGGCTGCCCCTATGCCAAGGGCGCAAGCGGCAACGTGGCGACGGAAGACGTCGTCTATATGATGAACGGCCTTGGCGTCGAGACCGGGGCCGATCTTGAAAAAATCGTTGAAACCGCGTGGTTTATCGCGGAAAAACTGAACCGGAAACCGGCATCGAAGGTGGCGGTGGCGCTTCGACCTTCTTCATGACGTCATTCCGGCGAAAGCCGGAATCCAGAAGAATGGGAGGGATGAAATGAAGGAGGGTTTTTATGTTTATATTCTGTCCAGCCGAAGAAACGGGACGTTGTATGTCGGGGTTACGTCCGACCTTATAAAGAGGGTATGGCAGCACAAAGACGGGGAGATTGAAGGGTTCACAAAAAAGTATAATGTAAAAACCCTCGTCTATTATGAAGTGCATGGAAATGCGGAATCTGCAATCACGCGTGAAAAGCAGATCAAGGAATGGAAGAGAAAATGGAAATTGCAATTGATCGAGAAAGATAATCCGGACTGGAGTGATCTTTACGATCAGATTACTGGATCCCGGCTTTCGCCGGGATGACGAAAGGGAGAAAAAATGAAATCATCCGCGCAACGTATCGACAAGCAACAGGCAGTCCAGACCATGACCTATCCGTCCCTGAAATTCGCACACCCGGAAGAAATCGACATGCTGCGGGAGGAGGTGCGAAAATTCGCCGCCGCCGAACTCGCGCCGCGCGCGGCGCAGATCGACCATGATAATGAATTTCCTGCGGATATGTGGAAGAAATTCGGCGATATGGGCCTGCTTGGCATTACCGTATCGGAGGAATTCGGCGGCGCGGATATGGGCTATCTTGCCCATGTCGTCGCCATGGAGGAAATCTCCCGTGCGTCGGCGTCGGCGGCGCTGTCTTACGGCGCGCATTCCAATCCTTGTGTCAACCAGATCAACCGT
>JACPDM010000116.1:8435-21216 GCA_016184045.1 Micavibrio aeruginosavorus | reverse complement strand
AAGCGCTGTTTCAACTGCACATCGATGTCGGAAAAGGCGTTTTTCCGGGTCTGGCGCAGGGCGACAAGGCGGTTGTAAATGACGATCAGGAACAGCGCCAGCGCGCCGAGGCCCCCAAGAACGATCCACTGCATTTCCATGATTTTAAAGCTCCCCCGCTAGACTTGATAATATAATTATAAAGAATGTCGCGCCCGGAAGTGTAGCAGAAAAGGATGGAAGGGCGAAATTTTTACGCCTAATATCCGTTCCGGGCCTTTCCGCAAAGAGACCAGACCCCGCCATGACGCTCGTAACCTCCCCGAATTTCGCCAGTATCGCCGCCACCGGCGCGGACTGGCGCACGGTCGCCCGGCAATTGCTGGCCGCCCTCGAGCCGCTGCGCGCCCGCGCCGAGCCCTTTAATCTTGGTTTTTTGTACGTAAGCGACCATCTGGCGGCGGAGACGGAGAATATTCTGGCCGTCATGCGAGCGGTCAGCGGCATCGAATGCTGGGTCGGCGCCGTGGGGCTTGGGGTTTGCACCAGCGGAACCGCCTATGTCGATAAACCTGCCGCTTCGTTGCTGGTCGGCCGCCTTGCCCCTGGCAGTTTCCAGATTTTTCCGGTTACGGATCTGACGCTTGCAGGGGCGAGGGACGCGCTTGAGCCGTGGCTCGACCATCACGAAGCCCTGCTTTTGCTGGCGCATGGCGATCCGCTGGCGGAAACCGATCCGGCGCTGGTTCTGGCGGAGCTTGAACGCCTGACGGGCGGGTTTATCGTCGGCGGGATGAGTTCTTCGCGCCGGGATCATGTCGTCATCGCCGATCAGGGCGGGGCCGGCGGAGTCGGGATCGGCGGGATCGGCGGCGCGGCGTTTTCCAGCGACGTCGCGGCGGTGACGGCGCTGACGCAGGGCTGCGTCCCGTTCGGTCCGGTACATGTCGTGACGGCCGCGGAAGACAATATCCTGATGGAGCTTGACGGCCGCCCCGCTTTCGACGTGTTTGCGCAGGATCTGAAGGATATGGCGCTGGCGCGGGCGGGTGAAGATATGCAGGGCGCGGATATTCGCGAGATTTTGACGCGCGATGGCGCGGACGCCCTGCCGGAGGACCCCGACCGGATTTTCAAGGGTGAAGTGCATATGGCCATCCCGGTTGCGGGCAGCGATATGCAGGACTATATGGTGCGCAATATTTCCGGCGTCGATCCGGAAAGCGGCTGTATGGCGTTGCCGCAGGCGCTCCATCCCGGCGATCATGTCATGTTTGTCCACCGCGACGACGAAACCGTGCGGACGGACCTGACCCGCATGCTGATGGACGTGCGGGAGCGCGTTCTTCGCGATCATGGCCGTTTCGCCCCGCAGGCGGCGATCTATATTTCCTGTGTCGCCCGGGCGATGACCGGAATGAGCGCCGAAAATCAGGATTCCGGGGGCGAGATGGCCATCGTCCGCGGTTTTCTCGGCGATATTCCGCTGGCCGGGTTCTATGCCAATGGTGAAATCTCCAATCAGCGTCTTTACGGCCATACAGGTGTTTTGATACTGTTTTTATGACTTCTGCCGCGCTCACATCAAAAAAAGGTTGTCCTGCCATGCTGCGCCGTCTGCTTTTGTGTCTTGCTCTTGTCGTTATCGGGACGGGATCGTCGCTGGCCGAAACGGCCCCGCCGCCTTTGCCGGACACCTTGCAGAACCTTGCCGCCAAGGGCGCGCAATTGCGTTACCTGGGCCGTGAAAAGGGACTCGACGGCTGGCTGGTGATTCAGGCCGGGCAGGAACAGTTCTTTTATGTGACGCCCGACCGCGAAGCCATCATCATGGGTATTCTCTTCGACAAGACGGGCAAGATGCTGACCGTGCATCAGGTGCAGAACCTGCAAAAAGGCAACGATCCGACGCTGGAAAGTCTGGTGGCGTCGCCGGAGCCGGAAGCCGATCCGCTGGCGGAAATCCAGAAGAAAATCGAGGAAGCGCAGCAACTGACCCCGGCGCAGAAACTTTATGCCGCAGTGGAAAGGGCCAATACCGTTACGCTCGGCAAGGAAGGCGCGCCGGTCATTTATGCATTCCTCGACCCGCAATGTCCGCATTGCCATGAATTCATGAAGGATATCCGCAAGGATTACATCGAGGGCGGACAGCTTCAGGTCCGGGTGATCCCGGTCGGGTTCCGCGACGAAACCAAGGCGCAGGCGGCGTTGCTGCTGGCGTCCCCGGACCCGCAAAGCGTGTGGTTCCGCCATCTGGACGGCGACAAGACCGCCCTGCCCGTATCGACCCAGACCAACCTTCAGGCGGTCGAGCAAAATCTGGCGCTGATGCAGGAATGGAAGCTGGATGCGACGCCGATCATCATTTACAAATCCGGCAAGGGCGAAATCAAGATCGTCCGCGGGCGTCCGAAAAACCCGGTGGATCTGCTGAACGACCTGTACTAGGTCGGGGAAACAAAACGGATGAGCATGGATTCGCGTACGGCCTTCCTGATACAGGTTCTTGAGAAGATCGGCACGCCGCTGGCCGCGGCGGTGACGGCCCTGCCTCCCGGGCAGGCGGGCGCAACCGCCGACGCTATCGTCCGTCAGGACGCGCAGCGTGTGGCGGAGCTTTTGAACCGTTCGGTCCAGCTGGGACTGACCGTCGCGGACGGCATGAATGTGCGCGACGCGGCGCAGGCCGACGGGGTCCACCTTTCCCTGGCCGCTTTCGCCAGCCCCCTGATCGCCAGCCTGTTCATGACCGGGGGCGGCAAGGTTCCGGGCGATGCGGAAATCCGCCGCCTCTCCTCTTCCCTGCAGGCGGTTTTGACTTTTGCCGACAATTTCACCCCGGCGGCGGATTCGACCTTGCGGCTTGAGAACATGGCTCCCGGCCAGACGCCCGCGGACGAGCATCTGGTTTATGTGCAGATGCTGCAGGCCTTTTCCCCCGTCCTGCAGGTCATTGGCGAATACGCCTTCGGCAAGCCGGAAAACCGCCTGCTGCAGGACGTCGCCAGCCGCCTGATGATCCGGGCGGAGGATTTGCGCAAGGCGATGTTCGGCCCCGGCCTGCCCCCGAAAACTGCCCGGCAGGCGGATCTGGTGCTCCTGAACATGCTGACCGCGCTTTACGCGACCAGCCACCGCGCCGAAATGCTGCGCCTGATGGCCCTTGACGACAAGGCGCGGGCAGCGGCGGTGGTCAGCATCGACACCGTCTGGACCTTGTTCGACCAGCGGGTGGAAATGGTCCGGGTCCTTGCGGCCCAGATTGTCCCGGACAAGGCCGGAAATGCCGCTTCCGGCAGCGGCGGCGGCCCTGTCCCGGACAAAGAATCTGTTTTGGATCAACATGTTAAACCTGTCCCTGTTCCAGCCACCCCGCCCGCGAAGGAAGGCGGCGCAGGCAATCCGATGGCCTTTTTCGCGCCCAAAAAGGCGGAAAGCGGCGGGAATTAAGGGGTTTGGCGGGAAAGACTGGAAAGGCCGGGGCGGCTTGTGTAAAATCGCCCGGACATAGAGTTTTCTGCGGGGGTACAATGCTGAACATTGCAAGGGAAACGCCATGGCCGTAGCGACCAATCTTCTGGCGGCCTGCCTTTTGATCGCCGCGCAGACATATTCCATTCCCCCGGCGGTTTTGCTCGGGATCTATCAGGTCGAGGGCGGCAAGGTCGGGCAGCAGGTCGGCCCCAACGACAACGGCACCTATGATCTGGGGCCAATGCAGATCAACACCGTTTGGCTGCCTTCTCTGGCCAAGGAATGGGATGTCCCGGTCAGCACGGCGAAAAAATGGATCCGCGACGACCCCTGCACCAATGTCGGGGTAGCGGCGTGGATTTTGCGCCGCAATCTTGACGAAACCGGGGATCTTGCCCGCTCGATCGCCCAGTATCATTCCCGCACCCCCACGATCGGCAGCGCCTATCGCCGCAAGGTGGTCGGGTCGATGCAGCGTAACGGCCTGATGAAGGTCGATTAAACGGCGGCGCGTAACTTGAAAAGCTGTGAAAAGGCGTCTTGTCCTGCCCCGGCGGACAGGCTAAGGTAATGGGGTTTTCATGAAGGGTCATGGGAACGAACTGTTTCAAAACGATAAAAGAGAGTTTTCTTCTCTGTTCATCCATAAGGTTTTTGACACCATGCGGGCGTGGATTTCTCTGACAGCATTCGCCGTTCTTGGCAGCCTTGCGGCGTGCGGGCCGGTCGATAAAAGTTACAACCCCCAGATCGTCGCGTCGCCGGACAAGGCGTCGATGATGCTGGCGGAAGCCGCGGACCGCGCTTCGGTCGCGCTGGAAACTCTGGCGGCGGTCGAACAGGCACGCTCGCCCGATATCGCCGTCGCTCCGATCGCCGATGCTCCCGCCGAACTGCGCCGCGCCATGACCCTCAACTGGGTCGGCCCTGTCGAGCCGGTCAGCAAAACCCTCGCGGATCGCGCCGGTTATGAATTCCGCATCGTCGGCGACCAGCCGCCCGTGCCGGTCGTCGTTTCGATCGATGAAGAAAACATGCCGATCATCGACATCCTGCGCAGCATCGGTCTGCAACTGGGCCGCCGCGCCGACATCAAGGTCGATGCGCAAAACCGCGCGGTCGAGATCCATTACGCGCCCGTTACCGGCGCTACTTACGGGGGATAACCCGCATGCGTTTGCCGATCAGGATAGCCCTGAGCCTCTTGCCTGTGGTGCTGACCTTGCTGGCCGCGCCTTTGGCTATGGCGCAGGATGACGAGGGCGCGCCGCCCGTCCCGCCCAACCGGGCCGCGCTGGAAGACGCCGAGCCGATCAATCCCGTCAAGAAAAAAGACGGTGCCGCAGGCATGCCCTTTGACATTCGCAACAATGCCCTCAAAGACGCGGCGCTGTCCTACGGCGCGCGCGGCGGCCTTGCTTCGCGCACATTCGAGATCCGGCAGAAACTGGAATCCGAATCCGCTTATCTCGACAAGGTGTTCGATTTCAGCCAGTTGCTGATCCCGGCGCCGTCCGGCCTGCTGATCGAGCCGCCGATCATCACCGAAGACGAGAATTCGATGATCATCGATGCCGGCGGGCAGGAAGCGGCGGTTTCGGATCGCATCTATAACATCAGCGTCAATGCCCGCATCGTTTCCGCGCCGCGTTACTGGCGCAACTATCTCGAGCGCGACTGGGGCGAGGTTTCGCCGCCGCCGGATATCCTGCTGCCCGAAAACGCGGAAGAGCGCAAAACCTGGGTCGAATATGTCCGCAAGGGCTGGGAAAAAGGCGTCGAGCAGGCGAACGACATTTTTCAGGACGACCTGCACCTCCTGACCGCGGATTATCAGGGCATGGTGCGTTATCGCATGCTGCTGGCCCAGAAGATGGTTTCACCCCCCTACGCTCTTCAGGTCGATCGCGGCGTGACGGGCGGCGGCAACCAGATGCGTGTCGGCGACAGGGCAATCCAGATTTCCGGGCGCCCGGAACTGAAACCGGGAACGAGCGAATGGCAGCCCGCAAGCCGATAAGTCTTGTCAAGGGGGCGGATAATCACGCCATCACCTGGCCGGAGGAGCCCCCGCGCTTTTCGGAGGAGACGGTCGACCCGTTTCTTTTGTGGTCGGTGAAAAAAGGGGCGTCGGACATTACGTTTCAGTCCGACCGCCCGATCTATCACGAACTTGACGGCATTCTTTATCCCGCGATCTTCCGGGCGCTTGATGCCGCCGACATGGCGGCGATCCTGCAGAAAATCTACGGTCCCGAAGCGCTGGCGCGCCTTGCCTCGGGCCATGATCTCGATCTGTCCTACGAAGTTCGCCCGGATCGCTATACGCGCATCCGCTTTCGCGTCAACATCACGGCCATCCTCTCGCGCGGGCGCGACGCCGCGCAGGTGACGATGCGGGTTCTGCCCAACATGCCGCCGAGCATGCAGGACCTGAATATCGAAGACGACATTATTAAAGGCTGGTCGCCGCGTCAGGGCATGATCGTCATCACCGGGCCGACCGGGTCGGGGAAGACCACTTTGCTGGCGGCAGGCAACCGCATGATCCTCGAGCGTCCGCACGGCTGCGGCAAGATGCTGACCTACGAGGCGCGGATCGAATACACCTATGACGCGGTGAAAAGCCCGCGTTCTCTGGTGGCGCAGTCGGAAATCCCGCGCCATCTGCCCGATTTCGCCAAAGGCGTCCGCAATGCCCTGCGCCGCAAGCCGAATATCATTCTGGTGGGCGAGGCCCGCGATAAAGAAACCATTTCCGCCGCCATCGAGGCGGCGCAGACGGGCCATGCCGTCTATACCACGACCCACACCACGGGCGTTGCCGCCACGGTGCAGCGTATGGTGACGACCTTCGAGCCGAACGAACGGTCAGAGCGCGCCTACGCTCTCATGGAGACCTTGCGGATGATCGTGACCCAGCAGCTGGTGCCGAAAAAGAACGGCGGGCGGATGGGTGTGCGCGAATGGATGAAATTCCCCGACGAGGTCCGGGAAAAGCTTCTCGACATGGATTTTCTGGAATGGGGCCCGAATATCCAGCGGATGATCCCGCGCTACGGCCAGACCATGGCGGTTTCCGCCTCGCAGGCTTTTGAGGCGGGGCTGATCGACCGCCGCTGGTATCTGCTCCTGACCTCTTCCACCGGGTCTGGCGGATAATTAAACTTTTGGTAACCCCGCGCGGGCTACGATTAAAGACAAAATTTTTCTCTAAGGGGCCCAGCCATGGTTACAAAGGCCGTCAAGGAAAGCGAACTCGAACAGGCCAACTGGCACTGGCGCAACACCATGCGGACAGTGCGCTTTTTCAATCTGGACGCCAGGGCGAGCATGCCGTTCATCGTCCTTCTGGTCTATGCCCGGCCCATAACCCTTCTGCTGGCTCTCGTGACGACCCTGATTTTCCGTTTTCTGGAGATGAAGGGGTTGACCTTCCCGGCGGCGATGCGCTCCCTGCGCGTCTGGCTGATCGGTCAGTACCGCCCGTCCTGGGCCAGTTTTCGCCGCCGCAACATGCGCGATTACGGCCAATAACCCGGCCTCCCGACTTCCCGGCCTTTTGCCCTGCTTTTTTATAGGGGTTTCTTCCCGATCCGGACCGGGCGGGGATTGTCATTTTCGTCCCCCCGCATTATGGTCTGGGTGATTTCTAGCTAAAATGGGGTTTTTTCCGGTGATGTTGTCTTTTCGTCTGCTGTTGCCTGCACTCGGCATCGTTCTCCTGTCCTCCGCCCCGGCGCTGGCCGGTTTTGAATGGACCCCGGCTCCCAGCACCGCTACGGCCGGCACGCCCTCCAGTCCCGATATGCCTGCGGTTCCGTCCGTCACGGTTGAAGAGGTCGATCTCGCGCCCGTTTCCGCCAACCCGCTCGCCCAGACTTCGCCCGCGCTCCAGCGGCAAAAGCCCCTGATGACCGAGCAGCGCGTGCCTGCTGCCCCTTCGTCTCCGCTTGCCATCGAAGCGACCGCACTGCCCGCTGATACGATGTATGGCGAGGTTGCAGGGTTTGGCGCTGATATCCCGCTGGTTCTGGCGCTGCGCCAGATCGTGCCGCCGCATTACGCTTTCGGTTTTGCTCCGGGAGTCGATCAGGGCGTGCGCGTGACATGGAACGGCGGCAAGCCGTGGAACGTCGTTCTGGACGATGCCCTGCGTCCGCTGGGCCTCGGCGCGCAAATCAGTGAAACGGCCGTGCGCGTTGTGCCCGCCTCTGAAGCCGGCATGGTGCCCGCCGCGCCGCCGCTTGAAGCATCGATGTCGGCACCGCCGATCCTGACAGGGCCGGCGCTGGAAGAAACCCCGGCCGCTGCCAATCCGTCAGCGCCGGTGCATGAAGTTTATATCCGCCGCAGCCAGTCCGCGGCGCCGGCGGATGACCGATCCCAGAAAGGGTTCTGGGATCGCATGGGGCTTTCATCCGGCAAAACCGGTGAGGCCAATGCTGTCGCTCCGGCTGCCGGAACGCCTGCGCCGCTGCTGACTGCGCCGGAACAGGCCGCTGCATCCGGCGGGGCGGTGGCGCAGCCGGTGTCCCTGACCGGCAGCGAGCAAGCTGCTGCACCGCAAATGCTGATCGAAACCGCTTCGCGTCAGGGCGTCCTCGACCCCTATGATGTCCGGTTCTGGCAGGCGGAAAAAGGCGACAGCCTCAAAAACGTCCTGACGACCTGGTCGGATGGCGCGGGGGTCGAGCTGTACTGGGTCGCGGCGGAAGATTACCCGCTGCCCGAAGCCGTCCGCCTGCATGGGAATTACACCGATGCGGTAACGCAATTGCTCTCCAGCTATGGTGAGGCGGTGCACCGTCCGCAGGGCCGTTTGCACCCGAACCTGCCGACCGGGCCGTCCGTTCTGATCATCGAATCGGCGCAGAACTAGGGTTTTTACAGGAAAGTCGCCAGATTCAGCTGGCTGACGATCGCCGTGACCTGATAGCTGGCTTCCAGCTGGGTTTGCAAGGCGGTGACCTTCAGCGCGACCTCGTTCATATCGACATTTTCGATCGTATCGACGGTATTCAGGAGGACATTCTTCTCCTGAACCAGACTCTTTTTGATCGTGTCGGTATTGGTCAGTGTAGTTTGAAGCTTGAAGCGCTCAAGGTCCAGATCGTCGACCGCCTGCGTCAGCAATTTGGCGATGTCGTTGAATACAGCAAAGAAATTATCTTCCTGATCCGCCTCGGTCGCGCCGGGCGCAGAATCAAGATTGGCGACGTTTTTAAGCGCCGTGATCCCGGCGACAATATCCTTGAAGGGTTGGCTGTCGGCCATCACCGTATAATTCAATTCAACCGTATCATCGGCGCGGACATAGATTTGCTTGGCGTTGCTGAGGGATGCTGAAAAGCCCAGCGTAACGGTGGGAATATTGCGGTAACGTGAAATATATTCTTCATCGATTGTGGTGTTGGGCGGGGTGATGGCCAGGGTTCCCGCCGTCCATTGCGCGTTGAGGTCGGCATAATACGCGTCGAGCGCGCCGGTATCTGCAATCGGCTTTGTCGACATGTCGGAGCCGCTGAAAATATAGGCGTCGCCGTCCTTCATGTTCAGCGTGTCGATGATGAAATCGAAACTGTTCTCTGCAAGCCGGCGGATGAAATCAAGCTCGACATCGCCTTTTTGCGTCTGGTTGACGACCGCATCGATGGCGTTGTTGACCTGTTTTTGAATGGTGGAGAGGCCGTCTTCCATGAGCTTGATGCGGGTCTCGGCACGCTGGATGTTCTGGAGATAGCTGTCGATCTTCTGGAAGTTGGCGCGCGCGCGGTTGGTCAGAATGACGTCTGTACCAAGGCCCTTCATCAGATCGGCCTTCTTTCCCGTCGCGACCTGCGTTTGCAGAGTCGCCAGAGAGAGTTGCAGTTTGCTGAGGCGGAGGGTCTGGTCCTGCTGCTGCCCGAGGGTTGATACGAAGGTCATGTCATTCTCTCCTTGTCAGGGGGCTTTCCCCTTTAAAACGCATTCAGCAGTGTTTTGAACATATCGTCGATGGCCGAGATGGTTTTGGCCGACGCGGCATAGGCGGTTTGTATGACGATAAGCTGCGAGAGCTCCTCGTCCAGGTTGACGCCGGAATCGTCAAGGAATTGCCGTTCCAGAAGGTCACGAAAATTCTGTTCGTCCTTTTGCGCGGCTTCGGCGACATTGACGTCCTCGGTCTGCGCGCTGATCATTTTTTGCGCGTAATCGACAAGGCTGGTTGCTGTGGTGATCCGGGTGGAAAGCGTCACCGACGCCCCCAGATTCTGGGTGCGGAAGACGGGGTGGGCGACGCCGGACACCGGATTCGATGTGCCGAAAAGCTCCTGCACGACGGAATTCCCGCCCGCGCTCATGATCGGTCCGGTGATAAGGCGAATATCGCCGCCGAAGCCGGGGCCGGGGCGAATATTGAGAAACCCCGTCCCCGCGTCGATGGTCGCATCGATCCCCGGTACGGCATTGAGTTTTGCCAGCAGGTCGATTTCCGTGTCGCCCGGATCGACGTCGATGCGGACGATGTCGTCCTTGCCGACCTGAATGTCGAAATAGGGCGATACTGTCGGGGTATTCCCGGCCTCCAGCCCCAGATATTCAAGGCCGTCATCGCCCATGGTGCCGCTGCCGATATCGATATCGTACTGCGAGGTGATGATAAGCTGGCCGAACTGGTTGAGCTGTGCGCTGGCTTCCGCAGGCGTCAGGCCCATGGCTGTGGCGAAGACATCGGTATTGAGGTAGTTCACCAGCGCATCCGCCCCGCTGGCCGCCGGGGGCGTGGGGTAGGCGAGCGCCACCGCGCCCAGATCGACAGTAAAAGGCGCGCCGCCATTGATGCTGATGGTAAAATCGTCAAGAAGCGGCGGGCCGGAAGGCGGCAGGAACGGATTGCCCGGCGCGGCATTGAGATCGACCCCGCTAGAAAGCGTTTCGATATCGACGTTGCCGAGGATCTGCGCTTGCGGGTTCAGGCCAAAGGCATTCTGAAGCGTGTCCGGCAGGGTGGAAACGCGCAGGTCGACATTGCCCTGCGCTTCAAGATATTCGAAATCGCCAAAAGTGAATTCAACGATCCGGCGCAGGAATTCACTCGATCCGTCCTGCACGGTGAGGCCGGAGAGCGTGCTGTTGCGTAGCAGGGAATAGTCGTTCTCAATCGCTTCATTCACCTGAATGACGCTCGCGAAACCGACATAGGGCACCGGCGTCAGGGGGCCCGGCGGGTTGGGGACGGGCGCGGTGTCGGCGGGGATGGCCCCGGTCGCGTCTGTGAACAGGCGCACGCCTTGGGCGTCGAATCGCATGGCCATCTTGTGCGCCAGCTCATCCAGCTGCGCCTGATATTGTGGCAGGACGGAATCGCGCATCTCGATATAGGCGCCGATCCTGCCGCCGATGCCGGTGGCGGTGATATCGAACGCGGTCAGCACGTCGGCCGGGTCGCCGCCGATATAGATTCCGGCGGCGCTGGTCGGGTAGCTGCTGGCCGGACCGACGGGCGTGGGATCAAAGAACAGCGGGGCGACATTTTCATCCGCTAGTTGCTGGCCTTGGCTTGTCTGCACGACCAGAACCCCGTCGCCGCGGGTGAAAAAGGTGATTTGCATCTCGGCCGAGAGATCCTTGATGGCGCTGTCGCGCAGGTCTTCCAGCGCGGCGGTGGTGCGGCCAAGGGCGGTATTGGCCTTGATCTGGCGGTTGAGGTCGGCAATTTCCGCAAGGCGGGCGTTGACGGTATCGACGCTGATGCGCATCTGGTCCTGCGCGTCGTTACGCATCTGGGTCAGCATTGTCGCAAAGGAATTGAATTTCCCGGCGACCTGCCCGGCCTCCGTCACAGCCTGTTGCAGGAGCAGATTGTCGTCCGGGGCGTTGGAGAGCTCGACAAAAGCGTCGCGCAGGCGGGCAATTTCTGCCGCAATCGAGATTTCCGCATCGGAGGAGCCGTGAAATTGCTGGATCTGGTTGAGGTATCCGGCCTTGACGCCAAGAGCTTCGGTGCTGCTGACCTGGGTCCAGAGGTCGCGCTCCAGATTGAGGTCCACCTTGCGAATAATCGGGCTGGAGCGGACTCCGGCCGTTTCTCCCAGAATGACTGAACTTTCCTGCGGCAAAATTTTCCGGGTATAGTCCGGCGTCGAGACGTTCGCCACGTTCGCGGAAATGACGTTCAGCTGCTGCTGCGCCACGCGCAGGCCGGAAAGGGCGGCATCAAGACCGGAAATGGACATCGTTTCAACCTCTGTTCTGCCCCGTGCGGCGGTAGCGCGGGTGGGTCTTCAGTGCAGTTTTTGCCCCCGTCCCGGGAATTCCCGGGGCCGGACAGAACTATCCTTGCAAGAGCAATGCCAGAGCGGTTAAGATTATGGTAATTTGCGGCCAGAATCAGCGTGTGATCATGGCCCTGTTGTTGCTGATGGCGCGCTGATACTCGCGCAGCTTCACTTCCAGAATGGCCGAGAGCAGCATTTCCTTGCGCAGCGACGCTTCAAAACGCTCCCGGTCGTGCATGATCTGGATCGCTTGCAGGGTCAGGTTCATGCGGGTCACGTTGGCCGGGCTGACATGCAGGTTGGCGATGAACTGGGGATCCTGGAACATTTTCTTGGAAAGGATATTCAGCTGCGCGTAATAGCTGGGGTTCGTACCGATGATGTCGGGAATGCTGCCCAGCGGCACGCCAAGTCCGGCCATCACCTCGCGCAGGCGGTCGCTGTTCAGGCCGCTGCCCGGCGTCTTCGACGCAACGGCGTAGGCAAAGCTGTTGCGGGCGATGCTGCGCAGGGCCGAAATGGAGCGAGAGTCCAAAAGCTCGTTGAACTGGCCGTGCGGCATCAGAATCGTCTCGGGAATCGGGGTCAGGACCGTGTGGTTGAAGAGGTTGCGGGACAGGGCGATGATGTCTTCCTCATCCTCCGTGATCGTGCCGTCGGTGAAGGCGATATCCAGCGTCATCTCGCGTCCGACGGTGCGGAAGTACGTAATGTCGTTGTTTTTGCGCTCGGACGTGCCGGAGGCGCACATCGCCCCCAGTTCCTTCATATTGTCGTTGGGGTCGCAGAAAATGTTCTTGTACTGGGTCATGCGGTCTTTTTTGTCGCTGAACGGCCCCCAGGAGGCGGCCGTCCAACCGTTCAGCAAGTCGCGCTTTTCCATCAGGGATGTCAGGGCCTGAACGTTACGATCGACTTTATCCCGCGCGTTGACAGTGGCGCGGGCCATCGTGCCGAAACCGCAGATTTGCTCGCTCGGCTGGTAGTCGCGGCGGATCTCCGCTTGCCACTCACCGAACAAAAGCTGGCTTTCCATCTGGTGCTTGGCGTCCAGAAGGGGTCCG
>JACPDM010000116.1:0-8406 GCA_016184045.1 Micavibrio aeruginosavorus | reverse complement strand
GCATCATCACGGTGGTAATCTGGTCGCCGAACATATTGATGGCGGTAAAAAGATTGCGCCGCGCGGCGTCGTCGCGGTCATTGACGAATGTCGCGGGATCCTGAGGCGTCGAGGGTGGCGGCGTCTGCTGCAGGAATATGTTGACGCAGACCCGCGCCGGGTTGCCGGTAGCGCAGACCATAACCGTCCGGTCATCTACGGTCGCAATGCCAGAGGCGGTAAAGCTTCCCGGGTTCGGGGCCATGATCGTCGTCCCGTCGATCGAGACGGGGATTGGATCGTTCGTCATGCTCGCGCCTGTCCCGGTCACGGTAACTGCGCCTGTGGCGATATTGAGCGTGATGGTGACGGTAGCGTGATTGACGGTATAACTGCTGTCGCCGGTCCAGACGAATTCGTCAATGCTGACATTCACGGTCACGGTGCCAGGGTTTCCCGCAATATTGACGCCGTTCGTATAATAGGAGTCTTCAAACAGGGTAAGGGCGCTCGGCGTGCCGTTTACGGTCTGCGTCACGGACATGAAGCCGCCGTTTGGTGACGGCCAGGGAACGGTGCCGTTGCCGAAAACCGAAACCTGATCGATTGCCAATTGCGCCCGCGCCGCTACAGGCATGCACAAAACAGCCAGAAGAACGAGCAGCATCCCTGCCCAGCGGCGGAAATTTCCTCCCGCCCATGGTCTACATACTGTTCTGGCCCGTATCTGGTTCACGTTTCAAAAATCCTAAGGAACAGTCTGCTTGATGTCGGTCAGGCGATCCATCTCGTCCTGCACGTTGCGCTGGGCCTTGATTAGCTCCAGTTCAAGAAGGACGGACAGCATGGCTTCGTTGCGCAGGGCGCTTTTGAAAAGGTCGCGCTTTTGCATCATGGCGATTGTCTGCATGGCCACGCCCTTGCGCGCGACGTTGGCGGGTTTGTCGTATAGATCGACGAAAAACTCCGGCCGCTGAAAGATCCGCTTGGTCAGGATTTCCATCTGCGCGTAATAACTGGGGTTGTCGCCAAGAAGCGTCGCGGCTTCCGCCGGCTGCAGCCCCATTTCCTCAAGCACGGCCCGGAGATACGGCTCGGCCGCGTCAGACGCCGTTCGCGACTTCATGCCCGCGATTGCCAGGAAGGACTGCTCCGCGACGCTGCGCTTTGCGGCGACGGAGCGCATATCCATAAGGACCTGCTGGTTGCCTTCATTGTCGCGCAGCTTTGCGGCGGTAATATAATCGAAAACGTCGTGCGCGTAGAGGTTCGACATCAGAGCGAGAACGTCTTCTTCGTCGTTTGTCAGCGCGGTGTTGGAAAAGTCGATATCAAGGGTCATCGGATTGGCGACGGTGCGGGTGAAATCGACGTCCTTGTTCCTGCGCTGCTGGGTCACCGTGCCGCCGCATACCGCTGCAAGGCCGCGGTTGTTGTCGTTTCTGTCGCAATATGTTTTACGGAACTGGTCGACCCGTCCCTCACGGTCCTCTTTCGGGCCGAATGCCGCATTGGCATTGACGTTGGCCAGCTGGCGATCAAGCGAACGTTCGCCGAGAAGGAGCGCCGTAAGGTCGGCATTCCTGTCGGCCGAAGCCAGGGATTTCATGCTCGACCCCATCGTGCAAAGACCTTCGCTGGGGTAATAGTCCTTATGGGCGCGCGCGGCCAGAGTCTGATAAAGACGCTGCGTTTCAAGCTGGGTCTTGGCGTCGAGGAACGCGCCGACCATCATCATTTGCAGCATGGCGGTCGCGGACATTTGTTCTGTGATTCTGGCGAGGGCGGGCAGGATGAGCTGCCCGAAATAGTAGTCGACCAGCCAGGTGCGGAAATCGATAAATGACTGGGTAATAAAATCGCGCGTTGCCTGTTGTTCGGCGCGGATGAGGGCAATGGTCTGCGCGCCTCGCGCCGCGACAATCGCCGGGCAGGGGCAGGCCGCATAGGCGGGTTTGCTGATCAGTGCGACCGGCAGGAATCCGATCAGCACAAGCAGGAGCAGGATACGCTGTCTCAGGCCATGCTTTGCAGGTTTTTCCCTTCCGTCTTCGCGGCGCGCGTCTGTTTTCAGTCTCATCATTATCGTCCCTCCACCAGCGGGGTAATCAGCCGCTGTACCGCAGACTGTTCTTTCATAAGTTCCGTTTCCAGCAGGACGCCGAGCATGGCCTCGGTGCGCAGGTCGCTTTCATACATGTCCTGCGATTGCATAAGGTTGAAGGCGCGCGCGGCAATTCCGCGACGCGCAACGTTGACCGGCGTCTCATAAAGGCCCGAAATCGTATCCGGGTTCTGGAACAGTTTGCGCGTCAGGATTTCCATCTGCGCGTAATAGCTGGGATTTGTGCCGATTGTGGCTGTCTGCGCCGCATCGGTGCTGCCGCGCGATTTCATCGCGGTAATGGCATTGAACGACTGTTCGGCGACGCTGCGTTTGGCAACGATGGCGCGAAGGTCCATATAACGCTGGAGGTTGCCTTCGCTGGCGTTCAGAACGTCGCGGTCAATGTGGCGGAAGACTTCGTGCGAGAAAAGATTGGCGGAAAGGGCCATGACGTCTTCCTCGTCATTCGTCAGGGCCGGATTGGAGAAGTCGATATCAAGGGTCATCGGGTTGGCGATGGTGCGGGTAAAATCGACATCCTTGTTCTTCCGGTCGTTTGCGCCGCCGGCGCAGACCGGCGCAAGGCCGCCATTGTCGTCATTCGGGTCGCAATAAACCCTGCGGAACTGCTCCAGCCGCGAGCGCATGTCCTGAATCGGCCCGGCGGCCGACTTCATGTTGACGTTGAGCGTTTCGCGCCGCATGGAAACATTCCCCAGCGCCAGCATGTTCATTTCCATGTTGCGCTCCGACGCCGCAAGGCTGCGCATGCTGGACCCGATGGTGCAGAGCATGTCGCTCGGCTGGTAGTTCTTGTGCGCTTCCGCCGCAAGGGCGGCGAAAACGCGCTGGGTTTCCAGTTGATGTTTGGCGTCCAGCATGGAGCCGATCGTCATGATCTGGTACATGCCGACAGCGGAAAGCTGTTCCGCCATACGCGCCATGGCGGGAAGAATCCAGTTGAAGAAATAATCATTGACGAACCATAGCTGGAATCGCTGCATTTCATCCCGCCAATGGACTGGCGTTCTTCCTGTCGGGTTGCCGTCGCCATCGACGTTGTCTGGATCGGTCGCGCCTGTTTCTTCCTGAAAAATATCGTCGATCTGATCGGCCATGTCGCTGAACGGAACGTCGCAGCCGCAATCGCAGCAAACGGCGTGGGCGCTGATGGGGTAGCCCATCAGCAAGGCGGCCAGCGCGATGCACAGAAAACGCGTGTGGATTCTCGGGCCTTTAAGTCTTTTGGCCGGCTGCATTATCTTCCCGATCATTTCAGCACCCGGCGCATTTTGTTCTGGTTATATTCTTTTTCGCTGCTTTCTCCGGAGCTCAGGCGCAGTTCAAGCAGAACTGACATCATCTGCTCGCTGCGCAGGGCGCTGTTGAAGATATCGTTTTCCTGCATCAGGTTAAAAGCCTCCAGCGCAACGCCGATGCGCGCGACGTTGGCGGGTTTGTCGTAAAGATTCACGAAGAATTGCGGATTCTGCATCATTTTTTTGGTGAAGATTTCCATCTGCGCGTAATAGCTGGGATGCGCGCCCATAATGGAATCGATATCGGCGTCATTGGCGATGCCGAGTTCCCGCATGATTTCGCGCAGATAGGTTGCCGTCTGGGCCGCATCGGTCGTACCCCTGACCTTCATTGCGGCGATGGTGCTGAAGGAATTCAGGGCGACGCTGCGTTTGGCGGCAATTGAGCGGAGGCTCAAATATTGTTCAATGTTTTTGAAGTTGTTATTGAGAAGCTCGGCGCTAACAACCTTGAAGGTTTCATGGTTGTAGAGATTGGATGCCAGGGCAAGAATGTCTTCTTCGTCATCCGTGCGGACGGTATCGCTGAAATCGACGTCTATCGACCAAGGCTGCCACATGGTCCTGCCGAAATCGACGTCTTTGTCCCTGCGGGCGGCATTCCCCCCCGCCGCGCAGGTCCCGCTTAAGGCGCGGTTATTGTCGTTAGGATCGCAATAGGCGCGCTTGAACTGGGCAACGCGCCCCTCAAGATCTTCTTTAGGTCCCCGCGCGGCATTGCTGCCGCCGTTGAGGAGCTGCCGGTCCATTGCCGCCTGCGTAATGGTCAGGGCCGCGACCTCGGCGTTCATATCGGCCTTGCCGAGGCTGCGGGCGGCGGAGCCAATGGTGCATAACGCTTCGCTGGGGTGATAGTCCTTGTGGGCCTCAGCCGCCAGCTGGGAAAACAGGCGCTGCGTTTCCATCTGCTGTTTCGCGTCGATAAAGGCGCCCGCAATCAGCATCTGATGCATGGCGACAGCCGACATTTGCTCCGTCGCCATCGCAAGGGCGGGGCCCCAGTATTGCAGGTAATAAACCTCCACCATCCATAGGCGCTGGTAAGCGAATTCGGCGATGATATGCAGAATTGTCTGAATGTGTTGGGCGATGATTTCCGCCTGAATCGCATCAAAGGCGGCATTGACGGCGGGAATACAGCAACAGACGCAAAATGCTTGGGCGGGTTTGGCGGGCGTCAGCAGGGCCGCAATCACCGCAACTCCGCACAAAACGTGCCTGAGCGCTGTCGGCAATCGCCGCAAGACCCTCCCCGCCGCCGTCAAAAAGCGCATAAGCCGTGCACCCCGCATTTGCCCGGTCAATCCAAAACACTTTAATTTTAACATATCCTTTCGGGGAAAGTACACCTTTGGGATAAGACCCGTCTCTTGTCAGAAGTCGGGGCAAAAGGAGGGAGGGAACGGAATTTTAACCCTTGGTGGGCAGACTTGATCCTGTTAGATTTAACGAGTCAGTATGTCGACTTCTGCTTAACCCCTCAAAAACAGGGTGTTCCTTTTATGGCCCAGTCAGAACAACAAGCTCCCAATCCGCGGCGTTTGCGCGCCGCCCAATCCGCCGCAGGCGCCGATGCTCCGGAAAAGATGTCCGCCGAGGATGTGCGCGGCCTGGGCGCGGTGGTCATTCGCAACCAGTTTTACCGTGACGGTTATCGCTCCCTGCTGAAAGTCGCTCTTTTAGAGGCCGTCATCATTGTCGCTCTGATCGTGGCGATTTTCTTCGTGATCCACACGAACCAGCCTGAAAACCGCTATTTCGCCACGACCGAGGATGGGCGTCTGGTGCCGATGGTCCCGTTGAACCAGCCAAACCTCAGTTCTCCGGCGCTGATGTCTTGGGTGGCCCAATCGGCGACCGAGGTGATGACGTTCGGCTTCAACGATTATCGCCGCCGCCTGCAGGAATCTTCGCGCAATTTCACCCGCCGCGGCTGGGAAAGCTTCACCCAGGCGTTGCAGCGCGCCAGAATTATCGAAATGGTCGAGACCAACCAGCAGGTTGTCACCGCCGCGCCGCAGGGCGCGCCGATCCTGCAGTCCGAGGGGCTGGTCAATGGCCGCTACCAGTGGACGGTTCAGATTCCGATGATCGTCACCTATCAATCGGGGGCCAAAACCCGGTCTGACCGTTTGCTGGTAACGGTGGTTGTGGTGCGGACGCCGCGGCTTGAAAGCCCGAACGGCGTCGGCATCGAGCAGTGGATCGCGGTCGGAGGGTAATCGTCTCAATTCCGGTACTTTACACAATTCTTTCAGGCCGCTAAGCTTCATTCCGGGCTATTCGTGCGGTTTTCTATCTGGTCGGGGTCATGATTTTCAAGAAACACAAGATAATGAATCCGGTGTGCGCAGAAAGCGGCGGACGCGCTTTTGCGCTTCTGGCTTTCTCCTGCCTTGCCGTCCTGTGCGCGCCTGTCACGGCGCGGGCGCAGGATTTGTCGCCCCCGGCCCCCGCGCAGGCGGATGCAGAGCCCCCCGTCATTCTCGGGGACGAACAGGGCGAAGCGGCGGACGCAACCCAGCCTGAATCGGCTTTGCCCGATAGCGGGCCGCTTGAGGACCGTGCGCCCGGACTGTCCCTGCCGGTGGAAAGCAGTCTTATGCCGGGCGATGTGCCGGGGAGCGCGGCGGGCGGCGTCGTGATTCCGCAAAAAAACGACGAAGAGGTGGCGGCGGAAATCCGCGAGGAAGCGTTCAACGCGGCTTTGACAGGGCTTTTGCCGCTGGAGCCGAACGAAATCCGCCGCGTTATCAAGCGCTACGACCAGACCCAGGAAGCGGCGGAAACGCCGATCTACCCGTATCCTGAGCCGGAGGTCGTGGTGAAGAACATCTCGCTCGATCCCGGTACGATGCCGCCGCTGGTGAAGGTTGCGGCCGGGCATGTGACAACGATCAATATCGTCGACGTGTCCGGGGCGCCGTGGCCGATTCAGGATATTACCTGGGCAGGCAATTTCGAGATCGTCCAGCCGGAAGAGGGCGGGCACGTCGTGCGCATTACGCCGATGTCCGAATTCGCCTACGGCAACATGTCGGTGCGCCTTGTTGATCTGGATACGCCGATTACATTTATTTTGAGAACGCATCGTGACGGGGTTTTCTACCGCGCTGATATGCGTCTGCCGATATACGGGCCGAACGCCACCCCGCCGATCATTGACGGCGGACTGACGATCGCCGCGGGCGATCCGACGATGACGGCGGTTCTCGACGGCGTTCCGCCGGAGAAAGTTGTCAAACTCGAAGTCGTCGGCGCAGATGGCCGTACCACGGCCTTCAAGCTCGACGATACAACCTATGTCAGAACGCCGCTGACGCTGCTCTCTCCGGCCTGGAAGGGTGCAGTAAAATCGGCCGATGGAATGAACGTCTATATGATGGGCAATGCCCCTGTGCTGCTGCTCTCCGATCAGGGCCGGGTCATTCACGCCAGACTGAGCGAAAAGGATGCGGATGAATGAGTAACGATCAGGACAATGATATCCTTGACGCCGCCGATAACGACGGGGATGCGGGGTTTGAAGATTTTGATACGGGCGGCGGCGGCTTTGCCGATGCCGTCAAAACCAACCCCATGGTCAAGGTCGGGATTGTGGTTGCGGCATTCGCCGTGATCGCCGGCGGGATCATCCTTTTCGGCGGCAAGAAAGAACCGATCGCCGGCTCTGCCGTCAAGGAGGCGGCTGAAGTGACGTCCGTTCCCGGACAGGATCAGGTTTCGCCGGTTTACAGGCAGGCGGTCGAGGACCGTAACGAGCAGGAAGTCGAAAAGGCCGTACGTGAAGGCTCCAGCGCAATTCCGGTGCCGATCGGCCCGCCGCGCGGCGTGCTGGAAGTTGAAAAGGAAGAGGCGGTTGAAGACCCGCTGGAGCGTTGGCGGAAAATTCAGGAGGAGCGTCTGCGCAAGGAGCAAGAAGCCCTTGCTGCCTCGAACAATCCCCTCCAGCCGCAGCAGGAGGCTGTTGACCCCTACGCGGAGCAAAAACAGGCTTTGGCCGATTCGATGGCTACGCAAATGCAATCGATTCTTGAAGGCATCGATATCAAGAAGATGCAAAGCGTCAAAATCACGGACGGCGATTACATGAAGAATAAACGCGCGCAAGCCGAAGAGGCGCGCGCCGAAGTGGAGGCCGAGGAGGCTGAAGCGGCAGCCGCGGCCGTGCCGACGACGGAAATTCTGCTGGAGGCCGGACGGATCGAATACGCCCAGCTGATTATCGAGGCGAACACCGACGCCCCTGGTCCGGTTCTGGCCGAGATCGCCAGCGGGCCTCTGGCGGGGAGCAGGATGATCGGTACTTTCCAGGCAACCGACGAATATCTCACCCTCCAGTTCAATGCCGTTATTGTCGATGGCAAGGCTTTGTCTACCAAGGCGATCGCGCTGGACCCTGCGACTTCGAAGCCGGGGCTGATCACGGAAATCGATCATAAATACTTCCAGCGCGTCATCATTCCTGCGGCGGCGTCCTTTATCGAGGGTATCGGCGGCGCAATCGCGGAAAGCGGCTCGACGACGGTTTCCGCCGGCGAGGGGACGACGACCTCGGCCCAGAACGACCTCGATACGCGTCAGGAATTCTTCAAGGGTGTCGAAGAGGCCGCCGGGAAGGTCAGCGAGATCCTGGATGAAGACGCGGGCAAGGTTGAGCCAATGCTGCGCGTTGCTGCCGGCACGCATCTTGGCATTCTTTTCCTTGAATCTGTCGAGAGACCGCTGGATGGCGGCGGGACGGTTCAGGCGAGCGCGGCGGGGCCGGATCAGGCCGCGGTGCAGCCGAATGCCGCTTTGGCTCCGGCGATGCCGAACCAGATTCAAAGCAGCGAAACGCCGACAAGCCGCTAAGATTGTCGGTCATGGATATTTCATGTGAGGGAACATGACCCCGGAGCAAGACGACCAGTTTGACGATCTCGACGATTTTGAAACCTTTGATGAGGGGGGCGATGACTTGTCCCCCCCGTCCGGGTCCGGCGGCGGCGCGTCGATGGG
>JACPDM010000115.1:18892-21871 GCA_016184045.1 Micavibrio aeruginosavorus | reverse complement strand
GGTCGCCGAAGGCTTTATCAGCATCGAGGAAATCGTCGAAACGCCGGTGGACGAACTGGCCCGGATCGACGGCTTCGACGCCGATGTCGCCGCTGAACTGCAAAACCGCGCCAACACATGGCTTGAAACCAAGCGCAAGGAACTGGAAGACAAGCGTCAGGAACTGGGCATCCAGGACGACCTGATGGAATTCGAAGGCCTGAAGCCGGAGATGATCCTGAAACTCGCCGAAAACGGCGTGAAATCGAAAGACGATCTGGCCGATCTCGCGGGCGACGAGCTGCGCGAAATTCTGGGCGGCGACGCGCTGACCACGAAGGAAGCGGACGACATGATCATGCGCGCCCGCGCCCACTGGTTCGAGAATGAAAATGATAACGGGCTGGAAGGTAACGCTTCCGCTGCCTCGGCATCATGAGGAGGCTGATTGACAGGCACAGGGGACTCACCCGTTGAGATGACCGCCGTCGGGCCGGATGATTTCCAGCCCGGCGACAGCCCTTCTGCGCCTGTCAGCAAAACCTCCAAGGCAAAACCCGCCCCCGTCTGCATCATGTCCGGCGAAACGCTGGACCCGGAACGCATGCTGCGCTTCGTCATCGGCCCGGATGGCACGCTTTTCCCCGATTTCGCCGAAAACCTGCCGGGCAAGACAGTCTGGTGCAATCTCTACCGCCAGACGATGCAGCAGGCGGTCGAAACCGACGCTTTTTCGAAGGCTTTCGGACAAAGCGTGAAAATTCCTGAAAACATCCTGGATATGATCGAAAAAGGCCTGCGAAATCAGGCTCTTTCGATGGTGTCCATGGCCCGCAAGGCCGGGCAGCTCGTCACCGGAGCGGAAAAGACAGAACAGGTTTTGCGATCTGGCAAAGCTGGTGTATACCTTACAGCCGCTGCGAAAGACGCCGATACGCGGGAAAAACTCAGCTTTCTGGCCAAAAAAGACGTCCGGATCGTGGACCTGTTCACGTCAGACGAACTCTCCCAGGCCAGCGGAGCCCGAAAGGTCTTCCATGCCGGAATGACGCGTGGCGGCGTTGCCGCACGGTTTTTTGTGCATGTGAAGCGCTTGAATTTGTTTCGAAAAATATAAGATCAATGACGTCAACAAAGAAGACAGTGATGACCGACAGTACGGAAAAGCAAGACGAAAAGAAATCCACCTTGAGCCTCGGCGGCAAGGGGACCCTTTCATTGAAGACGGGCGGCGCAGCAGCAGCTTCCAGCGGCAAGCCCGTCATGTCACAGCCTTCGCGCTCCGGCAAGACCGTCGCGGTCGAGGTCCGGCGCAAACGCACCGGATCCAGCACGGCACCGATGGCGCGCCCGCAAACGGGATCGCATGTCGATGAGGAACCGATCATCACCGCCCCCGGCGTGAGCCCTGAACTGCGCAAGCTGACCTCCGAAGAGCGCGAAGCCCGTATCCGCGCCCTGCAACAGGCCGGGGAAGACTCGAAAAACCGCCCACTGGAAGAGCCCCCCGGCGCGCCGGAATACGGCTTTGCCGCGCAGCGCCCCGCAAAACCGCATGCCGCGCCGCAGGAACTGACGAAGGACGCCCGCACCCGCGAGCTCGAGGAACTGCAGCAGATCGAAGAAGAAGAGCAGCGCGCCCGCAAGCAGGCCGAAGCCCGCTTTGCCGTCGCCGATGCGTCCCGCCATGGCGTTGAACCCGCCGCCGACGCACGCGCGACCCCGACCCGCACCGTCGGCCCGAAAATGCTGCATGAGGACGAGGAAGAGGAAGAAAGCTACCGCGCCCGCATGAAAAAAGCCGGTGCCCGCGCCACCCCGACCAAACGCGACGACGAAGCCCGCCGCGACCCGGGAAAAATCAACATCCAGACAGCGCTGAACGAAGACAAGCTCTATGACCGCGACAAGGGCCGCAGCCTCGCCGCCGCCCGCCGCGCCCGTCAGAAGGCCAAAATGTCGATGGAACCGCAGCAGAAAGTCATGCGCGAAGTCGTTCTGCCGGAATTCATCACCGTGCAGGAACTCGCCAACCGGATGACCGAACGCAGCGCCGACGTCGTCAAGTCGCTGATGAAACTCGGCGTCATGGCCACCGTCACGCAAACCATCGACGCCGATACCGCCGAACTTGTCATTCATGAATTCGGCCACAGCTTCAAGCGCGTGACCGAAGGCGACGTCGAAATCGGGATCGAAGGCGTCGAAGACACCGCCGAACAGCTCATCAACCGCCCCCCGGTCGTCACCATCATGGGCCACGTCGACCACGGCAAGACCTCCCTGCTCGACGCCCTGCGCTCGACGGACGTGGTGTCCGGCGAAGCGGGTGGCATTACCCAGCATATCGGCGCCTATCAGGTGACGATGCCCAGCGGCGCAAAAATCACTTTCCTCGACACGCCGGGCCACGCCGCCTTTACAGAAATGCGCGCGCGCGGCGCAAACGTCACGGATATCGTCGTTCTGGTTGTCGCCGCGAACGACTCCATCATGCCGCAGACGGTTGAAGCCATCGCCCACGCGAAAGCCGCAGGTGTGCCGATCATCGTTGCGATCAACAAAGTCGATCTGCCCGATGCGAACGTGATGAAGGTGAAGCAAGACCTTCTGCAACATGAAATCGTGGTTGAAGAGATGGGCGGCGACACGCAGACTGTCGAAGTTTCCGCCAAAAAGAAAATCAACCTCGACAAGCTGGAAGAAGCCATCCTCCTGCAGGCGGAAGTTCTCGACCTCAAAGCCAACCCCAACCGTTCCGCCATCGGCACAGTGATCGAGGCCAAGCTGGAACAAGGGCGCGGCAACGTCGCCACCGTTCTGGTTGAAAAAGGCACGCTGCGCGTCGGCGATATTTTCGTCGCCGGGGCTGAATCGGGCCGCGTCCGCGCCCTGATCGACGACAAGGGCAACAATATCCAGTTCGCGGAGCCGGGTCGCCCGGTCGAAGTTCTGGGCCTGCAAGGCTCGCCGGAGGCTGGCGACAATCTGACCGTCGTC
>JACPDM010000115.1:0-18863 GCA_016184045.1 Micavibrio aeruginosavorus | reverse complement strand
GTCGTCGCCGACGACGCCAAAGCCCGCGAAATTGCCGCCTACCGCCAGCGCAAGAAACGCGAATCCGCGGCAGCCGCCATTGCCCGCCGCACCTCCTCGCTCGAGCAGCTTATGGCTGTTGCCAAGGAAGGCCAGAAAACCACGCTCTCCGTCCTTATCAAGGGCGATGTGGCAGGTTCCGTCGAGGCGATCGCAGGCTCCCTGCAGAAGATTTCCGAGGACAACCCGGAAGTCGCCGTCCGCATCCTGCATTCCGGCGTCGGCGGGATCACCGAATCCGACGTCATTCTTGCCAAAGCCTCGAACGCCCTGCTCATCGGCTTCAACGTCCGCGCCAACACGCAGGCGCGGCAACTGGCGGAACGCGATCATGTCGAGATCCGTTACTACAACATCATCTACAACATCATCGACGATGCCAAAGCACTGCTCTCCGGCATGCTCTCGCCCAAGCTGCGCGAGGAATATCTGGGTCAGGCCGAAATCCGTCAGGTGTTCAATATCACCAAGGTCGGCAAGGTCGGCGGCTGCATGGTTACGACCGGCATGGTCAAGCGCGGGTCCAAGGTTCGCCTGCTGCGCGACAACGTCGTGATCCACGAAGGAACGCTCAAGACGCTCAAGCGCATGAAGGACGAAGTCAAGGAAGTGCGCGAAGGCATGGAATGCGGTATGGCGTTCGAGAATTACGAAGATATCAAGGAAGGCGATATCATCGAATGCTTTGACGTGATTTCCGAAGCCCGGACGCTCGGCTAGGAATCGTCATGGTGCGCCAAAAGACATCCGAACCATCCCAGCGCATGCTTCGCGTCGGCGAGGAGTTGCGGCACATCATCTCCGAAACCCTGCGCGAGGGCGGTTTTGACGATCCGGTTCTGTTTGAAAAAGCCAATACCGTCACGGTCAGTCAGGTCACGGTCAGCCCCGACCTGAAATACGCCACCGCCTATGTCATGGCGCTAGGCGGGGTGCAGATGGAGGAAATTCTGCCTGCGCTGAACGAATCCGCATGGCTGTTTCAGCAGGATATCGCCAAGGGGGTGAAAATGCGCTCGACCCCCAAAGTCCGTTTCATGGTCGATACCAGCTACGATCAGGCCGAGAAAATCGGAAAAATCCTGAAAGACATCACCGAGTCAAATTGAAGCGCAAAGGCAACCCCATCAACGGCTGGATCGCCCTCGACAAGCCTATCGGCCTCACCTCGACGCAGGCCGTCGGCAAGGTGCGGCGCATCCTGAACGCAGCCAAGATCGGCCATGGCGGCACGCTCGATCCGCTGGCGACAGGAATTTTGCCGATTGCCCTTGGCGAGGCGACAAAGACCATCCCCTATATTCAGGATCACCTTAAAACCTACACCTTCACCGTCCAATGGGGGGAGCAGCGTACGACCGACGATTGCGAAGGCGCAGTCATCGCCACATCGCCGGTTCGCCCGGCGCGGGCCGAGATCGAAGCTGTCCTGCCCCGCTTCACCGGCGAGATCATGCAGGTGCCGCCCCAGTTCTCCGCCATCAAGATCGACGGGGAGCGCGCCTACGACATCGCCCGCGACGGCGAGCAGGTCGATCTCCAGCCCCGGCCTGTTTACATTGAATCCCTTGAAATTATTGATGTTTCCGAGAACGACGCCACATTCTGCTGCGTTTGCGGCAAGGGTACATATATCCGTTCTCTGGGCCGGGATATGGCCCAATCCCTTGGCACGGCTGGCTTTATTTCCTCCCTGCGCCGCGATTGCGTCGGGCCGATGGGGCCGGAGAATGCGATTTCTCTTGAAAAACTTGAGGAAATTCAGGATAGTGCGCTGCTTCCTGTGGAGACAGTGCTAGACGGCATCCCGGCATTGCAGCTTAACCAGCAGGAAGCCGTGCGTCTGAAGAACGGACAAAAACTGTCCTTTGTCAGCCGGCCGGATGTCGAGCGCCTGAAAACCCTCGATCTCCGTTCCGGAGATACCGCCCTCGCCGTGCATAACGGCAAACCCGTGGCCTTGGTCGCGGTTGACGGTATCGACATTCAGCCCGTGCGTGTTTTGAACCTGTAAACCCGAATGGAGAAATGAAGATGACCGCATCTGTCGCAGAACGTAAAGAAATTATCGATACCCACAAGATCAACGCCAAAGACACCGGCTCCGCTCCGGTTCAGGTCGCGCTGCTGACCCGCCGCATCAACGAGCTGTCGGAGCATATGCAAAAGCACCCGAAAGACCTGTCCAGCCGCCGCGGCCTTCTGGCCATGGTCGCCAACCGCCGCAACCTGCTGGACTACCTGAAATCCAAAGATGAAGCGGCTTACAAGGCCCTCATCGAAAAGCTCGGCATCCGCCGCTAGGCGCGCCAAGGCGCATCAAAATAAAAAAAGCAGCCTTGCAAAGGGCTGCTTTTTTTATTCCGCATAAACAATTTTACACCTGGCCGCGATCAAACAATCCGCGCATGCGGACTCGCGCCGTAGGTCGCCAGATTCTTGCATGTCTTTTCATCGACCGGCCACTGTGCCTCAAGACAATCAATGACATGGCCGATCAGCATATAGGCTGCCTTGTCGCTGGTGTGTTCCCCGTTCCACATCTGCTTGGGGTCGCTGTAGCGGAGCGAGCGGTAGCCGCTTTCCCTCAAAGCTGATGCAAGGCGGTAATCTTCAAGAGCATCACGGCGAGAATGGCCGATATACTCCACCAATTCCGCGGCGACGTCATGGCGTGACATACCGGCGTTGATCTTGAAATGATGCTTGAGGTCTTCTTGGCTCATGGGGCACCCCTTTCCAGCATTGGTCTGCGATATGGGATGCAGCGTAATGCCTATGGAGCGGCCCTGTCAAGTTTTATGTAAATAATTTAGTCTTCGAGGTAATAGCGCCGCCGCACTTTCCCGTCTTCCAGCTCGAACACCAGCGGCGAACCTGTCGGAATCTCGGCCTGATTGATGGTTTCCGGCGTTTCCACGCCCAGAACAATCAGGACTCCGCGCAGGGAATTGCCGTGGGCGGCGATCAGGACATTGTCACCCCGCATTAGCAGCGGCCTGATTTTGTCCTCAAAATAGGGCCGCACGCGCTTTTCAACCACGTCCTGCAAACTCTCCCCGCCGGGGGGCTGCACGTCATAGGAGCGCCGCCAGATCTGCACCTGCTCGGCCCCGAATTTTTCCTTGGTTTCGCCCTTGTTGAGGCCGGTCAAATCTCCGTAATCGCGCTCGCGCAGATCGTCATGACGGATCGCCCCGGCGAACAGATGACCCTGCCCGCATTCCTTCAAGGCGATTTCCGCAGTGTGATAGGCACGCTGCAGCGTGCTGGTGAATACGTGATCAAAGGTGATGCCCGCGGCCTTCAGACGACGGCCAGCCTCGCGCGCTTCGGCGCGGCCCTGCTCGCTGAGATCAATGTCATGAAATCCTGTGAAGCGGTTTTCGAGGTTCCACTGGGACTGGCCGTGACGCATAAGGACAAGATAATTCACTTAGGTCTTTCTCCTGTTATCCGGACAGGAATTTCTTACCAGAAAATCCTGCGGCATGGGCCATGAATTTTTTGTTTTTCCTTAAAAAATGCATCGCAAAGCCGCGGGTTTTGCCCCTTGAGCGGCGGAGATCGCAAATCTATCGATCCGTGCAAAACAGATATACGTCCGCTCCCGTCGCGGCTCCTGATTTCAAAGGTCTTGGGCACGCGGTACTCGCAATAGGTCCGGTTTTCCTGCGGATCGACCCGCGAAATGCAGAGCGGAACGTTAGCCCCTGCCACGGCCTGCGCCGCGATAGCAAAAACCCCCGTCAGGCCGAGTGCAAACGGCAATTTTCTCATCTTCCTGAATCCACCTTACTGCTTGATGAAGACGGGGATCGTTTGGGGAATATAAGGCGCGCATTGTTTCTCATTCCCCGCGCAGCCGGTCATCGTACCGAGCGTTCCGCCCAGCAACGCACCGACAAGACCAAGAGCCACCATATCCTTGACGCGGCCCCGCTTGCCGGAATCCTGTTGAGGCTGCTCCTGTGAAGGCCCGTGCTTGGCAAGATAGGCAAAAGAGGCCGCGAATAAAAAGGCGCCCGACAGCGCCCCGGCGGCCACACCGGCGGTCGAGGCCACGCCAACGGTCCCCGCCGTAGCGGCGGCGATACCCGCAATACCAAAAGCATCGGACAAACGCTGTTTCATATTTATTTCCCTTCCGGCAACCCTTGCATAAAACTGCAGACACATAACACCCCGACTTAAATTATGTCAAGAAACCCGTCAAAGCGGGTGCAAACACCGGAAAGCCATGCCCAAACCCTTCAATTTCTTTGACTTTACAGTGAAAAACTGGCATTTAACTCAGGAGTTGGCGCAAGGTCCGGAGGCGGTGTTGCGGTTGACTGTTAAGCCCGGAAATCCCATATCTTTTCTGGTTTTAATTGTCCACCGAACCCCTCCCCCGCGCATAAAGCGTCTGTTGAACCACCCCCTGTGCCAGGAACGGCACGGGCATCATTACACACAAAAGGAACTTCTATGTTTAACGTCTACCGTAAAGAATTCGACTTCGCCGGCAAAAAAGTCATCCTCGAAACCGGAAAGGTCGCCCGTCAGGCCGATGGCGCCGTCATGGCGACCATGGGCGGCACGACCGTCCTTTGCACCGTTGTCGGCGCACGCAGCATCAAGGAAGGGCAGGATTTCTTCCCGCTGTCCGTCCATTATCAGGAAAAGGCCTATGCCGCAGGGAAAATCCCCGGCGGATTCTTCAAACGTGAAGCGCGCCCATCGGAATTTGAAACCCTGACCTCGCGCCTGATCGACCGTCCGATCCGCCCGCTTTTCCCGGAAACCTTCCTGAACGAAGTCCAGATCATTGCGACTGTTGTTTCGCACGATCTCGAAAACCCGGCGGACATCATCGCCATGATCGGCTGCTCCGCCGCCCTGACCATCTCCGGCATCCCGTTCATGGGCCCGATCGGTGGTGCGCGCGTTGCCTATATCGACGGCAAATACGTCATCAACCCGACCATTCAGGAATCCGAGAATTCGATCCTCGACCTCGTCGTTGCCGGAACGAAAGAAGGCGTTCTGATGGTTGAATCGGAAGCGCAGGAACTCTCCGAAGAGATCATGCTCGGCGCGGTCATGGCCGGCTGGAACGCCTTCCAGTCCGCAATCGACGGCATTATCGGCCTTGCCGAAATGGCAGCCAAAGAGCCGTGGCCGGTTCCGGAAGTCCCGGCGCCGATCGCCGAAATGACAAAGGCCCTGAAAGCCAAGTACGAAAAAGAACTGGGCGATGCGTATCTCGAAAAAATCAAACTGACCCGTCAGGAAAAAGTCGGCGCCGTGCGTGAAAAGGCTGTTGCCGAATTCACGTCGGAAACCGTGTCCAAGGAAGCCGTTGGCAATGCTTTCTTCCTGCTGGAATCCGCTGTCGTTCGTGGCCGCATCCTGAAAGAAGGCGCACGTATCGATGGCCGTGACACCAAAACCGTCCGCCCGATCGTTTCCGAAGTCGGCGTTCTGCCCCGCACCCACGGCTCCGCCCTGTTCACGCGCGGCGAAACGCAGGCGCTGGTCGTTACCACGCTCGGCACGGGTCAGGATGAACAGATCATGGATACGCTGACCGGCGAGTACAAACAGCGCTTCATGCTGCACTACAACTTCCCGCCCTATTCGGTCGGCGAGTGCGGCCGCATGGCCTCTCCGGGGCGCCGCGAAATCGGTCACGGCAAACTGGCATGGCGGGCGATCAATCCGCTTCTGCCAAAAGCCGAAGACTTCCCCTACACCATCCGCGCCGTGTCGGAGATTACCGAATCCAACGGCTCGTCCTCGATGGCGACCGTTTGCGGCACCTCTCTCTCGCTGATGGATGCAGGCGTTCCCCTGCCGCGCCCGATTGCCGGGATCGCCATGGGCCTGATCAAGGAAGGCAAGGATTTTGCCGTCATCTCCGACATTCTCGGCGATGAAGACCACCTTGGCGACATGGACTTCAAAGTCGCCGGGACGGAAAAAGGCATCACCGCCCTGCAGATGGACATCAAGATCACCTCGATCACCGAGGAAATCATGACCATCGCCGTGAAACAGGCAAAAGAAGGCCGGATGCATATCCTTGGCGAAATGGCGAAGGCCATGACCTCGGCGCGGACGGAACTGAGCGAATTTGCCCCGCAAATCGCCACTCTGACCATTCCGAAAGACAAAATCCGCGAGGTTATCGGCACGGGAGGCAAGGTCATCCGTGAAATCGTCGAAACCACCGGCGCAAAAATCGATATTGAAGACGATGGAACCGTCAAGGTTTCGTCTTCCGACCTCAAATCGATCGAAGCCGCCATCAAGATCATCAAAGGCATTACCGATGATCCGGAAGTCGCATGCCGGGCAAGGACGGGCTTGTTCACATCTCCGAACTGGCGGATCACCGCGTTGGCAAAACCACCGACGTCGTCAAGGAAGGCGACAAGGTCAAGGCCCTGCTGATCGGCTTCGACGAGCGCGGCAAGATCAAGCTGTCGATGAAGCGCGTCAATCAGGAAACCGGCGAGATCCTCGCGCCGAAAGAAAAACCCCGCCGCAACGACGATGGCGACGACGACCGCATGGTCGGGTAAAACTACAATCATGCATGACATCATCCCCGCCCGTGCGGGGATGATGTTTTTTAGAGGTATAATAACGAAATGGGCCTGAAACTCCCTAAAGTCATCGGTCATCGCGGCGCCTGCGCCTATGCGCCGGAAAATACGATTGAATCGATCCTGACCGCCGCCGATATCGGCGCGGAATGGGTGGAGCTCGATGTCATGCTGACGCAGGACGGCGTGCCGATCATTTTCCATGACGATACGCTTGACCGTACGACCAACGGCTCCGGCAATGTCGCGGAAACCCCTTATGCGACCATCCGCGAACTTGAGGCCGGAAGCTGGTATGCCGACTCTTTCGCCGGGATCAAAATCCCGACTCTGGAAGAAGCGCTTGAAATCCTGATCGACAAGAATCTGGGCCTCAATCTTGAGATCAAGCCGACGCCGGGGCGCGAGCGCGAAACCGCGGAATCCGCGCTCGATATTCTCTCGAAATACTGGGACGATCACGAACACCTGCTGATCTCCAGTTTTCAGCTCTCCTGCCTTGAAACGGCGCAGGACATGGCTCCGGACTGGTATCGCGGCGTTCTGTTCGACGATGATGAAGACATGCCTGAAAACTTGCGCGATCTGTTCGAATACGTCGATGGCGCAACAGTGAATATCGGCAAAAAAATCGTCACCCGCGAACTGGTCGAGGACATCATCGATTTTGAAAAACCCGTCCTCGTCTATACCGTCAACGACGCGCAGCTCGCCCGCCAGCTTCAGGGCTGGGGCGTGGACGCGGTGTTCAGCGACTGCCCCGACGTCATCGCGCAAAACCTCCTGAAAGTGCACTGACATCATCATGGCATCGCGTTTCCGTGATTTCATGAAAAGCCTGATCGCGCCGGAAAATCTGGTTTTCCTTGGCCTTGTCGCGCTTTATGCGGCAGCCAGCTATCTTGCCGCCATGACCTACGGGCTGACCGAGTATTTCGAGCCCCTGATGTATATGAACGTCTTCATTCAGGCGACGGTCGGGGTCGGCTTTACGTATATGCTCTATCTGCTGTTCCGGATTTTCATGATTCTCGTCCGGCAGCGCCCGGCGCGCCCCCTCGCAGTTGTGATCGCCGACCTGAAAGAAGGGCCTTTAAAACCCGGACGCCTTGCCCTTGCGCTTCCGGTTTTCACGGGATTCATTTTTTTCTTCTCGGTCTTTACCAGCATGAAGGAGATGATTCCCGGAATTTCCCCCTATCACTGGGACCAGAATTTCGCCGACATCGACCGCATGCTGCATTTCGGCATCGACCCGTGGCGCATTCTCCATGCCACCCTCGGCGACGCCTATGTCACATGGGCTATCAATATCGTTTATAACTTCTGGCTTCTGGCCATGTTTCTTGTCCTTTACTGGCAGCTTTTCAGTCTCAAGGACCGTGTGACACGAATGCAGTTTTTCTATGCCTTCATTCTTTCATGGGCAGTGAACGGCACACTTCTGGCGACGCTGCTCTCCTCCGTCGGGCCCTGTTTTCTGGAACTGTATAACGGCAACGCCTATTTCCATCCGCTGATGGATTCGCTACGGCAGATGAATGAAGAGATCAAGCTCTGGGCGCTGGTCAATCAGGAATGGCTCTGGGGCGTCGCCGCCGAAAAGAAAAACATGATCGGCGGCGGGATCTCCGCCATGCCCAGCGTTCACGTTGTGGTCGCTTTTCTTTACATGCTGCTGGCCCTGAAACTGGATCTGCGGATCAAGCCCTTGTATGTGGCCTTTTTTATTGTCATTCTGATCGGGTCCGTCCATCTGGGCTGGCATTATGCCATTGACGGTTATGTCGCGATTGCGACGACATGGATCGTTTGGATCGGATCGGGGTGGCTTGCCAGGCGCATTATGGCTTTTTCAAATCAAAAAACAATGAATTGTGAAGGAGAACAAAATGCTTAAATTCGTACAGGAATTCCGTGAATTCGCCATGCGCGGCAACGTCATCGATCTGGCCGTCGGCGTCGTCATCGGGACGGCGTTCGGGGGCATCACCAATTCTCTGGTCAAGGACGTCATCATGCCGCCGCTTGGCGTTATCCTCGGCAAGGTCGATTTCAGCGAACTGAAATGGGAAATGATCAAAGCCTCCGAAGGCGTTCAGGCCGTGACCATGAATTACGGCCTGTTTATCCAGACCATCGTCAACTTCATCATCGTCGCGTGGGCGATGTTCGTCATCGTCAAGCTGATGAACACTCTCAAGCGCAAGCAGGAAACCGGCGCCGCCGACGCTCCGCCCCCGCCGCGTCAGGAAGTCCTGCTTGAGGAAATCCGCGATCTATTGAAAAAATAACACTTACAAACCTTTGCAACCGCCCTGTTCCCGGCAAAAACAGGGCGGTTTCGCTATTAACGATTCCTAAAAGATAGCCCTATATTATTTCTGGAAAATAAACAGTCTGGGTCGCAAGCGACAGGGGGAACAGAAAAATATGGATTACAAAGACACCACCATCGGATTCGGCGCAAAACTCACGGAAAAAATGGCTTTTATGTCGGATCCATATGCCCGCCCCATCGGCTTCACCGCAAAACTTGCGAAAACATTTTCAGGTCAGGCGGATGAGCCTCCATCGATCGGGTTTACCGCGATCCTGCGGGAAAGGACTGCGCCAAAACCCGATCCACAGCTCTCCTTGGATTTCAATGCACCGCTGTTGGAACGGGCCTGTGCAAACGCCGTCATGGCTAACCAGCGCCCTGCTGCGCCGAAGGTCAAAACCCTCGAACCGGTCTGACCTAAAAAAGGCCTAGCCTGTTCCAAGGGCCGCCAGAACCTCATTCAGGTTCTGCGGCATGCCGAGCGCGTTGAAGCCGCAATCGACGTAATGCGTTTCTCCGGTCACTGCCCCGCCCAGATCGGACAGCAGATAAACCGCCGTCCCGCCCAGCTCGTCCAGCTCCACGGCGCGGCGCAGGGGCGATGTCAGGACATTGTATTTATACGTCACCCGCGCGCTGCCGATAGCAGAACCGGCAATCGTGCGCATCGGTCCCGCCGATACGGCGTTGACGCGAATTCCCTGCGGCCCCAGATCGGCGGCCAGATAGCGGGTCGAAGCCTCCAGCGCCGCCTTGGCGACGCCCATGACGTTGTAATTGGGCATGACTTTTTCCGCGCCGTAATAGGTCAGGGTAATCGCCGAGCCGCCGTTTTTCATCAGCGGCACCGCCCGGCGCATCACGGACGTGAAGGAATAGCAGGAGATATGCATCGTATGCAGGAAATTCTCCAGCGTCGTATCGACGTAGCGCCCTTTCAGCTCTTCCTTGTTGGAATAGGCGACGGCATGAACCAGAAAATCCAGTCCGCCCCATTTCTTTTCGATCTGGCTGAACACGCTGCCGATCGCGTCTTCGCTTTCGACGTCGCAATCCATGAGGAAAGTCGATCCGGCTTCGGCGGCCAGAGGCTCAACGCGCTTCTTCAGGGCGTCGCCCTGATAGGTGAACGCCAGCTCCGCCCCGTGCGCGCGCAGGGTCCGGGCAATGCCCCAGGCGATGGAGTGATCGTTCGCCACCCCCATAATCAGGCCCTTTTTGCCCTTCATCAAATCCGTCATCTGATTTCTCTCTTTTATTCCTGGTGCCGCGAGAACGCTAAAGTGCAGTTTGTCCCGCCAAAGCCGAAGCTGTTCGACAAAACAGTCGTGTGTTTTACGCCGTCAACGCGCTGCCGCGCGATCGGCATCCCTTCCATGGCGGGGTCCAGCGTCTCGACATTGATGCTGGGCGCGACGAAATCGTGCTGCATCATCAGGATGCTGTAAATTGCTTCCTGCACCCCTGTCCCGCCGAGGGAATGGCCGGTCATGGATTTGGTCGAGCTGATATGCGGGATGCCATAGTCCTTGTCCGCGAAAACCGTGCGGATGGCGTTGATTTCCGCAATATCGCCGACAGGGGTCGACGTGCCGTGCGTGTTGATGTAGGTGACCGATCCCTTCACGGTGGACAGCGCCTGCGTCATGCAGCGCACCGCACCCTCCCCGTTCGGGGCAACCATATCCTCGCCGTCGGAGGTCGCGCCGTAACCGGTCAGTTCGGCATAGATTTTCGCGCCGCGCGCTTTCGCATGTTCCAGTTCCTCCAGAACCAGAATCCCGCCGCCGCCCGCGATGACAAAACCGTCACGGTTGGCGTCATAGGCGCGGGAGGCCTTTTCCGGCGTTTCGTTGTATTTCGACGACATGGCGCCCATCGCGTCGAACAGGGAAGACAAAGTCCAGTCCAGATCCTCGCCGCCGCCCGCGAACATGATGTCCTGCTTGCCCCACTGGATCATCTCGGCGGCGTTGCCGATGCAATGCGCGGAGGTCGAACAGGCCGACGAAATCGTGTAGTTCACGCCCTTGATCTTGAAATTGGTGCAAAGATTGGCCGAGGTCGTCGAGGACATGCATTTGGGCACGGCAAAGGGGCCGATCTTCTTCGGGCTGCCGCTGTCCTGCACGATGCGCGCGGCTTCGACCTGATATTTCGTCGAAGGCCCGCCGGAGCCTACAATCGCGCCCGTGCGCTCGTTGCTGATGTCGCTCTCGCCAAGACCCGCATCGGCAATCGCCTGAAGCATCGACAAATGCGTATAGGCCGCAGCATCGCCCATAAAGCGGTACAGGCGGCGGTCGATCAGTTCCGCCGGGTTGATATTCGGCTTGCCGTAAACCTGCGAGCGAAAGCCTTTTTCCGCGTATTCGGGTGAAAACGTAATGCCGGATTTCCCGGCCTTCAGGGATTCCAGAACTTCAGCGGCATTGTTGCCGATGCAGGACACAATCCCGATCCCGGTCACGACGACGCGGCGTTTCTTAATGGTGTCAGACATATTTTACTTCTCCACTCAAAACGTCACCCCGGCGAAGGCCGGGGTCGATGGATACCGGCTTTCACCGGCATGACCGTATTTTAGAAAATTACAGCGACCGCGGATTGTCGAACAGTCCGACTTTCAGGTCGGTCGCTTCATAGATGACCTTGCCGTCGGCGATAACCTGCCCGTCGGCAACGCCAAGGACCAGCTTGCGGTTGATGATGCGCTTGATGTCGATATTGTACTGAACCAGTTTCGTTTCCGGCAGGACCTGCCCGGTGAATTTCAGCTCCCCCAGACCCAGAGCGCGGCCCGAACCCGGCGCACCGGTCCAGCCGAGATAAAAGCCCAGCAATTGCCACAGGGAATCGAGCCCGAGACATCCCGGCATCACCGGGTCGCCTTCGAAATGGCACTGGAAGAACCACAGATCGGGGTTGATATCGAATTCGGCTTTCAGGAAACCCTTGTCATGCGCTCCGCCCGTCGCCGAAATTTCAGTGATGCGGTCGAACATCAGCATCGGCGGCAGCGGCAATTTCGCATTGCCGGGGCCGAACAACTGCCCGTGGCCGCAGGAAATCAGGTCATCGTAGGAATAGCTGGATTTCGGAACAAACGTCATTGCCGTCTTTTCTGCCAGATTGCTCATGATATTAAAACCATTGTTGATACGAAACGTTTATACGAAGTTCTGGCGGAGGGTGGCAAGAGCGGATTGCCGCCCTCCACAGCCTTGTTGCATCCCGTTGCCCACGCCATGGCCGCATCAAATTTATTTTAAATTTGATTATAATTTTCATAATTAATTAATACTTTGGTAACTATAGTGGGGGCATCGAGGATCAGGAGTGAGGTGCAACCATGTGGGGGATATTGTTAAAAGCCGGGCTTCTGGCCCTTAAACACCCGGTTGTGACCGCCACCATCATGGATATGGTCAGCAGGGGCAAATCAACCGACGCCCTGATTGATACCGCCTCCGCAGGGGCCAAGCTCATAGGTCCTGAAAACACCAAAAAACTTGGACAAGGGGCCCTCTTCGTCGGGCAAGAGGTCAGCGAATCCTGGCAGAGCATGGCCGGGAAAATCCTGGGCCGCGCCACAGAGGGCGTCAGGTCAAAATTCAACCTTTCCAGCGCCACCACGCCTGCCGGGCAACCCTCGCAAGGGCCTGATGCGCCTGCAAGCGACAAGGGCCTTGATGGCCTGAAAGACAAATTCTCGCTCTCTGCGCTCGGCGAAGGTGCGGGCGGGCTGGGCATGATCCTTGGCGGACTGAAAATGCGCAGCCCCCTGCTGATGCTGATGGGCATTTTCCTGTCGCTCATGATGGTCGGGCAACTTTTTGGGAAGGATGACGAGAAGAAAGCGGCCCCCGCCACCGTCCCTGCACCGACTCCTGCAGCCCCGTAACTCAGGCCCTTACGGCATATTCCCGGCAGACGGTTTTGTAAGTATCGCTCATCGCCGCCATGGCGAGGGGCTTGGCGATGACCGGCTCGACTTCGGGGCGCTCGCCGCCGGAAATCAGGGCCAGCATCCGCCCCGACGCCTTGGCGCAGGCCACCGCCTGATCGACCATCCCGTTCAGGCCGATCAGGGCAAAGAAATCCCGGCAAACCGGTTCCAGCGCCGCAATCAGCTCATAAGGGGCGGAGGTCGGCAGGTCGTTCGCAGCAAGGCCAAAACGCCAGTCCGTTCCCGCCGGAATGCCAAGGCGCACCGCCTCGGCGGTCATGACATAGGCCACCTTGTCCAGATCTTCCGGCAGGTTATGCCCGTGGCGGGACAGCGCAAGGCAGCGCCCGGCGACGGCGGACAGGCCGCTGATGCTCTCGCACAGGGACCAGCCTTCCGCCCCGATCTTGCGGTCGATGACGATATCGCACAATTCCTGCGCCGCGATTTCATAGGCAAGGCAGCGATTGGTGCATTCGATCAAAAGGCGGAAAACCTCGGCCCGGGGCTGCCCGTCTTCTTCCATCGCCACGACCATCTGCTGCACCGTGAACAGGCTCAGGTCCATGAATTCGTGGGTGCAATAGGGCCATTCCTCGAACAGGCGGCGCGCCAGCGCCCGGCCATGCTCAGTGTCGCGGTCGATCAGATACGGCGCAGGCAGCACACGCTCGGCCAGCGCGCCGCCCTGCGGCTCACAGGCCAGCATATCAGCCAGCCGCGCATAAAGACTCTCAAGGCCCCGGTCGGATTCATCGAACAGCAGGACCGTTTCCACCATGACCCCGGCCATAAGCTGGATCAGCTTCATGCCGTCGATCCCGCGCACCGGATTCTGGCAACGCCCTATAAGGCAGCGCACCATATGCCGCGTGAAATCGGCTTTGTCCGACAAAATCGTGGTCATTTTCAAACCTGGCGAAAAGAGAAAAAAAGGAGGGGTAATCAGAGGTGGGAAAAGGCTGTGAACAACCTTGTGGATAAAGCTAGATGATTTGCACAGGAGCGTAAATGGGAAAAATTGTATCTTTTGTGTAAACCGGAAAGCCGCGCGGCAAGGCGCGGGAGATTGGCGTTACTCGATCGTTTCCTGAGGGTAAACACCCCAGAGAGTCTTGCGCTCGACCCATCCCTCAAACCCGCCGACCGACAGGCGGCACCAGCCGCTATCACATTTTTGCAGCCGCGCAATGACCCCCGGTTCCAGCTGGGCCATCACGCGGGATGAATCTGCCGCGTCTTCGCGCATGTCCACAATCTGGTCGCCGCGAATGATGACGCTGCGCCGGTCAGAAAGGAGCGCCTTGTTGACCCACCCCTCATCTCCGGTATTGTCGCGAACCTTACGCCAGACATCAAATTCCTGAATAATTTCAACTGGTAATCCGTCTTTCTTATAAATCCACTTTATCGGATAACGCGGGGCCGGGCCGCTGCGTACGTACGCCTTTTCGGAGCTGATCGACACAAACCGGGGCAACGGCAAGCCAGACCCGCGCACCTCCGGCGGCACATCCTCCGCCCTCACAGATGAGATAAATAAAACCATGCAACATACTGAAATAAAAATAAATAATGTCAGCAAGCAAAAGGCCTTTGACAGGCGCTGCTCGGGGCTGCCGCACAGGGGCAAGGCTTCGTTGCGGAAAAGCTGGACTTTCATGGCATGGACACTCATTATGGCCCACTTTTGTAAGGCGAAAGCACAGGATGGATCAAGCCCCTTTCGACATTTCCGTCGCCCCGATGATGGACTGGACCGACCGGCATTGCCGGTACTTCCTGCGCCTGCTCTCCCCCCATGCGCGGCTTTATACGGAAATGGTGACGACCGGGGCGCTGCTGCACGGCGACCGCGACCGCTTCCTTGGCTTTGATGCGGCTGAGCTGCCGCTCGCCCTTCAACTCGGCGGGTCCGAGCCTGACGCCCTTGGCCGATGCGCCCGCATGGGGGAGGATTACGGCTATGAAGAAATCAATCTCAATTGCGGCTGCCCCAGCGACCGGGTGCAGAACGGGGCCTTCGGGGCCTGCCTGATGAAAGACCCGCTGCGCGTGGCCGATTGCGTCGCCGCCATGGCCGCCGCCGTCAAAATCCCGGTCACGGTCAAATGCCGCATCGGCGTCGATGACTGCGACGACCTGCCGTTCCTGATGAGTTTCATTGAAACGGTGAAGGCTGCGGGCTGCGGCACCTTCATCATCCACGCCCGCAAGGCCTGGCTGAACGGTTTAAGCCCGAAGGAAAACCGCGAAATCCCCCCGCTGCGCTATGACATCGCCGCCGCCGTCAAAAAAACGCATCCGGGTCTGCGGGTAATCCTGAACGGCGGCCTGACGACGATGGATCAGGTGCGGGATGCGCGAGCAGATTTTGACGGTGCGATGATCGGCCGCGAAGCCTATCAGAACCCGTATTTCATGGCCGAAATCGACCGTGCCATGTGGGGAACACCCCTGCCCGACCGCGCCGCCGTAGCGATGGCCATGATCCCCTATATCGAAGCGCAGGAGCGCGATTTCGGCACACCGGTCAAATCCGTGGCCCGGCACATGCTCGGCCTTTTTGCAGGGCAGCGAAACGGCAAGGCCTGGCGGCGCATCCTTTCGACCAAAGCGTTTTACGACGGGGTTCGCGCCGCCGACCTCATCCCGGAGGCCCTGTGCGCGGTCGATTCAGGACATAATGCGCCGCTTGCCGCCTGATTTTTATTTCTCAATCACGCTGTGCATCTATATGATGGGGAATCAAAGGAAGACTGAATGACCATCCTGACCTCAAATCTCTGGCACAAGCTGGACCGCGAACGCACCGTCGCCATGATCGATGGTGTCAGGCGCGACGGCGACCATATCCTTTTTTCCCTTGCGACCAGCGAAGCCAAATGCGCCAAGCTGCCGTTTTATAAAAACCTGCTGCTGTACCGCCTGACCAACTACGCGTCCCTGCCCTCGTTCTCGTTCGATTATCTGGGCGACGGGAAAACCTATTTCCATCTTGATGGCAGCGTGACGCCGATCTATGCGGCGAACGATACGGGCAATCTGGTGCTGACGGCGGAAACCGTCGTCGCCTATGTCAGTTTCTTCTTCAATCACGTTTCCGGGCCGGATGGCGACATCCATGTCATCGCCGATATGCACGACCATCCCGTGCTTGATACGCTTGATCTCTATCAGGCCGCCGATCTCTCCGCGCAGTTCCAGCCGCCCGAAGTTCATGCCGGAGCCAATGGCGGGTTTACCGTGCGCACAACGCTGTTCTATCCCGGCTCTCTTGTCCGGGCCACGGTTGACGTCACCCCGACAGGACGCATCGAGGTCGGCGACTTCCAGATGCTGATGACCATAACCCCCGATTCCGAAAGCGCGAAAGAGGCAGGATTTTCATCATGAGCAATGCGCCCTTTGAAAAACTGCAAAACATGCTTGGCCGCAAAAGCGCGGACGCCGCCCCGGGCCTTAGCCCCGACCGGTTCCGCCAGTCCCTCGAACAGGCTCTGGCCGAAAGCCCGACGGGCCGCCGCCTGCTTGGTATTGCATCGCAACAAAGAATCGCGATCCACATCATTACCGGCAAGGGCAGCTCCGGCTATCTCCCTGAAAACAGGGCCGTTTTCATAAGCGTTCCGCCCGATTTATCCACAGTTTCCGAGGAACTCGCCCTCGAACTCGGCGCGTATCTGCGTCAGGCGGAATTGCAGCTTTTGGGACATAAAAATCCTGATATTTCAATGGGTTCTGAGGATTATACGGTTGCCTTCGACGCGAAAATGATTGACTCTCTTGCCGTAATGTGTAAAATAGCCTCAGAGCTTTACGAAAAAGGAAAGACCAATTTTGTTGACGCTCTCGTCCGCATGGGGCATGGTGAAGTATACGAGACATATAGAAAATACGGCCAGGGACAGGAACTGGTAGATGTTTACTATAAGATCTCGCAAAAAACGGGTTGAGTAATATAAAAAAAGAGAGGGAATAAATAATGAACCAGAACAGAATCCAGCGCGAAACCTACGAAAACGACCGCATCGAGCGGACCGCAGCAGCCTATCAAGGCACCGTTGCAAAGGTCATCAGCTTTGCCTCCGTCCACGCCCCGTCCATGGGCTCCGCCCCGGCACCGCGTCAGGCATAAGAACAAGCGGCTCACACAGAATTCAAAAAAGGCCTCCCGCGCGGGAGGCCTTTTGCTTTTGACCGCTGCTGCCCGTTACGGCGCAGCCTTCATCTTCGGATCGACCGTAAAGGACTGGCCGCAGCCGCAGCGGCTGACCTCGTTCGGATTGGTGAAAGTGAAGCCGCTTTGCATCTTGTCCTGCGCGTAATCCACCACCATCCCCGCCAGCATCCATGAATGCATTTTCGGGACGTACAAAACCGCGCCGTCCTGCTCGAACTTATCGTCCATCGGATCTTCGCTCATCGCGTGTTCCATTTTATAGCTGTAGCCCGAACAGCCGGTCGTTTTGATCGCAAGGCGCAGGCCCACCGCGCCGTCCTTCAGGGCCGTTTTTTCCTTGATCGCCTTGATGCCTTCATCCGTGATCGTAATCATTTTCTATCTCCTTCTGGCCCTCCCCCCTTGCTCCGTTTTACTCCGCCTCCCCCCTCCCGCATGCGGGAGGGGGGATAAAGGGGGGCGGGCATCCATGTGAACATATTCAACTGCAATTTCGCCGTTTCGGCCATTTTCGACGGGTCCCACGGGGGGTCCCAGACGATTTCGACATCGACGTCGCCGACGCCCTCCACGGGGAAGATCGCCGACTGCACCATCCCCGGCATCTCCTGCGCCACCGGACAGGCCGGGGAGGTCAGCGTCATCTCGACATAGACATTCGCCTTCCCGTCCAGCGCATCGCGAATATCGACCCGGTAAATCAGGCCCAGTTCATAAACATTGACCGGGATCTCCGGATCGTACACCTCGCGGATGCTCTGCAAAATCGCGGGCCAGAGCTGATGGTCGCGGGTGACTGTCACATGCGGCGGTTCGGCGAGTTCGTCGTAATCATCGCCGAAGGCATTGCGCATCATCTGTTCGTCGGCAACATGTTCCATTTACGCACCCAGCAATTCCCGGGCCTTCATCAGCCCGCTTATCAAAGCATCTATATCCGCTTCATTCGAATACAACCCCAGCGACGCGCGCAGGGTCGCATCGACACCCATCTGCCGCATCAGCGGCATGCAGCAATGATGTCCCGAGCGCACGGCGATTCCGCACTGGTCGAGGATCATGGCGATATCGCCGGTGTGGCCCCATTCGGCGGTAAAACTGATGATCCCGGCGCGGTTTTCCTGCGGCCCGTAGAGCGTCACCCCCGGAACCTCCGCCATGCGCGAGAGCGCGTAAGATAACAATTCCTGCTCCCGCGCCGTTTTCTCGAAACTCACCCGCTCGATCATATCGCCCCCGCCCTGATAGGGCGGCATGGATTGCAGCACGTCATAGCGGCCATACAGCACCCCTGCCCCCGTCGGGCCGTAGAGCTTGTGCCCGGTGAACACGTAAAAATCGGCGCCGAGGGCGGATACGTTCACCGCGCCATGCACCACCGCCTGCGATCCGTCGATCAGGATTTTGATCCCGGGGTCATAGGCCCGCGCCGCCGCGACAATCTCCGCAACCGGGTTGATCGTCCCCAGTGCGTTCGATACATGCACGACCGAGACAAACCGCGTTTTCTTCGACAGCAATTGCCGGAAAGCGGACATATCAAGGGTAAAATCCTCGCGCACCGGGATGATTTTCAGCACAATGCCGATCTGGTCGCGCAGCAATTGCCACGGCACGATATTGGCGTGATGCTCCATGCCGGAGAGAATGATTTCGTCGCCCGCCTTCAGCTTCGACCGCCCCCAGCTTTGCGCCACAAGATTGATGCTTTCGGTGGCATTGCGGGTAAAGACGATTTCCTTTTCCGACGCCGCGCCGATGAAATCCGCGACTTTG
>JACPDM010000114.1 GCA_016184045.1 Micavibrio aeruginosavorus | reverse complement strand
TGCTGCTATAAAAATTCAGTTTTACGGAAAACAAAAAGACTAGCCAAGCAAGGGGGTATTATGTCCGAAGCGCCGCAATCTCTTCCCGCACTGCATCGCGCCCGTGAAATTGCCTACCAGCACCAACACGCGGAGATCCTGCCCGAGCACTTGCTGGTGGCGCTCGTGCAATCCGACAACGATGCCAGGGCGCTCCTGTCTGACATGGCTTCGCCAGCGAGAGCCCAGGGCATCTTCAACAAGATTTCGTATTTTCTTGCGACCGATTCGCGCGTCAAACGCGGTGAAATAGGCGGCTTTCCCCAGAATTCACTTGCTATTGAGAATATCGTCCGGCGCGCGAAGGTTGTAGCGCAGCGGGAGCAGCGCGCCATTCCGAACGGGCCGGATCTCCTCTATTCGATCGCCGCGGAGCCGTGCTTTGCCAGCCTGACCTTGCAGGAAGGCGGGATGACCGCGCAGTCGATTGAGGACCATCGCGCCAACCAGGTCGCCAGAAACGCGGTCGCAGACGGTGCGGAAGACAAGCGCCCGGCCCTGCAAAAATTTGCCGTCAACCTGAATGCGCAGGCCCGCGCTGGGAAAATCGATCCGGTGATCGGGCGCGACGCGGAAATCAGCAGTCTCGTGATAACGCTGGGGCGCAGGCGCAAATGCAATGCCTTGCTCGCCGGCGAAGCCGGGGTCGGCAAGACGGCGATTGCCGAAGGCCTTGCCCGCAAGATCGTCGCGGGCGAGGTGCCAGAATACCTCCGGGGCAAGGAAATTTATGCGCTGGACATGGGGGCCCTCGTGGCCGGAGCCAAGTACAGGGGCGATTTTGAAGAGCGCCTGAAAGCCGTTCTGGCGGAAGCCGAGGCCAATAAAGCCATTCTGTTCATCGATGAAATTCATACAGTGATCGGCGCCGGATCTGCTTCTGGAGGCACGATGGATGCAGCGAACCTGATGAAGCCCGCGCTTTCGCGCGGGAATATACAAGTGATCGGGGCCACCACGACGGATGAATGCCGTAAGATTTTCGAAAAGGACGCGGCGCTGGCCCGCAGGTTCCAGAAAGTCCAGGTTGGGGAGCCGTCTGTCGGCCAGACCATCGATATTCTGAAAGGCCTTAAAAAGCAATATGAAAGCCACCACGGTGTGCGCTATACGGAATCGGCCCTGCAGGCAGCGGCAGAATTGTCCGCGCGTTTTATCAGGGACCGCCAGCTGCCCGACAAGGCGATCGACATCATTGATGAAGCCGGATCCGAGCAGCGTTCGGCGCCCGCAGGCAAGCGCCGCAAAACAATCGACGCCGCCGTGATCGGCAATCTGGTCGCGCGCATTGCCAATATTCCGGCGCAGACCGTGAAAGGTGACGAGCGCGAGAAGCTGCGCACGCTTGGCGACGACATGAAATCTGTTGTGTTCGGTCAGGATGCTGCGATCGACGCCGTTGCCGCGGCGGTCAAGATGAATCGCTCCGGCCTTGGGAAGACCGACAAACCGGTCGGAAGCTTCCTGTTCAACGGTCCGACCGGCGTCGGCAAGACTGAAGTGGCCAAACAGCTTGCCCAGTGCCTCGGGGTCGATCTGGTTCGCTTCGATATGTCCGAATACATGGAAAAACACGCCGTCTCCCGCCTGATCGGCGCGCCTCCGGGCTATGTCGGTTACGATCAGGGCGGTTTGCTGACCGAGGCGATCAGTAAAAAGCCGCATTGCGTCCTGTTGCTGGATGAAATCGAAAAGGCGCATCCGGACATTTACAATATCCTGCTGCAGGTGATGGATAACGGGACGCTCACCGACAATAACGGGCGTCATGCCGATTTCCGCAATGTCATCCTGATCATGACCAGCAATACCGGCGGCGCGGCGCTGACGCGGCCCGTCATCGGCTTCACCGGCAAGCCCGATGTCGCCGACAGCGATGCGGAGCTCAAGAGCCAGTTCGCGCCGGAGTTTCGCAACCGTCTCGACGCCACCGTGACCTTCCGCAATCTGGGTGAAGACAACATCATGCGCGTTGTCGATAAATTCATCAGCGGCCTTCAGGCGCAGCTTGCGGAAAAGAACGTTACCAGCGAATTCACGGCGGCGGCGCGGAAATACTTCGTTCGCGAAGGCTATGATCCGCGGATGGGCGCAAGGCCGATGCAGCGCATCATTCAAGACAAGGTGCGCAGCCGTCTGGCTGACGAACTCCTGTTCGGGAAGCTTGCCAATGGCGGGCATGTCCGGGTCGATTACGACGATGCCGCAGGCGGGTTGAGCTTTGCGTTTGGCCGCGCCGGAACAGGCGGCAACGGCGTTATTCCGCAATGCAAAAAAACGGGCGCGCAAAAAGCTCCTGTGCTTGCAAACGGATAGAGCCATAGAGTCGAATGAATGAATGGTGTAGCCGGAATCTGCTTTTCAGGAAGAAGCGATCCGGCTATAAGGGAAATTCCAACAAAAATAGAGTGAGTTAATAGGGAGCGTAAGATGAAGCTGTCTTCCAATCTGGAGAAATCCGTATACGCCGCCAGCGCGCTGGCACAGGCATACAAGCATGAATTCGTTATGCCCGAGCATTTGCTTCTGGCGTTCGTCGGCGATCCGGAGAACCAGAAACCCGGCGGCGATCCCGATGCCCGTAAAACGCTCGAAGCTGTCGGCGTGGACCTCAAGGTTCTGTCGCAGAAACTCAAACTTTTCCTGCGCGACAGCCTGAGCAGCATTGTTCTGAGCAGCCCGCGCGAACCGGAGTTTTCTCCTGCTTATCAGCGCCTGTTCCAGCGCGCCGATCTTGCCGCCAGAGGCAATCAAAAGAGTGAAATGGACAGCAACAATCTGCTCGAGGCGTTTTTCCATCTCGATGATTGCAGCGCGAAATATTATCTTGAAGAGCAAGGCGTGAAGCGCCTTGATATCCAGAATTTTGTGACGCATGGCCAGCCCAAGCAGGCCCCGAAACCGAAGCCTGCGCCGCAAGCTGCTAAATCCGAAGAGGCCTCCGCCGAAACGGAATCGTTCCTGGCGCGGTTTACGGTCAACCTCAACGACAAGGCCCGCGCCGGACGGACGGACCCGATGATCGGGCGCGAATCCGAAGTCGAGCGCGTTGTCGAAATTCTTTGCCGGAAGAAAAAGAACAACCCCCTTCTGGTTGGCGAGCCGGGTGTCGGCAAGACGGCGATTGCCGAAGGCCTTGCCGCGCGCATTAATTCCGGCGACGTGCCGGAGCCCCTGCAGGGCAAGAAAATCTATGCTCTCGATCTTGGTCTCTTGCTCGCGGGAACGAAATATCGCGGCGATTTCGAAGAGCGCCTCAAGGGCGTCATGAAGGAAATTCAGTCCGATCCGGATGCGGTCATGATGATCGACGAAATTCATACCGTCATCGGCGCCGGCGCGGCCAGCGGCGGGACGATGGATGCGTCCAATCTTCTCAAGCCCGCACTGAATGACGGCACGTTGAAATGCATCGGCGCGACCACGTTCGACGAATACCGCAAGCACTTCGAAAAAGACGCGGCGATGACCCGCCGCTTCCAGAAAATCGATGTTCTGGAACCGAGCGTTCCCGATACCATCCGTATCCTCAGCGGGCTTGCCGCCGGTTTCGAGGAACATCACGGCATCAAGATCACGCCCGAGGCGATCGTCGCCGCGGCCGAGCTTGCGGCCAAGTACATCAACGGACGCTTCCTGCCGGACAAGGCGATCGATATCCTCGACGAAGCCGGGGCACATGAGCGCGTTGTGCCGGAAGACCGCCGCGCCAGCGTGATCGACGTCCCGCAGATCCGGGCGATTGTTTCGAAAATTGCCAAGGTTGATCTAACCGCCGTGTCGGAAGACGAAGGCGAGAAGATGCGCCATCTTGAAACCAGCCTGAAAGGCAAGGTTTTCGGTCAGGATCATGCCGTGGCCGAAGTTGCCGCCGCAATCAAACGCAACAAGGCAGGTCTCAGTCGCGACAACAAGCCGATCGGCAGCTTCCTCTTCGCGGGGCCGACCGGCGTTGGCAAGACCGAACTGGCCAAGCAGCTTGGCGCGACTCTCGGCCTCGACGTTATTCGCTTCGATATGTCCGAATACATGGAAGCGCATGCTGTCTCCCGTCTGATCGGCGCGCCTCCGGGCTATGTCGGTTACGATCAGGGTGGTTTGCTCACCGAGGCGATCATCAAAAAGCCGGGCGGTGTGTTGCTGCTCGATGAGATCGAAAAGGCTCACCCGGATATCTATAATATCCTGCTGCAAGTTATGGATAACGGCGAACTGACCGACAATAACGGGCGCAAGGCCGATTTCCGCAACGTCGTCGTCATCATGACCACCAATGCGGGTGCGCAGGAACGGGCCAAGCCGACTATCGGCTTTACCGGCGTTCAGGAAACCGTGGACGGCTCCGCCGCGATCAAGCGGGCCTTTACCCCGGAATTCCGCAACCGCCTCGATGCAATCGTGCAGTTCCATTCTCTCGGGAAGGATGTCGTCCTGCAGGTGGTCGATAAATTCATCGGCGAAGTGCAGGCGAAGCTCTCCCGCAAAAATATCACCAGCACCTTCACCGATGCCGCGCGTCAGCATTTCGCCAAGGCGGGGTTTGATCCCCTCATGGGCGGCAGGCCGCTGCAGCGGATCATCCAGAAGGAAATTGAAACCCGGCTCGCCGACGAAGTTCTGTTCGGCAGCCTGCGGATGGGCGGGCATGTCGATGTCGATCATGACGGCAAGGATCTGACCTTCGCCTTCAACAGCGCCCTCAGCAAGACGGAAGTGGAAAAGAAACCGGATGCTCCGGCAATGCCGGGGGGCGCGCCGCAGGGCATGGATCCGCGGCCCTGACCGGAGTTTTCATGATTTAAAAAAACACCTCCTTGATCGGGGGTGTTTTTTTATGCCGTTTTTCAAGAAATTACCGCGCGATCAGGACGGCGAAGAAGGCGTAGGAGCCGTTCGCGGGCGTTGTCTGCGTCTGGAAACAGCCGGAGCGCTTGCCGTGCAGATTGACGCTGTCCAGAACCTGCCCGTTCGCATACTGGCCGTTATATTCCGTGACGATGTCGAAATTCGGGTTGTCCTGCGGGACGATGCCGGAGGTGTCCACTTGCAGGCGTTTGTTCAGGGCAAGGCAGACATTGCGCTTGATATAGGGCAGGACCATCAGCAATTCGTTGCATTCCGCATCCCCCGGAACGCCGCAATCCGAACCGACTTCCGCGACGGCGTTCGCGCCGCTGTAAACCCACTTGCCGTATCCCGGCTGGGCCTTGAGGCTGGAATCGAAAATATCCTCGGACGGGTCCTGCCATACAGCGCCGCCGCCGTCTATGGTAAAGACCTGATGGCGCGTATCGGCACATCCGGCGTGGTTGTAATTGTTATGACCCCAGCGCGTGGTGTGGAAACAGAGTTCAGTATCGGCGATCCCGTCGATGGTCATCATCTGGAGGCTGCGGCGGACCATGCCGGTATAATCGAGAATCTGGGTCGCCAGAAGCTCGGAGCGTTCCCGGTCCACGGTGGACATGCCTTCGCGGTTGCTCTGGGAGACGGCAAAAACCAGCGCCGCCAGCGCAATAATGGCGATAAAGATGTAAAACAGGACGCTGCCCTTTTCGGCAGGGCGGGGGCGGGCGGGCATGGATGGTTCTCCTTTTTTGATTCTACCAGCGAAACCGGGGCCGGGAAAAAGAAAATCATGGCGCAAGGCCGTCCAATTTTCCGGAACAGGCTGTTTTTCCCGTGCCGGGACGATCCTGCGGCAGGAAGGGGAAAAATCTTGATTTTTGAAGGGCTTTGCGGCATTCATGTGGGAGATTTTCACGGGTCCGGATCATCATGGGATTGTTCAGTTTTCTCGGGGCGTTATCGCCCGTTCACATTACCTGCGTGACGCTGTTTGGCGGCGCGAAGAAGGTTGGCATCGACCAGCTTGGCAATCGCTATTACAGGGCCAAGGCCCGTCCGGGCTATAACCGCGAGCGCCGCTGGGTCATTTACAAGGGCGTGCCGGAGGCTTCGAAGGTTCCGCCGGAATGGCATGGCTGGCTGCATTACCAGACCGATACCGTACCCGACAGCAATGCGCCGTCGTTCCGCCGCACCTGGCAAAGGCCGCATCAGCAGAACCTGACCGGCACGGTGTCGGCATGGCGTCCGCCGGGGCATCTTCTTGCCGGGGGGCGGCGTCCCGCCGCGACTGGCGACTATGAATCATGGACACCCCCCGATCAGGGCAAGCAGGCATAACGGAGTAACACGGCGATGAAACGCAGCGTCATTGAAACGGTTCTTGGGGCGGTTGTTCTTTTCGTCTCCGCTTTCTTTCTGATTTTCAGCTACAAGACCGCGAATGTCTCCAGCGTCAGCGGTTATGATCTGGTCGCTGATTTTTCCGGCATCGGCGGCCTCAAGGCCGGCGACGACGTGCAGATCAGCGGCGTCAAGGTCGGCAGCGTCAGCCGCGTCGACCTCAACCCCGAAAACTATCTGGCCCGCGTGACCATTACGGTCGAGCCGCAGATCCGCGTTCCCGACGATACGGCGGCGCTGATCAGCAGCGAGAGCCTTCTTGGCGGGCGCTTCCTTGCATTGGAACCGGGCGGGTCCGAAGAAATGCTCGGTCCCGGCGGACGCATCCCCTTCACGCAATCGCCGCAAAACCTTGAACAGCTTCTGGGCCAGTTCATTTTCAGCATGAAGGACAGCAAGCCGGGCGAATCGGGCGGCGGCAATTCCGCCCCCATCCCGCAATGATCTCCGCGCGCGCCCGGAGACCTTTTATCCTGCGCGGCGCCGCGTGGCTGTTAAGCTGCGCCCTGTTTTTTCCGGGCATCCCGGCCCGCGCCGAAATGACTGAATATCCCGTCGTCCGGCTGCAATCGCTGGACAAGGCCAGCGCCCGCACCATGACCTTCGAGGTCCGCGTCGGCAGCACAGTAAAATTCGGGCCCATCTACATAAAAGTACAGGCTTGCCGCAAATCTCCGCCCATCGACCCGCCCGAAGCCGCAAGCTTTCTCCAGATCTGGGAAGTCACGCCGCACGGCGAATCGAAATGGATCTATAGCGGCTGGATGTTCGCGTCTTCGCCTGCGCTCTCTCCCATGGACCATCCGATTTACGATGTCTGGGTGCTGGACTGCCTTGAGCGTAAATCGACAGACCCGGTTCCGGCGGCGCAAAAAGAACCAGTGCCGGATGCGGCCGTGACGGACGGGGAGGTCATCGGCGCGGAAGCCGAACCCCCCGCAGGCGCGCCAGCGGAAGCGACCGCCGCCACCCCCGCGCTGAACCCGGACGGGCCGAAAGTCACCTTGCCGGGCGAGCAGGAAGCCGCACCCGGTCAGGCTATCACTCTGCCCGGCGAGGAATAGGGCTCTTCCCGTTTTCCTATGAAATGCGGCGGCCTTGCTGCGGCAAGCTGCCATTCGCCGCTGCGCCGATGACGATTCCTGCCCGCGGCTCGGCGGCGATGCGGCTCCAGTGCGCGACCGCCATCAGGCGTCCCGCAGCGTAATGGTCCTGATAGGCTTTCTGCGAGGCTTCGTTCATGGCTGCCGCATGACGGGCGGCATCGCTGATGGTCTGATGGGTATTGGCGGCCTTCGCCAGACCCCCGGCCCGCAGGGCGGAAAGGCTGTCCGCATCAAGGGCGACCGGCGCAAAAAGGGGATATTCCGCCACCATGCCGCCAGCGGCATCGCTCCCGCGCTGGACCGCTACGGGCAGGACCAGAACCGCCGCCAGCCTTTTGCCGCCGGTGCGATCAAGCAGTGTCGTGTCGAAATCGCAATTGTGCAGGCTGGCGCCGCGCGTGTCGTTGCGCCATTCACTGGTGAGGCTGATGGTGGTTCCCAGTCCGGATTGCATCGGACACCGCCCTCTTCGTTGCTTGCTGATAAGAAAATACTAACATTAGCTTAAGAAATAATCAATTATTTCTTAAGATTTTCAACATTCAGGAAACGCAGGACCAGGTCCTCCGGGGGTGTGGACACGGCAAAATCCGCAGGAATCCGCAAGGCGCGGCCAAGGCGGTCCAGATATTCCTCCCGCGGGATGTCATAGGCCCCGAACTGGCCCGTATGCTCGTTGTAGATCTGCGCATCCAGAAGGGTAAAGCCGCCAGCCGCCAGCCGCGCGCAAAGATGGACAAGGGCTATCTTGCTGGCGTTGCTCTCGCGGGAGAACATGCTTTCGGCAAAGAACGCCCCGCCCAGCGCCAGACCGTAAACGCCCCCGGCCAGAACACCGCCCCGCGTCCAGCATTCGACGCTATGCGCGTATCCGGCCCGGTGCAGGGCGATGAAGATGTCGCGAATGGTCCGGTTCAGCCAGAAACTGTCGCGGTTCTCGCCGCAGGCTGCGATCACCTCGGCAAAGGCGGTATCAACCCGGGCAGCCCGGCAATCGGCAGGATCGCACGTTCTTCCGGGTTGTACCAGCGTATTTCCGTATCGTCGCTGCAAAACGCCATCGGAAAATATCCGCCGGCATAAAATTCAAGAACGGCCTTCAAAGACCGGGGCAGCGTTTGCTCTGTGGTCATGGATTTAAAGATAACATAGCTCATGTGGATAAGTATGTCGCGGATTGCTTGCCAAGGGTAATTTTATGTCGCTATCATGGCTGTGCCTTTACCGGCGAGTTAAAAAAAGAACAGGGAGATGTCTTCACGGACAAGGAGAACGCCGCCAGGGGAAACCTTAGGCGGTGTCTCTTTCAGAGGACGGAATATTAGCGGGCACTAAACAAAAAACGCGATGGAAAAGTTCCACCGCGTTTTTTGTTTATCAACAGACGGAGAAATTCTACGACACCAGACGCAGCAGGTCGTCGTCGCTGATGTTTTTCTTTTCGTCGGCCAGTTTTTTGAAACGCAGGAATGCGTCTTCCAGCGCGTTTTCACCGAGCGTATGGCCGAGGTCTTCCAGCTTCTTGCGGAAGGCGTGGCGGCCTGAATGCTTGCCCAGCACCAGCGCCGAGCGTTCCAGCCCGACCGATTCCGGCGTCATGATCTCGTAGGTTTGCGCGTTTTTCAGCATCCCGTCCTGATGGATGCCGCTTTCATGCGCGAACGCATTGGCCCCGACGATCGCCTTGTTCGGCTGCACCGTAAACCCGGTGATGGCGGAGAGAGTCTGCGACGCCTTGGTGATCTTGGTGGTGTCGATATTGGTGGTAAAGGGCAGGTCGGCATTGCGGGTGCGGATCGCCATGACGATCTCCTCCATCGCGGCGTTTCCGGCGCGCTCGCCGATGCCGTTGATGGTGCATTCCACCTGCCGCGCCCCGGCCAGCAATCCGGCGAGGGAATTGGCGACGGCAAGGCCGAGATCGTTGTGGCAGTGAACCGACAGGATCGCCTTGTCGATATTCGGCACGCGCTCTTTCAACATGCGAAAGCGCCGCGCGTAATCTTCGGGCAGGGCATAGCCGACCGTATCGGGAATATTGATCGTGTTCGCCCCGGCGGCAATCGCGGTTTCAACCGCGCGGCAGAGGAAATCGTCTTCCGTGCGGCTGCCGTCTTCCGCCGACCATTCGACATCGTCGGTAAACTGGCGGGCGAAGGCGACGCTTTCGGCGATCGCCTCCAGCACGGCTCCGGGCTCCATGTTGAGCTTGTGCTTCATGTGCAGGGGCGAGGTGGAAAGGAAGGTGTGGATGCGGCGGCTTTTCGCCGGGGCGAGAGCATCGGCGGCGGACTGGATATCGCCCTTCTTCGCGCGGCACAGCCCGGCAATGGTGGCGTTCTTCACCGTCTTCGCGATTTCCTGCACCGAATGGAAATCGCCGGGGCTGGCGATGGGGAATCCGGCCTCGATCACATCGACGCCAAGCTCGTCCAGCATCGCGGCCATGCGGAGCTTTTCTTCATGGTTCATCGAGCATCCGGGCGATTGCTCGCCGTCGCGCAGGGTGGTGTCGAAAATAATCACGCGGTCCATTGTTCTAGTCCTCGATTTTTCTGGCTTCATCTATCAGCATAACAGGAATCCCGTCGCGGATGGGATAGGCGAGTTTGGCCTGATCGGAGATCAGTTCTTGCCGCGCCGCATCATAACGCAGCGGCACCTTGGTCAGGGGGCAGACAAGAATATCCAGCAATTTCGGATCGACGGCGGTCATGATTTCTTCCGGTTGCTTGTGTTGGTGGTGGTGACGGTTAGGGGGTATAGCACAGACTGGCGGTAAAGGACAAATCCACGTCCGGCCTAATGCCTGATCCCGCCGCTGCGGCTGCAATCGCGGATGGCCATCTCCAGCAGGGACATGAACAGGTCTGCGCGGGTCTTGCAGCACGGGGCTTCCAGTAAGGCCTGTTTCTCGCCAGAATCCAGCGGGCAGATCATCGACAGGCAGGTGATGAGGATGTCGTCGCTGGCGTTTTCAATCGTCGCCCAGTCGCATTTCATGCCTTCTCGCTCGAAATAGGATCGCAGCAGGGCGCAGAGCTTGCCGCGGTCGATATTCAGCGCGGCCGCATCGTCGCGGTCTTTCGCGAACGCGGTCCAGTCGGCCCGGACCCGGCGATACCCGCCGAAACCCATGGCGCATTCGCGCGCCACGTGAAAGCGCGAAACGCCGCGCAAGGTGATGAGATAGCGGCCATCCTCGGTTTCGCTAAAATCCGTGATCTTCCCGGCGCAGCCGACATCGAAAAGATCCGTCTCGTTGCGCGGCTGGATCATGCCGATCATGCGACCGTCCTTCAGTGCCGCATCGACCATGGCGATATAGCGCGGCTCGAAAATATTGAGGGGCAATTTCCCGCGCGGCAACAGCAAAACCCCCGTCAGCGGAAAGACGGGAATTTCATCGGGCAGGGCCGCTTCGGTGGAGGCAAGGTCACGCATAGTCATTGAGATAGTGCCCCATTTTCGCCTTGAAACCCCCGCCCCTGCAAAGTTGTCATGAAAACAGCAGGGATGAAAGTTTGCGCCGTCCCGCAAGGGTTTCCGGGTCCGACGGCCCCATGGCGTCGAAGAATTTGAGGAGCTGCTGGCGCGCCTTGTCGTCCTCCCATGTTTTGTTGCGGCGCATGATATGCAGCAGCGCGTCGATCGCCTCGGTTCTGCGCCCGGCGCCGAACAGGGCCAGCGCGTAGTCGAAGCGCATGGCGTGGTCGTCCGGGTTGTTTTGCAGCGCGTCTTCCATGCGCTTCATCTCGCCGCCGTCCTGCGGCGCGTTCGCGGCCAGATCGACGGCGGTGCGGATGGCGTCGAATTGCGGATTCTTTGCAATCTCCTCCGGCGCGTCGTCGATCATGTAGCGCGCCTGCTCCAGATCGCCCGCGGCGATGAAACTGCGGATCAGGCCCCCATAGGCCTGCACGTTGTGCTCTTCCTGCGCGAGAATTTGCGCGTAGAGGGCCTGCGCGGTTTCAATCTCCCCCGCGGCCAGCGCCTTGGCGGCAAGGGGCAGGGTTTCGGCGATGTTGATCGAATCGGGCTTGCCCTGCGCCGCCATTTTGGCCAGTTGGTCAATCAGCGTTTTGATCTCGCCCTGCCCGCGCGCTCCGGCAAAGGCCGTTACCGGCTGGCCCTTGAAAAACGCATAGACGGTCGGGATGGATTGCACGCGGAAGGCCTGCGCCAGATCCTGATTTTCATCGACATTGACCTTGGCCATCTTGACCTTGCCGCCCGCCGCCGTGACGGCGGCCTCCAGCATCGGACCCAATTGCTTGCACGGCCCGCACCATGGTGCCCAGAAATCGACCAGCACGGGCGTGTCCATCGACGCCTGCAGGACCAGCGTTTCAAAATCCGCCGTCGTGACGTCGAAAATATCGGCGGTTTTCGCGCCGGGGGTTTTTGCTGTATCCTTCTTGCTGCCGATCAGCATGATGCGTCCCTTTTCTTTTTTGTCTTTTTCAAAAAACTCAATCCGGCGCGGCCGGTGACAGATCGACGATTTCCGGCTCATGGCCGGTGCTGCGGATGAAAGCGGCCAGATCATCCGGGGCAACGCCGATGGTCATTGTATTCACAAGCGGGTGAAAATTCACCAGTGCGCCGCGCATCATATAGGCGTCGAGGATCATCCTGACCACTCCTGCGCCGTCGTTCATGATCGCATAGGGGCAGACTGACCCGGGCCGCACGCCCAGATGATTCCATAACCGCTCCGGCGAACCGAAGGACAGCCGCGAACAGCCCAGCAGGGTTTCCAGTTTTTTCAGGTCGATGCGCGTTTCATTGGCGGCGGAAATCAGGAACATCGCCTCTTTCTTGTCGCGGACGAAAAGGTTGCGGCAATGGATGCCCGGCATGTCTTTTTCGATATCGAGGCTTTCCGCGACGCTGAAGACGGCCTTGTGATGGTGCAGGACATAGCGGATTCCCATGGAATCCAGCCGCGCCAGCAGGGTTTCCGGGCTGGTCGGCAGCGGCAAAAGGCTTGAATCGTCTGCTTTTTGAGGGTCCATGGCCTTGAATATCTAAAATTTTAAGGAAAATAAAGGGCCTCTTCAACCTTTTCCTTTATAAATGATGGTGTGTGAATGGGGAGAAAAACACAAATGGCACAGTACAGTCATGAAGAATTGATGGGAAAACTGGAGGGCGTTCAGCCCTTCGACCCGGCGGAAAACCTGATGGGGGTCCGGGGCAAGCCTGTCATCGCAGAGATGTGCGCGGCAAACGGCATTGGTCTGGCCAAGCCCGAAGCGCCGCAGCCCGCCCCGGAACAAGCCCCGCAAAACAACTGGAATTCGGTCCTGAAGGCATAAAAACATGAACGTGGAACTGGGAAAACTGGCGGACGGCGGATTGGTCATTATGTGCGACTCGCCGTTTCCGCATGAAATCCGCCGGATCGAATATTACCGG
>JACPDM010000121.1 GCA_016184045.1 Micavibrio aeruginosavorus | reverse complement strand
GCCCAGAAGAAGGCAACAAAGAACATGACTTCGGAAGCGATGAACAGCAGCATGCCGTAACGCAGACCGATTTGCGCGATCGGGGAATGGGCGCGCTCGACCACGGCTTCGTGGATGACGTCTTTCCACCAGAAGAACATTACGGACAGAACCGCCAGAATGCCGAGGAAGACGCCCTTGAGTCCGACCTCAAAGCCACCCAGCGAAACTTCATGCATGAACAGGAGCGCGCCGATGGCCAGAAGCCCGCCCGCGAAGGCGCCGACCAGCGGCCAGACGCTGGGCCGGACCAGGTGATAGGGTTGCGGGATGCCGGAGGATTCGTACTGGGGGACTTCACTCATCGAAATGGGCTTTCCTGAAAAGTTTAACAGGTTGTTTTTGCTGGTACTCTTTTACTGCGATTGCGGCTGTAAGGCAACAGTTCCGGCGGTTTCCGCCTGTTTGTAAAAATCCTCCATCGCCGCTTCCAGTTCCGGGGTGTCGGACGGAAAAAAGGTATAGGACAGGGTGATGACCCGCACATCCGCCATATTCGGGTCATCATGCAGCTTGGGATCAATATAGAAAACGACCGGATAATCCGCCCTTTCCCTCGGATTCAGGGTCTGGCTGCCGAAGCAAAAACACTGGATTTTGTGGAAATACTTCCCGGCCTTGCCCGGGGTGACGTTGTACAGGGCGGTTCCGGTGATCGGGGCGCTGTCCTTGTTTTCCGCCGTAAAGCCGATGACGCCCTTTTGCCCCAGTTTGACGTCGATCTGGCGCAGGTCCGGCTTGAAGGACCAGAGCAGGTTGCGGGCGACATCGGTGTTGAATTTGACCGTGATCGTCCGGTCGATCACCTGACCGGGCAGGGTCTCCGCCACCTGAGTGGTTCCTCCGAATCCTGTGACCTGACAGAACAGGCGGTAGAGCGGGACCGAGGCAAAGGCCATGCTCACCATCCCGGCGACGACCGCCAGAATAACGACAAGCAGGCGGGAATTTCTGGTTTTCAGGTCGCTATTGCTGCTCACGATATACGTTAAACCCTGCGAAGGACTGGACGGTAGGCATAATCTCGATGCTGTTGATGTTGACATGCGCGGGCAGGCTGGCTGCCCAGAACACGGCTTCGGCAATGTCGTCGCCGCTCAAGGGCATCGTTCCGGCATAGACGGCGGCGGCCTTTTGCGTATCGCCCTTGAAGCGGGCGATGGAAAAATTGGTTTCCGCAAGGCCGGGTTCGATATCGGTCACGCGCACGCCTGTCCCGTGCAGATCGGAGCGCAGCGCCAGAGAGAATTGCTTTACGAAAGCCTTGGTCGCGCAATAGACGTTCCCGCCGGGATAGGGCCAGTTTCCGGCGACGGAGCCGATATTCACGATATGCCCGCTTTTGCGTTCTGCCATCTGCGGCAAAAGCAGATGCGTCATGTGGACAAGGCCCGTAACGTTGGTGGCGATCATTTCATCCCAGTCACGGATGTCGGCGCGCTGCGCCGGTTCGATCCCCAGCGCCAGCCCCGCATTATTGACAAGAATATCGACGGGGGGCAGGCCTTTGACGGCGTCTTCCATGGCCGCGATGTCGCGCATGTCGAAAATCAGCGGAATGACATCCGCCTTGCCGAGCGTAGCGGTGACCTGATCGAGCTTGCTCTTGTCGCGGGCGTGGAGGGCCAGCCTGTATCCCTGCGCCGCAAAGCGCCGCGCCAGAGCGGAGCCGAAGCCGCCGGTGACGCCGGTAATCAGGGCAAGCCGGGCGGTCATTGGTTCAGGCCGGCATCGCCGTACCACCATTCCTGGGGTCTGGAGGCGATGAACTCCTGATGGGCTTTGTTTTCTTCGTCCCATCTTGCCTTTTTTTCGGCGCGGGCTTCAGCTCCCGCTTCCCAGTCCTTTTTCCAGTTATTGGCCAGCGTATCCATTTGCAGCTGATGCGCCTTGCGCTCCATGTCGCGGATCTTGCCCGCATTCTGGCGTTTTTCTTCCCCGTCGCGGTATTCTTGCTCCCACTGGCGCGCGTTTTCCTCGATCGTTTCCTGATGGGCGGCGCGATCATCCTTGAAGGTATCGCCGACGACACGGTCCTGCGCAAAAGCGGGGATGCTCAAAAGCATGGCGGCGGTTGCGGCAAGGAAAGCGGAAAAGCGCATCTCGTTCTCTTTCTTCAGGTCATCTTGATGATAGCGACGGCAAAAATGATCGCGCACCACGCGGCAATGGCGGCGAGAACCGCCAGATTTTTATTCAGCTTCTTTTTGTGCAGATCGGAATGGGGCATGGATTAGACCTTGTCTATCATCATCGCCAGAAACAGGGCGAAGAGGTAAAATACGGAGTATCCGAACATCAATCTGGCGCTTTTGAGGCCCGGATCAAGCAGGACGCGGATCGCGGTGAAGACAAAAAATCCGCTCAGGACCGCTGCCGCTGTCGTGTATCCCATACCCGCAACGCCCATAAAGTCGGGCAGCAGCGTCAGAGGCAGCAAAATCAGGGTGTAAATCAGCATCTGGATTTTTGTTTTGCGCGCGCCCGCGACGACGGGCAGCATCGGGATGTTGGCGCGTTTGTAATCCTCGTTCGCAAAGAGCGAGAGCGCCCAGAAATGCGGCGGCGTCCAGAAGAAAATGATGGCGAACAGCACAATCGATTCAAGGCTGATCTGTCCCGTGACGGCAGCCCATCCGATCATCGGCGGAAAGGCCCCTGCGGCCCCGCCGATCACGATATTCTGCGGCGTGCGGCGCTTGAGCCACATGGTGTAGATCACGACATAGAACAGATTGGCGAAGGCCAGCAGCCCCGCCGCCGTCCAGTTGATCGCAACACCCATCGTCATGACGGAAAGAACCGAGAGCACCAGCGCGAAAGACAAGGCCTCGTCCGGCGCGATATGCCCGCGCGGCAGGGGGCGCGCGGCGGTGCGCTTCATCACCGCGTCGATGTCGCGGTCATACCACATGTTGGCCGCGCCCGCCGCCCCGGCGCCGATCGCCAGCGCCATGACGGCGACGGCAATCAGGAACGGATGCATGGCGGAAAAACCCGGCGCGACGACCATCCCGGCAAAGCCGGAAAAGACCACAAGACTCATCACCCGCGGTTTCAGCAGGGCGACGAAGTCCCGGACGCGGGATTCGGTTTGTTTTTCCATAACATTAATGGTGGTGCTTTCCATGGTCCTGTTTCTAGCCTGACTCAATTTCTTTTGCAAAGGTACAGGGCTGTGCTACCAATTCTTTTCATAAATAGCAAAAACGGATGCAGGAAGGGTTATACGATGTCTGATCCCCGCAGTGTGGCGGATGCCTTTTTCTTTACCTCGACCGGGCTGGACCCCCAGGCAGTCACCCGCCGCGTCCAGCGCGCCCTGCACGGGGCGGATGGCGGTGAGCTGTATATGAGCCACAGCGTCAGCCGCACGCTTTCCTGGTCTGACGGCAAGCTCCGCGCCAATTATCCGGGCCTGAGCGAAGGCTTCATGCTCCGCTATGTCGTCGATGACGCGGAAGGCTACGCCGCCAGCAACGATTTCAGCGAGCGCAGCCTTGCCGCCGCAGCCAGAGGGGCGCGGCAAATTCGCACTTACCGCACCGGCACGGGCGGAATCGTCCTTCCCGCGGCTGTCAGTCCGACGCGCTTTTATACGATGGACAACCCGCTGGACGATGTCCCTCTGGCGCAAAGGATCAAGCTTCTCGAAGATATCGACCAACAGATTCGCAGCGCCGAGCCGTCAATTACGCAAGTCAGCATGACCATTGCCACGCAATGCGACGTCGTCACGATCATCCGGCAGGACGGCCAGCGTCTTGACGATATCCGGCCCATGACGACGCTCAGTCTTAGTCTGATCGCCAGCAAGGATGGCCGCACCGAAGCCGGGCGTTCCGGCTATGGCGCGCGCGGCACGCTCAGCGATTTCTTCAATACTGTCGGCACGGATGCGCTGGTGGCGCGGGCGCTCGGTCAGGTCCGCGCGAATCTTCAGGCCATTCCCGCCCCGTCCGGCGAGATGCCGGTCATTCTCGGCCCGGGCGCTGCCGCCGTTATGCTGCATGAAGCGGTCGGTCACGGCCTTGAAGGGGACTTCAATCGTCTTGGCTCCTCCGCGTTCTCGGGCAAGGTCGGCAAGCGCGTCGCCTCAAAAGGGGTGACGGTGATCGATCAGGGCAACCTGTCCGACGCCTTCCCCGGCCATCGCGGGTCGCTGATGTTCGACGATGAAGGCGTGCCGACGACAAGGACCGTCCTGATCGAGGACGGTATCCTCAAAGGCTATATGCAGGATTCCAAAAACGCGCGGCTGATGAACGTCGCGCCGACGGGCAATGGCCGCAGGCAGGGATACGAGTCCCTGCCGATTCCGCGCATGACCACGACCTACATGCTGGCGGGCCAGCACACGCAGGCGGAGATGATTGCCTCGATCAAGGGGCGGGCGATCTTCGCCAAGGAATTCGCCGGCGGGCAGGTTGACATCACCAACGGCAAATTCGTTTTTGACGCGCAGGAAGCCTATCTGGTCGAGGACGGAAAAATCATCGCCCCGGTCAAGGGCGTCAGCCTGATCGGCGACGGCCCTGCGGCCATGAAGAAGATCGACATGATCGGCAACGATCTTGTCATCGACAAGGGGACATGGACCTGCGGCAAATCGGGGCAAAGCGTTCCGGTCGGGGTCGGCCAGCCGAGTCTTTTGATGCGCGGCATCACGGTCGGCGGAACGTCTCCGGGCTAATGCCGGAAAAATATCAATAAAAAAGGGGGCCATTTCGTGCCCCCTTTTTTATTTTTGCTGTTTTTTGAAATCAGGCGATCGTCATGCCTTCGACGCGCAGGGTCGGGGCGCGTCTTGCGCCCTTGTTGCGATCGAGATCGTTGGCCGCCGTCATGTTCAGGAACATATCCTTGAGGTTGCCCGCAATCGTCGCTTCGGCAACCGGATGCGTCAGGACGCCGTCCTTGATCCAGAAACCGCTGGCGGCGCGGCTGTAATCGCCGTTGGCAATGTTGACGCCGTGGCCCATGACGGCGGTGACGTAAAACCCGTCCTTGATGCCGTCCAGAAGCTGCGCCTTGCTGAGGGTGCCCGGCTCGATCGTCAGGTTGGACGGGCCGCCCGTAATATCCTTAAGGGGGAAGCCAAGCCTGCGGGCGCTTTCCAGCCCGAGGAAGAAGGACGCAAGCGTGCCGTCATCGACGAAATCCATCGGCCGGGTCGGGAGGCCCGCGCCCGTGAACATCGCCGATCCCCAGCCGCGCAGCCTGTGCGGGTCGTCCTTGACATGGATGCCCCGGGAAAAAACCTGCTGGCCGAGATGCGCTTTTTTGAGGAAGGACTGGTTCATGAAGATGCTCGAGCCTGAAGCCGCGTCCTTGAAATGGCCCAGCAAGCCGGAAGCGATGTCGGGGTCGAAAACAACCGGAAGCTTGCCGGTCACGGGCGGTTTTACGGGGTTAAGGCCCGCGACCGTCTTCTCCGCCGCAAGGCGACCGATATCGGCAGGATTTTGCAGATCGCACCTGTGGCGCGCGGAAGAATAGGCGCCGCTTGTCGTCTTCTCGCCGCGCCGTTCGGCAATCAGGCTGATGCCAAGGCTGCTGCCGGAGGATTTCGATTCGGTCAGGAAGCCATCGCTGGTCAGGCTGATGGTCAGGGATTGCGACCAGGATGCCGAAGCGCCCTCGGAATGCTTGATGAATTTCGTGCGCAAGGCGGCGCTTTCGACCTCGCGCATCTGCTCGATCATTTCATCGATGGTCGGTTTGGCGGGGTCGTAGAGGTCGAGGCGGCTGTTATTGCGAATCTTCGAGAGCAGGGATGAATCCGCCGGGCGCTGGTCCGGGTTGTCGGTCTTCATGCGGGCGGCATCGACGGCGGCTTGCGCACCCTCCTTCAGGAGCGCCGGGCGCTGCGTATCCGGGGAGGATTCGCCGGATTTGTTCCCGACATAAGCCTGCATGCTGATGCCGGTCGAATTGGGGGCGATTTCAAGATCGACAACCTGCCCTTCGCGCAGGCCGACGCTGATCGAAGAGGACTGGCTGTAGGTCACCTTGGCGTAATCGGCCCCGGCGTCTTTCATCGCCTTGAGGCTACCTTCAAGCATGTCAATGATCTGGCGTTTTGCGGCCATGGTGTCTTCTCCCCGTTTTTGTTGTCGTTGCGGAAACTAGCACGCGGGGGCGCTTATGTCAAAATCGACCCGGAGACGCAGGGGGCCATTCCGGCATGAAAAAACCCCCGGAAAGATCCGGGGGTTTTAAAGGGTTTTCGCTTTATTTCACCAGAGGCTGGATTTCG
>JACPDM010000113.1 GCA_016184045.1 Micavibrio aeruginosavorus | reverse complement strand
GAAAAGCGGCGGCAGGTTGTCCTGAATATGCTGGCGGATCTTGAGGCCGCCGCTGAAGGCACGGGAATCCATCATCCGCGCCACGGCCTGCACGACCTGCCCCACGTCGAAAATATCCTCATCCAGTTCCAGCCGCCCGGCTTCGATCTTAGACATGTCGAGGACTTCGTTGATGATCTCCAGCAAGTGCCGGGCGCTGAGGTGGATGTCGCCCAGATACTCGACATATTTGGGATTGCCGAGCTTGCCGAAGGTTTCCTTCATCATCATCTCGGAAAAACCGAGGATGGCGTTGAGCGGCGTGCGCAGCTCGTGACTCATATTGGCAAGGAAGGTGGATTTGGCCTGGTTTGCGGAGTCCGCCTGTTCCTTGGCTGGTCCCGGCGCAGGAGTTTCATCTCCCCCGTGTTTCGAGCACCGCTTTTCATCATGTCTTCATGCGCCTGCTGCGCCACTTCGCGCTCATCCGGCGTAATCAGCTGCGTGAAATCGCGGCCGATCAGTTCCGTCCGGCTCCAGCCGTAGATACGCAGAAAACTGTCGTTCACCCGGACGATGCGCTGGTGATGATCGGTGACGACGATCCCCACTTCGCTGACGTCGAACACGGATGTCAGCAACGAAATCGCGTCGTCACGCTCGCGCTGCAAGCTCGACGGCGCAACGGCGGCAGGCTGCGCAACAATGTCGATGACCGTGCGCCCGTCCGTTGTCGCAACCGGATTGATCCAGAAGGCATGAACGCGCAACCCGCCGGGAAAATCCGGAACGGTCTGGATGGTCACGGGCTTTTTCTGACTTAGCGCGACTTCAAAGGACTGCTGAAAATGCCGGAACACCTCCGGGGGCAAAAGGTCGTGAAATTTTTTGCCGATGACGTCGCCGCCGGAACGATTGAAATATTCCATCGCTTTCGGATTGGCATCGATCACCGCATAGCCGTTTTCCGACGCTTCCAGAACGAAGCGCGGCACAGGCATGGCCTGAAACAGCTGGGCATGATCGATCGCTGGCTGATCCATGATGGGCGTTACGCAGACGACTCCTTACTCCAAGGATTCTAGGTGAAAAATGCTTACAAAACTGTAACTTAACGCAATTTTCTAGACTTTCGTCCCGAACATGCGGTCCCCGGCATCGCCAAGACCCGGCACGATATAGGCGTTTTCGTTCAAATGGCTGTCCAAAGCCGCCACGTAAACCGGAATTTGGGGGTAATGCGTTAATAAAACCTTAACGCCTTCCGGCGCGGCGACCAGCGCCATGAAACGGATCTGCGACGGCTCCACCCCGTGGCGTATCAGAACGTCCAGCGCATGCTTGGCCGAATTGCCTGTCGCCAGCATCGGATCCACAAGAATGAATGTCCGCCCCTGCGGCGTGGGCAGCTTGACCAGATATTCCACCGGCTGCTTGGTGTCGTGGTCGCGGTAGAGGCCGATATGGCCGATCCGCGCCGCAGGCATCAGCGCTTCCAGACCTTCCGCCATGCCCATGCCCGCGCGCAGGATCGGCACGATCACCGCTTTCTTGCCGTCGATGACGGGGGCCTGCATTTTTTCCAGAGGCGTTTCGATCTCGCGCAGCGTCACGGGAAGCCCACGCGTCAGCTCATAGCCCATCAGCAGCGAGAGTTCGTGCAGCAGCGCCTTGAACTGCACCTTGTCGCACCCGACATCGCGCATAAGGGAAAGCTTGTGCAAAATCAGCGGGTGGTCGGCAACGAAAAGATTGGGAAATTGCGAATGCTGCTTCATCAAATAACCTCCTGAAAAATCAGGAGGAGATTACGCTAACAGACTAAAAAGACAATGGGAAAAGGGGTTTCCCTAAGCCCCGGTGTACGAAAAACGCGGGCCGGGGCCGGTATGCTCATAAAGGGCGAGAATCCGCGCGCTGGCGGTCTCAAGGGCACGGTTGCGGTCATGGCTGACCGCCCAGGCGCGGAAGACGACATCCGGATTCTTTTTCGTCCGCAGCGATATGGCAGTGAAATGCAGGGCCGCCCCCTGCACCATCAGATCGCGCTCCGCCACCAGCGGGACCTCCCACCCATTCGCGGCCACCATGCCCTTGAGGCGATGCAGGGAATCATAACCTCTCCACCCGGGGCGGATATCGTCGAACGGGTGCCAGAAACGCTGCCGACGCAGGGCGCCGTGCCACTCGCCTTCCCACGAATCGCGCAGCAGGTAATCGGAGCCGCCGCCCGATGCTTTCTCATTAAACACGTCGGACAGACTCACGGCTTCGCGGGTCAGGGCCGGATCTTCCGCCTGCCCGTCAACCGCGCGGCCGAGGATCTTCAGGGCCAGATAGTCCTTGTAATGCCGCATCGGCGAGGTCAAGTGCACATAGGGCCGCGCATCCTGCTGCACGCGCTTCAGCAGATCGACGCAAACCTTGTTGCACATCTTGTCGAAATGGTAATCGCGCGTCACGGCCGCTACCGTAACGATTGCCTTTTGCGGCTTGTACGGAACAATCAATCCGTTTTCCTCAAGGAAATCCGCTGCGACGCGGTTGGCAAGGCGCGTTGCCTCATGTACGACGCGCTCGCCGTCCGCCATGTCGCCGGAATCGCGGCAGAGAATGGCAGGCGGCTTCGGCGCCTGATCGTCGAAAATGCTGTCGACTTCATGCGCAAGGCTCCGCGCGCGGTTCTGGTACGACGCGACCGAAAAATCCTTGAAGATTTTCAGGCGCTCCGGGTCCATGACGCGGTTTTTCGAGAACATGCCGTCGTCATTGGCGTGCAGGCTGGTAAAGGCGGTGCGCTTGATCTTGTAATCCACCAATGCGCCATTTCCGTCCATGGCGATATTGAAGGTGATGGTAGGACGCAGTTTTCCTTCCTGCAGGCTGACATGGTTGTCGAGGAATGCGACCGGGAAAATCCGCTGTACGCCCTGCCCGCGGATACGTGTTTCTTCCATCCGCTCCCGCGCTTCGGCTTCCGCCGCGCTGCCTGACGGGACGATGGCGGGGACATCCGCAATGCTGACGGAAACCAGCCACCCCTTGTCGCGCCGACGCACCCAGACAGCATCGTCATTGATGTGCGTACCGGGCGGGTCGATGGTTACGCCATGGACCGGCGGCCTGCCGAGCAGCGATTTCTCATGCTGGTTACGCGGGTTGAAATCCAGCCCCGCATCCGCGTCATTGTCCTGTTGCCGGGAGAAATGCGGCTGGCTGCTCGCGGCCTGTTGCTGGCCGCCGCCGTGATGATGGCTTTTCTTCTTCGGACGCTGGCGCTGCATGGTTTTCCCTGTTCAGCGCCAAACATAATATGGAAAAATTTGAGGTGCAATGTTTTTTTAGAAAAAACCTGCCGCGCCGCAGCGCAGGCGGAATCAGTGGGTTTTCTTGCTTTCTTCTTCCAGCGTATTGACGAAACGCTCCAGCGGGCTCATCTCGATATATTCGAGGGCGGTTTCGGCATCGCCGCCGAAGCGGTCCAGATCCTGACGCATATTGCCCATCATGGTTTCAAAATCATCCCCGGGCTGCGGCTCCGCCACGCAGGACGACATGGTCAGACGCTTTTCCTGACCGTTCATGGTGTAATACGGCGCGTTCTCCTCCAGCAGCTTGCGCAGGCGCGTCAGCGCCGCCGCCCCGCCGGTTTTGTCCGTCTGCTTGAGGGACATCAAAAACTCGCCATTGCTGAGGCGGTAGGCGTCATCGAAAGAGCGCATGCATTGCTTGATAATCGCGCTGATCGCCTTGATGACTGTTTCGTAATCTTCCTGCGGCAGATTGGCCTTCATTTCCGCGTAATGATCGACGCGCGCCAGAGCAAGGCAGAACGGGCGTCCGCGGCGCGCACGGCGCTCCATCTCCCGCTCCAGGTCCTTCATCAGCATCTGGCGGCTGCGCAGGCCGGTGAGAACGTCGATACCATTTCCGCTGGCCATCAGGTCACGGTCAAGGCGGCGCACATGCGCGATAAATTCTTCATAAAGGGTAATGAAGGCATCGAATTTTTTGAAATCGGGTTTGCTCTTTGCGGCGGAGGATTCCTGAACCAGCGCCGCGCCCGCAGCGTCGAGATCCGCATGCAGGCGTTTCAGCCCTTCCAGAACATCCACGCCGAGCGTTTCATCCTGCCCCGCGGACAAGGACCAGACGCGAAAACTGTCAGGGATGGCGAGCGTATCGATGACTTGCTCAAGCTCAGGGTAGAAAACGCGGCGCATGACGCGGCCAAGCCATTCGCCATGCTCATCCAGCACGGGGGCTAAGGCCTTGATATATGTGTCGTGATCGTAACTCAGCGCCATGGGGAACCCTCACCTTACAGACTATAGGGCAATTCTGTCTGAAAGGTTAACAAAGGCGGCGAAATCAGTCCCCCAGCCATTCCTTTTCCAGAGAATCCAGCGTTCCCGCCCGGACCGCCGCGCGGACTTCGCGCATCAGGCGGTTAATGACGGACACGTTATGCTGGGCCACGATCTGAAGGGCCAGCAATTCCCCGACTTTCAGGAGGTGATGGATATAGGCCCGGGAAAAGTCCCGGCTGGCGGGAAGGTCGGATTCCCCGTCAAGCGGCTCCGGGTCGTTGCGATAGCGGGCATTGCGAAGATTGATCCGGTTGCCCGGAACCCCTTTCGCCAGCGCCCAGCCATGCCGCGCGATCCGCGTCGGCGATACGCAGTCGAACGTATCGATGCCCATGCGCACGCAATTGAAAATATCGGGGATGGCGCCGATGCCAAGCAGATGCACCGGGCGGTCCTGATGGATTTGCGGCATGCACCATCCGGTGATCTCGTAAAATTCTTCGGTCGATCCGCCAAGGCAGCCGCCGATAGCCGTGCCGAAGAACGGGCGATCCTTCGTCCAGGCGCAACTCTCCAGCCGCAAATCGTTATAAACCCCGCCCTGCACGATGCCGTAGAGCGCCTGCCGCCCGTCATGGCCGCGCTCGAACTCCGCCAGAGAGCGATCGCCCCAGCGGTGGCTGCGATGCATGGATTCTTCCGTGTACGCACGGTCAACATGATAGGCCGTGCATTCGTCGAACTGGTAGATCAGATCCGCGCCCAGCTTACGCTGCACATCGATGGATTTTTCCGGCGTCAGCATCAGGTCTTCGCCGTTCCAGTAGGATTTGAACCGCGCGCCCTCCTCGCTGATGTCCATGAGGCTTTTGACGCGGCTCTTGTTGCGGCCCTTGATTTCATCGGCGACGGAGCCGTGGCCCATGGCGAAAATCTGGAAGCCGCCGCTGTCGGTCATCATCGGCCCGTCCCAGCGGTTGAACTCATGAAGCCCCCCCATCTCCGCCACCAGCTCCGCGCCCGGCTGGATCATCAGGTGATAGGTGTTGCCGAGGATGATGTCGGTTTTGGCTTCGCGCATCTGGCGCGGCGAAAGATTCTTGATCGCACCCTTGGTGCCGCAGAAAATGTAATTCGGCGTTTCGATCGTTCCGTGCGGCGTGCTCAGGCGTCCGACACGCGCGCGGCTGTCCGGGTCGCGGTGCAGGATTTCAAAAGCGAAATTCGGATAGTCGAGCGCCATGGCTTACCCCATAAAAACGTCACCCCGGCGAAGAACCGGGGTGATAAATTCCGGTCTTTGCCGGAACGACGTATAAAACAGATTACTTCGCGGCGGCCATCTTTTTCGTGCGCGCGGACGGGCCTTTTCTGAATTTGGCCTTGGCGGCGGTTTCGGCTTTGCTTTTCGCCTTGATCTGCTCGCGGATCGGCAGCAGGTCATTGTCGAGACGGCTCGGCGCAGTGCCGACCAGCCATGCATCCAGACCACCTTTATGCTCGACGGAACGCAGGCCGCGCACGCTCAGCTTGACGGCGATCATCCGGCCCAGCGCTTCGCTGAACAGGCGGGTGGTTTTCACGCTCGGCAGAAAGCGGCGTTTTGTCCGGTTATTGGCGTGCGAAACCTTGTTACCAACCATCGGTTTCTTTCCGGTGACCATGCACTCACGGCTCATGATAAATCCTGCGTTTTCTTAAGTGTTTTTACGGGCTTTTCAAACAGATGCGGACAATAGTCGATTAAAACCGCCGAAGTCAAGCATTTCCGGGCCCAAACCGGCCAGCAGACGAACGGTTTTTCGCTCATAAATTATGACAATAAAAAGAGCGCCGCGCCCATCCCCGCCAGAAGCAGCAAGTGCGCCATGACGCTAATATAGAGCGCCCGGCGCAGGTGACCGGCCTCAAGCTGGGCTGTCGCGCCCTCCGGTCCCGCCCATCCGCGTTTGATGGCGCTGCCGTCAAGATCGGCGGTCGGCCCGCCCAGAGCGACATGCAGCGCGCTGGCCATCGCCGTGACCGGCAGGCCGCCTTCGTCATAAGGGGCGCGGCCCTTTTTGCGGAACACCCCGGCAAAGGCCCGGGTCATGCCCCCGGTCGGCGTCAAAAGCCCCGCCAGCGCCATCAGAAAACCGGAGAGAAGATGCGGCAAAACCCCCATCACGCGCTCCAGCAGCAGCGGCACGCGCCCGAAACCCTTGGTAAACCCGTCTTTGCCAAAGCGCCAGCTCAACGCCGCAATCCCGGCATAGATGTAAGCCCCCGGCAATCCGGCGAGGATGTACCAGAACACCGGCGCAACAATCCCCTTGTCAAAGGCCCGCGCCGCCATGCCCATGCCGACGCGGGTAATGGTGTAATCGTCGCTGCCTGAAAGATCCGTGCGAGTCGTGGCGGCGATGGTGTAATAGGCATTGCGCCCGGTCTTTTTGCTTTTCAGCGCCCTGTAAAGCCGAAGCATCGCCGCCCAGACCGCTCCGGATGTCAGGACAAGGGCGAGAAGGACGATTTCCGTCACGCCGCCAAAGCGGAAACGCTGCGCGATCTGCGCACCTTCCCCGCCCAGAACATAAAACAGGACGATCCCCAGGACCGTTAGCAGGAAGCCGCGAAACACCAGATCCCCGGCCATGCGCTGGACCCGATCCAGCCGCCCGCCGAACCGCCCGAGGGTCTGGCCGACCGCCAGCCAGAAAAAAGGATTGGCATTGCCAGCCAGTGGCCCCGCCGCCCCGGCAGCCAGTCCGCCGGCCACCGTCAGCAAAATGGCCGCCATCGCCAGCGGAATCCGCGCCGGATCAAGCAAGATGGGGGAAAAATGCTGAATTTCCAAAAAAAACGTATTCATTTCAGGAAGATACCACGCTCATCCGGGACCGTCACCAGCCTTCGCGGCCTGTTCGCGCCAAAAAATTTTTATAGCCAAGGGGATAGATCCTGCTGTATTGCACAAATTTGCGATTTCTGGCGTATAATAAATAAGAAGATTCTAAATTACAGGGGCACTGCGTTGCTGTACCACTTTTATGACCTCCAGCATTTGATGCTGACTCCGGCCCGGATCATGGCCGAGATCACCCGGACTGTTTACGCCAACCCCACCAACCCGATCGCCTTTACCAAACTCGGGCGAACCATCGCCGCAGGGGCGGAAGTGTTCGAGCGCGCGACGCGCAAATTCGGCGAACCCGATTTTGGCCTGACGGAAACCATCATCGGCGGCAAGAAAGTCGATGTCATCGAACAGGTCGTTCTGGCGAAACCGTTCTGCAACCTTCTCCACTTCCAGCGCCAGACCAAACGCAACGACCCGCAGGTCCTGATCGTCGCGCCGATGTCCGGGCATTTCGCCACGCTGCTGCGCGGCACGGTCGAGGCGCTTTTGCCGCATCACGACGTCTATATCACCGACTGGGTCGATGCGCGTCAGGTTCCGCTGAAGGAAGGCAAATTCGATCTGGATACCTACATCGCCTATGTGCGCGAATTCCTGACGATGCTCGGCCCCGACACGCATGTGATCGC
>JACPDM010000110.1 GCA_016184045.1 Micavibrio aeruginosavorus | reverse complement strand
GACGAAACTGGCCAGCGCCCTGTTCGGGGACAAGGACGGGGTTGCCGCCCGCACGCCGCTGGTCATGATGGGGGGCTTTGCCTTTCTGGTCTACGGCTCGATGGTGATGTTCGATGTCACGCTGACGGTTTTCGTGCTGGCGACACTGCTTGTTCTGCTGGATTTCGCGCAAAAACCCCGCTTTCGCGCGGTGCTGCTGATGGCGCTTTTGCTTGGCCTTGGCGTCCTGACCAAGGGGCCGGTTGCCTATCTCTACGTGATTTTCCCGATGCTGCTCGGCCCCTTCTGGCAAGCGGCCCCGGTCAGGCGGGCAACGTGGTATGGGGGCTGCCTGCTGGCGATTCTGCTGTCCGTTCTCCCGGTTTTGCTCTGGCTGGTCCCGGTCTTGCAGCAATCCGACGATCATTTCGCGTTCTGGCTGGTCTGGGAACAGACGGCTGGGCGCATCACCGGCAATTTTGACGATGCGCATGTGCGCCCGGTTGTCTTCTACCTGCCGATCGTGCCGCTGCTTTTCGTGCCATGGATTTTCTTTCCGCGCTTCTGGGCCGGGGCAAAGGGCTTTGGGGCCGCGCTGCGGCAGGATACGGGACTGAAATTTCTGCTGTGCTGGCTTGTGCCTGTGTTCATCAGCTTCTCCCTGATCAGCGGCAAACAGCCGCATTATCTCGTGCCGCTTTTCCCCGGCATGGCGATTTTAAGCGCATGGCTGCTGCGCGATCTCAAGACCAGGGCGCTCGAGATCACGGCGTCCTGCGTCGTCGTCGTCTTCCTCCTTGCCCATATGATCGGGGCGCAGACAGCGTTCCGCGATTACGATTTGCGCCCGATCGCCGCGTTCGTGCAACAACACGCGGATGAAGACTGGGCGTATGTGAAAAAATATCACGGCGAAGTGACCTTCCTTGCCCGCCACAAGGCACCGCTAGACGTGGTGCCCGAGCCAAGAAACCTTCCCGCCTGGTTCGCAGCCCATCCGGGCGGCTATGCCATCCTGCGCTACAAGCGGCCTGGGGAAATCGCCGCCTATACCCAGCTTCTGGCAATGCCTTACCGCGGCAAATTCCTCGGGGTTTTTCAGGAAAAGCGTGAAGCCCCCGCCCCCGAATAGGGGGGACGGGCGGTGCCGTGAAATAGGCCGAAAATCATTGAAAACCGCCTTTTTCGGTAGCTTTTCGGCGCAGTCCCCGGTATAGTCTTTTGCATTATGAAAACATCTGCTTCCTTTTCCTTCCGCCGCGTCGCCGCCGGGCTTGCCGCCGGAACGGCCTTTGTCACCGCCCTGCATCTTGCGGGAGAAAGCGACGCCTATTGCGCCGCCGATCCGTCCTGCCGCCCGATGACGGCGGGGGAGATCGCGCTGGCCCGTCCGCTTTTCGGGGACAGCATCGATTACGCAAAGGTTCGCATCTTCAATCGCGAGTCTTTCCTGCCGGGCAATGCCGGAACTGTCGCGCGGGCCAGCCGCAACAACCTCTTTCTCGGGGAAAAAATGGGCGAATACCGCCGCGATTTTGGCGCCGCCGTGCGGCCTTCAGCCACGGGCGCGGCGCTGGAAAGCGATCACGCGGGCGATTTCGTCCATGAACTGACCCATGTCTGGCAGTACCAGAACGGCGTCCCGCAAGGGAAAAGCAAGTCTCTGTCCTATGATTTCGACATCGGGGAAAAGGCGCGCTTCCTTGACTACAACTCGGAACAGCAGGCCGAGATCATGCTGACCCTGTTCGAAAGACGCCGCGCCCTTGCCAATTTCATCCATTACGCGCAAACGCGGAAAACGCCGGTCGATGCGGGTTTCGTTGCCCGCCGTATCGCGGAAGATTGCGCCCTTCTCGCCCCGTACGAAGACAAGGCCGCGCAGGTTCTTCCCATCCGGAAACTGCCCACCTGCACCCCGCCGGGGACGTCGTAGCCTGAAAGGGCTTATCCGCCCAGCGAGTCGTCCAGCACCGGCATATCCTCGACCACAAGCTCTTCGTCGCTGAGACTGGCCTGGCCGTCGGGTTTGATGGCGACATTGGCCTTGAACAGGGAATCCTTGAACATCAGGCGTACGCTTAAATGAAACGTGCCGTCGTCGTCGATGCCGCGCAGGCGCGCGGGTTCGATCAGGCTGGAAATCGCCTTGCGGGCGCTGGGCGGGGGCTCGTCCTTCCACGCGATATCATCGACGCTCTCGGTAATCAGGAAGCGCCCGTGGCGGCCGCGCACGAAGGCGAAGAAAAACCGCACATAGTCGGCGACGTTGTTTTCGTCTAGGCGCAGCGGCGCCGTCTGGTTCAGGGCATAGATCGGCGCATTGGTCCAGTCGAGGAGCGTCATGGCGCCGGGCTTGAAGACGGCATGAACGCGGCGCGGCGGGTTGACGCCGTGATCGGCGATATCAAGGAGGCGAAAGCCGGGATAAAAGGGCAAATCCATCGCCAGCACCGTCGCCGTGCGCGGATCGAAGGGCGAGCCGTCAAGCAGGGGGTTGACCTGCTGCAACAGGGCCTCTACCTCCAGCACGTCGAGTTTGATATAGGCGTCGCGGAACATGATTTTCCCTCATCACACATCAATGCCCCCGAATCCTAACAGATTGAAGGGACTCTGGAAACGGATAAGCAGGTGGATAACCCTGTCTGCGAATCTGTGGGAAGGGAAGGGGATAGTTTCCATCCCCCATCCCTTCTTTTTTAGGGAGCGGTTATCCGCCTGTCGAAAACCGGACCCTAGCTTGTCCCCGCCTTGTGGGCGAAAAGACAACGACTCGGAACAACCCCTTTATTTCCAAGGGTCCTTAAAGCGCCGAAATTGTGTATAAGATGGGGGCGAAACTTCATCCCCGTAATTCACAGGGCCTACTACCTTCTACTCCCTATCTTTTACTACTTTTTAATGAAATGGTAGGGCCGCTTTTTAGTAAGGAACGATCATGACCGAGACCAAACCTCTCCTCGCCGCCCTCAAGGGGACAAAGCTGCCCAGCCCGCCGATCTGGCTGATGCGGCAGGCAGGGCGCTATCTGCCGGAATACCGCGAGATCCGCGAACGGCAAAAGGGGTTTATGGATCTGGTGATGACGCCCGATCTGGCGGCGGAAGTGACGCTCCAGCCGGTCCGGCGGTTCGGCATGGACGCAGCGATTGTGTTTTCGGACATTCTGGTGGTTCCGCATGCGCTGGGGCAAGCGGTGAATTTTGTTGAAGGCGAAGGCCCGAAACTCAATCCCTTGCGCAGCGGGGAGGATTTGAACCGCCTGAGCCAGCACAATTTCGCGGCGCTTTTGGCCCCGGTGATGGAAACGCTGCGGCTGACGCAGGCCGGCCTTGCGAAGGAGGGGTTTGATAAAACGGCCCTGATCGGGTTTAGCGGCGCGCCGTGGACGCTGGCCTGCTACATGATCGAGGGCGGCAGCAGCAAGGAATTCAATAACGCCAAATTCTGGGCTTACAGCGATCCGGCGGGGTTTGGCGACCTGATCGACATCCTGACGCAGGCGGTGACCGATTATTGCCGCATGCAGATCGATGCCGGGGCGGAAGTGATCCAGCTTTTCGATTCCTGGGCCGGGGTTCTGGACCACACGCTGTTCGCCCGCTGGGTGATCCGGCCGACGCGGCTGATCGTCGAGGCGCTGAAGGACTCCCACCCGCATATCCCGGTGATCGGCTTTCCGCGCGGGGCGGGGCGCATGGCGCTGGATTACGTGCAGAATACGCAGATCGGCGCGCTGTCCATCGACCCGCAGACCGCGCCGAAATGGGCGGCGACGGTATTCCAGCCGCTGGTCCCGGTGCAGGGCAATCTGGACCCGGCCTGCCTGCTGGCGGGGGGGCTGGCGATGGAGGCCGCGGCAGAGGATATTCTGGTCCATCTCTCCAAGGGCGCATTTGTTTTCAACCTCGGCCACGGCGTGATCAAGGAAACGCCGCCGGAACATGTCGAGGAACTGGTCGGCCTCGTGCGGGCCTGGCGGTCGTGAGGATGCGGAAATGAGCCGCGTCGCTGTCGTTTTGTTCAATCTCGGGGGGCGGGATTCGCCGGAAGCGATCCGCCCGTTCCTGAAGAATTTCTTCATGGACAAAAACATCATCGCAGCGCCCCGCCCCGTGCGGGATGTGATCTCGAGCCTGATCGCCAATCGCCGCTCGTGCCGCGAAGCGAAAGAATCCTACGCGCTGCTCGGCGGGAAATCGCCGCTTCTGGACAACACGCGGGCGCAGGCCAGCGCCCTTGAAGAAAAACTGCGCCAAGACGCCCCCGGCACCGAGTGGAGGGTCTTTGTCAGCATGCGCTACTGGCACCCGCTGAGCGACACGGTCGCGCGGGAAGTGCGGCAATGGGGGCCGGAGAAAATCGTTCTGACGCCGCTCTACCCGCAATTTTCGACCACGACCACGGGATCATCACTGCAGGACTGGGCCCGCGCCAGCAGCAAGGCCGGCCTCACAGCCCCCGTGGCGACCCTTTGCTGCTATCCGCGCGAAGCGGGGTTTGTCGCGGCTTCGGCGGAGGCGATCCGGGGTGTTTACATGGAAATGGCCGCGAAAGCGCCGCGCCCGCCGCGCGTCCTGTTCTCTGCCCACGGCCTCCCTGAAAAGATCATCGCCGGCGGCGACCCCTATCAGTGGCAATGCGAGGAATCCGCCACAGCGATTGCGGCGGCGACGGGGATTGCAAATCTGGACTGGCAAATCTGCTATCAAAGCCGCGTCGGTCCCTTGAAATGGATTGGCCCAAGCACGGAGGAGGCCTTGCAAAAGGCGGCGCATGACGGGGTTCCGGTGATCGTCTATCCCCACGCCTTCGTCAGCGAGCATGTCGAAACCCTTGTCGAAATCGAGATCGAGTACCGCCATCTGGCGCAGCAAATGGGCGTCCCCGCTTTTGCCCGTGTGAAGACGGCGGGGGTGTCGCCCGCCTTTATCGGCGGCCTTGCGGCGGCGGTCATCGTCCGCGCCGGGAGTGCGGGAATTTCCAGCAGCGAAGGGGGGCGGCTTTGCCCGCCATCGTTCCGCCGCTGCTGTCAGGCCTGAGTTTTTTGAAGGAAAGGACCGCGTGAGAAAATGAGTGACATGCTGCTGCCGTATTATTCGTGGCTGATGGCCCTGCACGTGATCGCCGTGATCGCGTGGATGGCGGGGATGCTGTATCTGCCGCGACTTTTCGTCTACCACGCCGATGCGGAAAAGGGCTCTGACAAAAGCGAAACCTTCAAGGTGATGGAGCGGCGTTTGCTGCGCCTTATCATCAACCCCGCGATGATCGCCGCATTTGTATTTGGCATCCTGATGATCGTCGCCAATCCCGGCTTGCTGCAGATGGGCTGGTTTCACGCGAAACTGGGGCTGGTTCTGCTGATGACGGCGGTGCACGGGCTTTTGGCGCGGTGGCGCAAGCAATTCGCCCGGGACGAAAATACCCGCCCGGCGAAATTCTACCGTGTCTGGAATGAAATCCCGACGCTGCTGATGGTGTTGATCGTCATTCTGGTGATTGTAAAGCCGTTCTAGTGCAGCAGCATTTTGGGCGCGGTGTCGGCGTCCACCATGGCGGCGAGGTCGAAGGTCCGGTCTTCTTCGCCGGACGGCAGGACGCTGAGGAGCGCGATAAAGCTGCTCAGCGTCGGGCCGGTAATTTCCCGGGTTTGCGGGTCCATTTCGATAGGGAAGTTGTCGGCAGCAAGGCGCGCAATCCCGTCATGGAGATATTCATCAAGGGTGAGCAGGGCGCGCTGGCTGTCCGCAGACAGCGGGGTTCCGGTCGTAATTTCAAGGGCATAGCCGGCAATTGCATCGTCGTGGATCCGCACCACGGCATTGTCGATCCCGAATTCGCGGCGCATGATCTCCGCCATTTCGATGGCGATCATCTGGCGCGTGCCGTAGCTTCGCGGAACGGCGCCGGCGGCGTCGAAATCGGGCTTGGATCTGGTTTTCCGGTTGTCCATGGCACCCCCTGCAGGTTTTAAACTGTTTTTATTTTTACATATTCATAACCTTATCCCCGTAAACTGTCAAGAGGCGGGTGCGGAAAGGGGCGATTTATTTGTTTTTTTATTGACTCCACTTCGGGACGGATTGTATAAGAGCTTAATCCTATTTGAAGAACTTCCAAGACAATCAGCTCTGGATCATTGCACGACCCGTGTGAAAACCGGGCGAGGACGACAGGGACAAACCCTGCAAAAACAACCAAGAACATTGGCAGATATTGGCGCTTAACTCTCCCACCTTCCGAACAAAGAAACGCACCTTCCCCGAAAGAAACTTCATAACGACGGAATAGATGAATTGACCTCCCAGTCAGGACAAATCTCTGCGAAACAGGACGCTCCTTCCATGAACCTGCAAGAACTTAAGACCCGCTCTCCGGCGGAACTGCTCGCTTTTGCCGAAGAGCTCGGCATCGAAAACGTCGCCTCGATGCGCAAGCAGGACATGATGTTCGCGATCCTGAAATCGCTGGCGGAGCAGGGCGTCCCGATTTCCGGCACCGGCGTTCTCGAGGTGCTGCAGGACGGGTTCGGCTTTCTCCGCAGCCCGGAAGAAAACTATCTGCCCGGCCCGGACGATATTTACATCTCCCCCTCGCAGGTGCGCCGCTTCGGCCTTCGCACCGGGGATATCGTTGACGGGGAAATCCGCGCGCCCAAGGAATCCGAGCGTTATTTCGCCCTGCTGAAAGTCGATACCATCAACGGCGAGCCGCCCGAGCGCATCCGCCACCGCATCAATTTCGACAACCTCACCCCGCTTTACCCCGATCGCAAGATCAAGCTGGAACTGCAGGACCCGACCAAAAAGGGCCTATCCCAGCGCGTGATCGAGATGGTCTCGCCGCTCGGTTTCGGCCAGCGCGCCCTGATCGTCGCGCCGCCCCGCACCGGGAAGACTATTTTGCTGCAGGATATCGCGCATTCGGTGATCCAGAACCATCCGGAAGCCTATATCATCATCCTGCTGATCGACGAGCGTCCGGAAGAAGTCACCGACATGGTGCGCTCGGTCCTCGACCGTTACCGCGCGCGCGGTAGCGGGGTTCAGGGCGAAGTGATTTCCTCGACCTTCGACGAACCGGCCTCCCGCCACGTCGCCGTTGCCGAGATGGTGCTGGAAAAAGCCAAGCGCCTTGTCGAGCAGAAACGCGACGTTGTCGTGCTGCTGGATTCTATCACCCGCCTGGCCCGCGCCTATAACACGGTCGTGCCGTCCTCGGGCAAGGTTC
>JACPDM010000109.1 GCA_016184045.1 Micavibrio aeruginosavorus | reverse complement strand
TGGAACAATTCGTCGCGCGGATATTTTTCGAGGATGTGCGAGAGCGCCTTGTGACCGTGGCTGCCCTGTTCGAACTTCGCCCGCTCCATAATCGCCGCCGTCTTGCGGTCGAGATAGGGAATGTCGCGAATGCTGCGCGAATAGGTAACGGACGTAAACAGGCCGATGAAAATCGCCTCGCCCGTGTGATGCCCCTTTTCATCGAACAACCGCACCATGACCGCATCCAGCGGCACGCGGCGATGAACCGAGGATTTCTTGTTGTGGATCTTGAAAACCCGCAGCAACGCCTTTTCCTTCGAGAGTTTCGCCAGATGCTCCGGCAACTCGTCCTTGCCTTCCGGCATGATCGGCGTCGTGACCTCAAGCCGCAGCAGACCAAGATGGCTGCCCTTCACGACCTTGGTCGAAGTTTTGCCGTCCCTGCCCTTTTGATGGGCGTATTCGCGGTACCCCAGAAGGGTGAAATTGTCTTTATAGAGGTATTCAAGGAATGCCTGATACTCCCCGACCATAGCCTTGGGGAAAGATGCCGGAGCGTGCCCCATGCTGACTTCGCAGGCGCGCAGTTTTTCACGCATCGTCTGCCAGTCGCCCGTGGCGTAGCGCACGTCGTTGGCGATCCGCATCAAGCTGTCCTGAAGCTCCATGCATTGCGCCGGAGTCAGCATGTGGGTGAGTTCGATGTGAATATGCGATTGCGCCGCAAACCCGCTGACATGCTGATTTTCAACCGCCGTGATATCGCCGCTCTTCCCGCGCTTGATATAAAGCAGCGGATGGACAATCAGGTGAATAGTCTGGCCGAAACGCGTCAGGTCGGCGGTAATTGAATCGATCTGGAACGCCATATCGTCATCGACGAAATCGATAACCGTGCGGTTGAGCGGCCAGCCGCCTTTTTCCGTCGCCGGATTGTGGACCCGGACCGACGCCTTGCCAGGCTTGCGGTCATGCATCATCGCCCAGTGCATCTGCGCCGTGCGCTGCATGGTGATGACATCCATCTGCTCCAGATCCTCGCGCGGCTCGCCGGCGTAGAACCGGGCGATAAAATCTTTTTCGGCAGCCGGGGTTTTTGCTGGAAGGGATTTTTGGGCCTGTGCGATCAGGGGGTGGACCGTAGCCATGGATGTCCGTCCTTTAAGTCAGTGAAAGCTGTGTGATTATACGCGATTTGGCTGGGAAACTAGGCTTAAATCATGCGATAAACAAGCCTTCTTCCATGCTGCAAACGCGTAAGAGGATTGCATAAAACGATGTGCGGCCGTTTTGCATTTTTTCTTCCTCCATCCGAACTCCAACGCTTGTTCGGTTGTGTCAATCTTATAAATTTTCCGCCGCGTTACAATGCGGCGCCGATGCAGGATCATGCCGTTATTATTCGTAACCGCATGGGGCTGGCCCGCTGGGGCCTGCTGCCGCCCTGGGCCAAGGGGGATGAGGGCAAGGACGACCGCGCACTGGCCGCGAAAATGATCAACGCCCGCAGCGAAACGACAGCCGAGAAGCCCGCCTTCCGGCAAAGCTGGCATCATGCCCGCCGCTGCCTTGTTCCGGCCAACGGGTTTTACGAATGGTACGGGTCCGGGGCGCAAACCGTACCTTATTATATCCACCGCGAAGGCGGGGGGCTGATGGCGATGGCGGGATTATGGGCAAAAACCGGAAATCTTGTCACATTCACGGTTCTGACGCGCGAAGCCGATGAAAAAATCCGCCCCATGCATGACCGCATGCCGGTTATTTTCGATCCGGCGCAAGCGGCGGCGTGGTTTGCGGCGGATTCCGCGCAAGCCCTGCGCATGATCGGAGAAGAAATCGTCCGCGATCTGGCATTTCATGCCGTCAGCCGCGCCGTTGGAAAAACCGCCAACGATGCCCCGGATCTGATCGCGCCCCGCGCAGCAGAGCCGCGATACAAGATTGAAGGCAGGTTGCTCTGACACCCGGCTGATTACCAGAAAAATCCCGAAACCGCCGCAGCCAGCAAAATCAGGAAACCGAAATCGCGATTGGATTTGAAAATCCTGAGAGAACTCGCAGGATCGTCAGGGGACCATGTGCGAATTTGCCACCACAGATGCCACCCTCCGACTCCCAGAAAAAACAGCGCCGCATTGGCCGCATGCGCCAGAGTAAAAGCCGTCACCATCAGGAGCCACGCCGCCGCATAAAACCGCGCGACCCAGATGCGACTCTTTTTTCCAAGCCTCAGGGCGGTCGATTTGACGCCGATGCGGGCGTCGTCCTCCATATCCTGATGCGCATAAACGGTATCGTAGCCAAGCGTCCAGAAAATACCGGCGATATAGAGCAAAAGGGCGGGCAGTGACACGGTGCCCGTCACCGCCGCCCAGCCCATAAGCGCGCCGAAATTGAACGTCAGGCCAAGAAATGCCTGCGGCCACCAGGTAATGCGCTTCATCGCGGGGTAGAGAACCACAAAAATCATCGACAGAACGCCGAGCAAGACAGTCGTGATGTTCATCTGCAGCAAAATGGAAAGGCCGAGCAGCAGCAGAATGAAAAGAAACGCCAGCGCCTGCCGGGGCGACACCTGCCCCGAGGCAAGGGGCCGTGTCCGCGTGCGCTCGACCATGCTGTCAAGGCGGCGGTCCCAAAGGTCGTTCACAATGCACCCGGCCCCGCGCATGATCACCGCGCCAATCCCGAACAGGGCCAGCACGAAAACATCCCCGGCATTCATCGACAGGGCCCCGCCCGCCGCCATCATGATTGCCCACCAGCCGGGGAGCAGCAAAAGCCACGCCCCGATCGGCCGATCAAGCCGCATCAGCAGCGCATAAGGGCGCATCGCCGCGGGAAGGCGGCCAGTCCACCCTTTCATATTGATATCGGTATGGGTCATGGTGTTATTCTAGCATCTATGGAACAGAACGCATTCTTTAAATTGCCAAGACTTTATGTCGATTCGCCCCTCGTCGCGGATGCGGCGGTGCCCCTGTCAGCGGAGCAGGCGCATTACTTCAAAACCGTCCTGCGGCGACAGGACGGCGATTCGGTGCGGCTGTTCAACGGCCGTGACGGCGAATGGCGCTGTACCCTGAAAGATCTTGGCAAGAAAAGTGGTTTTGCCGTCACGGAAGAGAAAATCAGGCCGCAGCCGGAGCCCTCGCCCGGCATTCATCTGTATTTCGCCCCGATTAAAAAAAGCCGCATGGACTGGCTGATCGAAAAGGCTGTGGAACTGGGCGCAACGCATCTGCACCCGGTGCTGACGCAAAATACGGAAGTCCGCGAGATCAATGTAAAACGCCTGCGCCAGCAGGTTTTTGAAGCCGCCGAACAATGCGAACGCCTCGACCTTCCGGAGCTGTGCGATATGGTGAAACTTCAGAGCCTGCCCGCCGACCTGCCGATACTGGCCTGCCTTGAGCGCGGGAATGCATCGCCCATCTCAACCGCCCTCAAGTCCGATTCTGTTGCCTGCATCCTGATCGGGCCCGAAGGCGGGTTCACGGCAGCGGAGACCGCATGGATCGGGCAGCAAAAAAACTGGACCCCCGCATCCCTCGGGCCGCGCATCCTTCGCAGCGAGACAGCGGCCTGTATGGCGCTTGCGGCAGTTCTTCTGGACAGATCATAAGATCCCCTTGCCAGCCCGCACGCCCCTCCGTTAAATAATGGAAAAAAGGGTGTGACATGACTTTTCTGGCAGCCGGCGAGGATATGGCCGGACTCAATCCGTTTCAGGCCTTGCGGCATCTGGGCAACGTCGTCCAGTCGCTGGATTATGTGCTGGACGACCCGGGCCAGAAAGAAACCCTCCAGCCCGTGCGGCGGCGCCTTGTCTATGCCCGCAATACGCTCTGCCTTGCTCTTAACCTTTGGCAGGATGACGTGCAGCGGCGGCTGAATCGCTCCCGCGGCAGTTTTTATGTCTATTGCATGACCGATGCCGAGCGTCTTGCCTTTCTGCGGCGAATACGCCCCGCGCTGGAATTCACGGCGGAGGAATTGCGCGCCATCGGCATTATGTCTATTAATCATCTTGTCCCCCTGCTCGAACAGGCGGCGGCAGAGGCCGTGATCTACGCCGCGGAGAACCGCAACGCACTGCATTGCGCGCGAACCGAACTTGCGCCGGGGCAGATTTGCGTCCTGCCGGAGCGCGCGCTTTTACCCCTGCCCCCGCTTCCGGAAAAGGCGGCGTGACGCGGGCCGCGGGGCACCGGCTTTTACCCGCTTTCCTCTTGCGCCAATTGGGTTTTCCGGTGTATCAAAAGCCGGAACGGGCCCTTGTGTATGCGGCCCCTTAACCGGTGATACTTATCCCAGATCAAGCGTTCAGAAAAATCATGCGCCGTTTCCTTACCCTTGCCTGCCTCGCAGCCCTTGCCGTGATCCTTTGCCCCGACCTTGCGGCGGCAACATCCCAGAACTGGCAGATGGGGATGCAGGAAGCCGCCACCCCCGTTGCCGAACACCTCCATAAATTCCACAATTTCCTGCTGGTGATCATCACCGGGATTGTGATTTTCGTCTTTTCCCTCCTGCTTTTTGTCATGGCGCGCTTCAATAGCCGCGCCAACCCGACCCCGTCGCAGACCACGCACAACGTCCTGCTGGAAATCGTCTGGACGGTGGTTCCGGTGATCATCCTTATCACCATCGCCGTTCCGTCCTTCAAGCTGCTTTATTATATGGACCGCACGGAAAACCCCGAAATGACCCTGAAAGTCACGGGTTACCAGTGGTACTGGGGTTACGAATATCCCGATCACGGCGGCGTCAGCTTCACCTCCAACATGCTCCCCGATGCGGATATCAACGCCGTGAAGGGACAGCTGCGCAGCCTGTCCGTGGACAATCCCCTGGTTCTGCCGGTGGGTACGGATATTCAGGTTCTGGTGACCGCGGCCGATGTCCTGCACAGCTTTGCCGTGCCGTCTTTCGGCATCAAGACCGACGCCGTTCCGGGCCGGACCAACGAAACCTGGATCAGGATCGAAAAGGAAGGCACCTATTACGGCCAATGCTCGGAACTGTGCGGAACGAACCACGCCTTCATGCCGATCGAAGTCCACGCCGTCAGCAAGGAAGCTTTCGCCGAGTGGGTCGTGGCGCAAGGCGGGACCATGCCGGCAGCCCCGACCCCGGTCGTCCTTGGCGGCGAAAACCCGGCGGAAGCCAAGACAGAATAACAACCCTTAACCACGATCTATCAGTAATCTTTCACAAGGTGCGATTATGAGTGCAGCCCATTCAGACGTTCATTCCGGCCACGGCCATGACGGCCACGACCACAAACCCGGTTTTTTTGCCCGCTGGTTCTGCTCCACGAACCATAAGGACATCGGCACGCTCTATATCATCTTCTCGATCCTGGCCGGCCTGATTGGCGGCACGTTCTCGATGATGATGCGCTACGAGCTGCAACAGCCCGGACTGCAACTGGTCGCGGACGGGCAGATGTGGAACGTCTGGATCACGGCCCACGGCCTGATCATGGTGTTCTTCGTCGTGATGCCCGGCCTGATCGGCGGTTTCGGCAACTGGTTCGTGCCGCTCCTGATCGGCGCGCCCGACATGGCGTTCCCGCGCCTTAACAATATTTCGTTCTGGCTGCTGGTTCCGGCGTTCCTGCTTTTGCTGACGTCGGCTTTTGTCGGCAGCGGCGTAGGAACGGGGTGGACGGTCTATCCGCCGCTCTCCAGCGCTCTCGCCCCGCATGACAGCGCCGCCGTGGATATGGCGATTTTTTCGCTTCACCTCGCCGGGGCCAGCTCGATCCTTGGCGCCGCCAACTTCATCACCACCATCTTCAACATGCGCGCCCCCGGCATGACGCTGCACAAAATGCCGCTGTTTGTGTGGGGAATGCTGGTCACCGCCTTCATGCTGGTTCTGTCGCTCCCCGTTCTGGGCGGCGCCATCACCATGCTGCTGACCGACCGCAATTTCGGCACCGGATTCTTTAACCCGGAAAAGGGCGGCGATCCGATTTTGTATCAGCACCTGTTCTGGTTCTTCGGCCACCCTGAAGTGTACATCATGATTCTGCCAGCCTTCGGCATCGTCAGCCAGATCGTATCCACCTTCTCCAAAAAGCCGATTTTCGGCTATCTGGGCATGGCGTATGCCATGATTGCCATCGGCGCGGTCGGCTTCATCGTCTGGGCGCACCATATGTTCACCGTCGGCATGGACGTCGATACCCGCGCCTACTTCACCGCGGCGACGCTGATCATTGCCGTTCCGACCGGGATCAAGATCTTCTCCTGGATCGCGACGATGTGGGGCGGGTCGATCACCTTCTCCACGCCGATGCTCTGGGCGCTGGGCTTCATCGCCCTGTTTACCATGGGCGGCGTGACCGGTGTGGTTCTGGCTAATGGCGGGATGGATATCGCCCTGCACGACACCTATTACGTCGTGGCGCATTTCCACTACGTCCTGTCGCTGGGCGCGGTTTTCGCCCTGTTCGCCGGTTTCTATTACTGGATCGGCAAGATGTCGGGACGGCAGTATCCGGAGTTTCTGGGCAAGCTGCATTTCTTCCTGACCTTTATCGGCGTCAACCTGATCTTCTTCCCGCAGCACTTCCTCGGCCTTGCCGGGATGCCGCGCCGCTATCCGGACTATCCGGACGCCTATGCGGGCTGGAACGAGATTTCG
>JACPDM010000108.1 GCA_016184045.1 Micavibrio aeruginosavorus | reverse complement strand
CGCCGCGATCTCCGGCAACGGCATGTTCCCGGTCAAGCGTGACACCATCGACGGCCAGGAATTTCTCTACACCCGCAGCGGCTCCTTCAGCGAAGATGCGAACGGGCAGCTCCGCAATACGGCCGGTTTTGCGCTTTACGGCTGGCCGATCGACTCAGATGGGAACATTCCGGCGGCATCGGGCGATCTGAGCTCGCTGCAACCCGTCAACGTCGCCTTCCTCGGCGGCCTGACGCGCCCCACATCCACCGCCGAAATTTCACTGAACCTGAACGCCAGTGAAGTCGACACCACGCTGGCGAATGTCGGAACGACGGCGGCCAATTTTTCCCGCGGCCTGACCGTCTATGACAGCCTTGGTTCGGCGCAGATTCTGACTTTTGAATACACCAAAACCTATGGTCCGCACGGGACTGCCGGCGGTACAATCGGCGATCTCGCCGCGACGGACAACCTGATCACCGATGTCGGCCTGACCGACGGCAACCAGTTCTCCATCTCCGTCGATGGCGGCGCGGCCACGACATTCGAAGTCTGGGACGGCGTCGGCGCCGCGCCGGCCAATGCCGTCGAGACGGTCAACGACATCCTGACCGCTATCAATGCCATTCCCGGGGCGGCAGCCTTCCTTGGCAATGACGGTGAGCTGGTGATCCAGCGCAATGAATTCCAGGGCCCCGGTGCGCAAACCGTTACCCTAACCAACGTTGCGGGAACGCCGCTGGTGGGCCTTGGCCTTGTAGCCGGCGTCTATACGTCGGTCGACCTCAACAGCGCCACCTATGACAACGGCGCGCCCAGCGACTCGCCCCCTTACAGCAGCGAAGGGTTCCCCGCCTTCCAGAACCTGCCGACCCCGCCGAATGCCTCCTACAACAACCGGGGCTGGTGGAACCTGCGGATCGTCCATCCCGACGGGACGACGCTCAGCAACGGCCTCCTGAACTTTAACAGCGACGGCTCTCTGAACGCCCTGCCCGACAGCTCCGGCAATATCGACGTCAACCTGTCGCAAATTGACTGGGGCAACGGCTCCGCGCCGCAAAATATCAGCATCGATATTGAGCGGTACAGCCAGTTCTCCGGCAGCTATAACGTGATTTTCTCCGACCAGAACGGGGCCGAACTTGGCCTGCGGACCGGGGTCGAGATCACCCGCGACGGCTTCGTTGTCGCCCGCTTCTCGAATGGCGCCTCGACGAACCTGTACAAAATCCCGCTGGTGACATTCTCCAACACGAACGGCCTGACCGAAGTATCGGGTACGGCCTATAGCGAAAATGAACTCTCGGGCGAAGAAAACCTGCGCGAAGCCGGAACCGGCGGCGCAGGCTTCCTTGAAGCCTCAACCATCGAATCATCCAACGTCGACCTTGCCGACGAATTCGCAAAGCTGATCGTCAGCCAGCGTGCCTTCTCGGCCAACACCAAGATCATCAATACCGTCGACCAGATGACCGAAGAACTCTTGAGACTCCGATAACCGTTAAACGAACAGAAAAATCCAGGAAAAAGTAAGAAGAAAGGAAAACTGAAATGACCTCCGATGTCGTCTTGACCGCAGCCCTCCGGGCCAACCTCCTCTCTCTGCAGAATACGCAGAGCCTTGTGGACATTACCCAGAACCGTCTGGCGACGGGGCGGAAAATCAACTCCGCGCTCGACGGCCCGCAATCCTACTTCGCCTCGCAGGCGCTCAACAACCGCGCCAGCGACCTGACCCGCCTGCTCGACTCGATCGGCCAGTCCATTCAGGTCATCAAGGCCGCCGATAACGGGATCACGGCCCTGACCAAGCTGGTCGAACAGGCCGATTCTGTGGCGCAATCCGCCCGCGACGCTCTGGCGCAAGGCCAGGCCGAAGCCAAAGTGACGGGTGTCCGCGATATGCGCAATATCGACGACCTGACCAGCCTGCCCGGTATTTCCAACGGCGATACCATGGTCATGCAATTGACGGACGAAGATGGCAATGCCGTCAATATCGGCGCCTACGGCGGCGCATCGGCCGCCACGGCGACCGTAACCATCAGCACAAACGACTCGATCGAAGATCTGCTCACCCAGATCAACAACATCCATGTCGATGACGGCGGCAACGCCACCGGCGACAAGGCGTTCGAGGCTTCTCTCGATGAATCCGGGCAGATCCAGATCCGCACGCTTGACGGCGGCGATTTCCGGGTGCAGTTCATCTCCGCTGCCGCGGCTGATGCTCCCGATCTGGCTCTGGCCGCCGATCTTGGCTTTGCCGAAGTCGCCCGCCTGATCCCGGATGGCGGCGCGGGGACCAACAACGTCGAATTCAGCTCTATCTCCGACGTCGCTCTGGTCTCCTTCGCCCTGTACGACAGCACCGTTGTCCCGCCGCGCATTGCGCCGGCCAGCACGCTGCTCTCCGACATCACGGACCAGTCCGGCGCAACCAACCGCTTTGCCAACATCGACAACGCGGCGGACAACTTCATCATCGGCGTCAATGGCGGATCGATGCAAACGATCAGCCTGTATGACGGAGCAGCCGCCCGATCGATCCAGAGCATTGTTGACCAGATCAACAACAACACCGCCTTGAATACGAAGCTGGAGGCGTCCTACGACGACACGACCGGCCAGTTCACGATCACGCCGATTGACGGCAACGTCAAAAGCATCGAGATCGGGGTGGAGGACGCCGTAACCGCGAATTTCGGCTTCGGCATCAACCCCGACCTGACCGGGGCAGCAGGGGAGCGCGAAGTCGAAAGCATCCAGCTTGCCGCCGCCGCCGCCGATCTGGCGCAGTATGAAAGTGATTTCAACAACCTGCGCGAACAGATCGACCAGCTCGTGACCGATACCGGCTATCGCGGCACGAACCTCCTGAACGGCGACGATTTGCTGACGACGTTCAACGAATTCCGCACCAGCACCCTGACCACAGAAGGCGTCACTTTCACCGCCGACGGTCTTGGTCTTGACGAGGCGGATTTCTCGCGGATCGACACGGCCGAGCTGACCCTGACGCAGGTGCGCGACGCGCTGGAGACCGTTCGCGGCTTCGGCTCGACGCTGGCCAACAACCTGTCGATCATTCAGGCCCGCGAAAACTACACCAAAGACATCATCAACACCCTGACCGAAGGGTCTGACAAACTGGTCAACGCCGACCAGAACGAGGAAGGCGCGAAACTGCTCGCCCTCCAGACCCGTCAGTCCCTGGGTGTGACAGCGCTCTCCCTGGCGTCGCAGTCGCAGCAGTCCATCCTGAGGCTGTTCGGCTAGACCCCGGAGATTTAACCGGGGAGGATACCGGGTTAAACGTTTTGACGCATGTTGTGGCCGGGCGGCCGAAGGATACGGCAGGCCCGGCGGCAGGAAGCCCGCGCGTCCGCAGAACCCGGAGCACAACAGCGCCAGCACAACACGCCGGAAGGTCGGGAGAACCACCTTCCGGCGTGTTAATTTTCGCAGTACAATAATCCCGCTTTAATCACACGGAAACTCAGGCCATGAACAGAAAAGAGCGCCGCGCGCAGGAAAAACAGCAAGGAAAGACTTCCGCGCGGGCAATGCCGATGCCAAAACCCGCTGCTTCCAGCCCTGCCGAATATGAACGGCAGCGCGGCCTTGCGCTCAAAGCTGAAGGAAAAGACGCCGATGCGGTCCCGCATTTGATGAAAGCGCTGGAGATGGACTCATCCTTTGCCGATGTGCATTTTGCGCTGGCGCTGATGGCGCGGGCAAAGCCGACGCTCAAGATTGACATGGATAGCGTCAATCAATCTGTAAAGAACCGGAAAACCCTGAAAGAGTCTTACCAAACGACACTGGCTGTTCTGAAAAAACGCAAACAATACAAAGAAGCCCTGATCTGCCAGGAAGAGCTCTGCCGCCTTTTTCCGGATGATCTTGACGAAACCGCCAACCTCGCCCTTCTCTGCAACATGATCGGGCAGCGGGAGAACGCGCTCCGCATTCTGGCCGGCCTGATGGAGAAAGCTCCGGACAACAAGATATATAAAGGGGTCTTCATTTACACCTGTGGCGGGGTTGCATTCACCAGACACGAACCTCTGGTCAAGAAAGCACTGCAAGCCTGCTTTGACAATATTTACGAAGCCAATCTCCTCAAGGCTTACCCGACATGGATCAGCATCGTCCTGCGCGACCCCGCCTGCGGCAAAATCGGGCACGCGGAAACCATTGTCGCGGAAAGCGATTTCAACATATGGATCAGCAACGCCACAAGAGAGGACCTGGCCTTCCTTCAGGAAAAATTTTTCCTCGACGGTCTGCGCCTTCTCACCATCGCCGATCCCATTCTGGAATCTTTTCTGCTCCGCCTGCGCAAATGGCTTTGCCTTAACTTGGAAGAATTGCTTAAAGCAGGAAGGCTGGAATTTTTCGAACCCTTCCTGTGCGCGATGGCCGAGCAGTGCTTTTTCAATGAATATATCTACACCCAGACGCCGGATGAATCCGCCATCATCGAAAAACTTGTTGCCGCAACGCGCGGCGGCACGGGAGAGGAATCCCGTGAAGCCTGGCGCTATATGCTGACCGGGTGCTATCGCCCGCTTTTTCAGGCTTTCCCCGACAGCGGCGCGATTTTGCAGGATTTGTCCGGAAAATCCGAAAATTTTTCAAATTTCGCCAAAACCCAGTTCTTCGATCCCGCAGAGGAAAACGGGTTAAAGCCCGCAATCAAGAGCTTCGGCATGCTGGAGAATGAAGTTTCCAAAAACGTGCAGGCGCAATACGAGGAAAATCCGTATCCGCGCTGGATCAGCGTCATCAATTACCCGACACCCAGCGACAGCCTTCCCGTGCCGGAGGAGGAGCGCGGCAGGCCGCGAAAAATACTGGTTGCCGGTTGCGGGACCGGACGCCATGCGCTGGGCACGACGGCCACATATCCCGGCGCCCGGGTAACCGCCATCGACCTGAGCCGCGCGAGCCTTGCCTATGCGCAGCGCAAGGCGAATGAATCAGGCCTTGCAGGCCGCGTTGAATTTATCCATGCCGATATTCTCGGCATGGAACAGTGGCCGGGACAGTTCGATATTATCGAATGCGCCGGAGTCCTCCACCACATGGAGGACCCCTTCAAAGGCTGGCAGGTTCTGACCAACCTTCTGAAACCCGGCGGCTATTTCAAGGTCGGGCTGTATAGCGAAATCGCACGAAGGCAAATCGTGGAGGCCCGCGCCTATATCCGCGACCGCGGCTTTGCCTCCACGCCTGAGGGCATCCGCGATTGCCGCGACAGCATCATGAAGCTGCCGTCGTCAGACCCGATGCGAAAATTCCTGCTGGCCAGCAACGATTTTTACGCCACGTCTCTGGTTCGCGATCTTATTTTCCATGTCCAGGAACACCGCATGACGCTGCCGCAGATCAAGGGTATGATGGACCAGCTTGGGCTGGTCTGCCTGAGCTTTGCCCTGAGTCGCCCGGACATTGTAATGCAATATGACAAAATGTTCCCGGACGACCTCACGCGCTCCAACATGCTGAACTGGCATGAGTTCGAGCTCAAACACCCGGAAACCTTTACCGGCATGTACCAGTTCTGGTGCCGGAAGATAAAATAAGCCCATAAATTCGCCGGAATACCGCAAAAACTGTTTATAGATATGAAAATATAAACAGAATCAATGGCATTGGGCCTAACCACATGCTAGGGTATTTAAGCCTTTGTTAAGGCAGGTCATCGTAAGATGATGGAAGGTGCCGGGAGGATTCCGGCGCCAACACATAAAATAGGTAACCTAGAAAGGAACCCTAACCATGACGTCCGATGTCGTCCTCACGGCAGCACTTCGCAATAACCTGATTTCGCTGCAAAACACCCAAAGCGCCGTTGATGTTACCCAGAACCGTCTTGCCACGGGGAAGAAAGTCAACTCGGCCCTCGACAACCCGCAATCGTTCTTCGCCTCGCAAGCCCTGACCAACCGCGCCAGCGACCTTACCCGTCTGCTCGATTCCATCGGCCAGTCGATTCAGGTGATCAAGGCCGCCGATAACGGCGTCACCGCCCTGACCAAACTGATCGAGCAAGCCGATTCCATCGCCCAGTCTGCCCGCGACGCGCTGGCTGGCGGCCAGTCGGAAGCCAAAGTCGTCGGCAACAAGGACCTCAGTGGCATTGATGACCTTGCTGCTTTGCCCGCTACGGTAACCGGGGACATTCTGCGCTTCTCGATTACGGATGAAGACGGTAATACGGTGAACATCGGTGCCTATGGCGGCGCTGCAGCAGCAACAGCAGATGTTACCATCAACACGAACGACTCGATTGAAGAGCTGATTGCAGAAATCAATACGCTGGCTCTCCAAGTTGGTGGCGCCGGTAACGCGGTCGGCGATCAAGCCTTTGAGGCATCCCTTGATGCAGCAGGCCAGCTTCAGATTAAAACCCTGAATGGTGGCGACTTCCGGCTCCAGTTCGTTGCTGTTGCTGCGACCGATGCCGCTGACCTTGCCCTTGCTGCCGATCTCGGGTTTTCGGAAATTGCCCGTGTCGTTGGCCAGGGCGGCGCAGCAGGCAACAACAATGTCGAATTTACTTCGATTGCTGATGTAGCCCTGACTTCATTTGCACTCTACGACTCCACGACAACGCCAGACTCGATTGCTGACCGCAGCGATACGCTTAACAATATTGTTAAGTCAGACGGAACAGTTCTGTTTGGCACCCTTGATGCCGCCTCGGACGACTATGTGATCGGAATCAACGGGGGAACTCTTCAGGCTATTGACCTGACAAACGCGGCTAACACTGCTGTGACAATCCAGGACTTTATCGATGACATCAACAACAATACGACTTTGAACGAGTTTATTGTTGCTGAATTCGACGATGAAACCGG
>JACPDM010000112.1 GCA_016184045.1 Micavibrio aeruginosavorus | reverse complement strand
GATCGCAGATCGCGGGCGCTATCCGGCGATTGACGTTCTCAAATCCGTGTCGCGTTCCCTGCCGCGCGCTTTCAGTGACGAACAGAACGCGATTTTAAAACGCGCCAAGCAGGTTGTAACGACCTATGAGGACATGGCCGAGCTGATCCGCCTTGGCGCTTACCGCAAGGGCAGCGATTCCAAGGTGGACGAGGCGATTGAAATCTATCCGAAGCTGGAAACTTTTCTGGCCCAGAACAAGGATGAAAAAACCACGATTGCGGAAGGCTTTGCCATGCTGCATGAAATCCTCAACGCCGCCCCCGCACCCCGCGTGCGCAGGGTCTGAGCGGCAGGGGGCAATAAGCTATGGCGGATTTGCTGTCTTTGATCCGGCTGCGGAAACACAGGGTCGAGGAAAAACAGAAAGTCCTGTCCGCGCTCTATCGCGAGGCCGAGATGTTCCAGCTAAAAAAACAGCAGATGGAAGACCAGCTTGAGCGGGAGCGCGAAACGGCGAAGATAAATGCCGATGCCGCCGCCTATTACGGCCTTTATGCCGAGAACATGCGCAAGAAAATCGGCAAGGTCGATGAGGCGATCCAGCGCCTGAACAAGCGGATCGAAGCCGCGCAGGAAGACGTTCGCGCCGCGTTCGCCGAGCAGAAGAAAGTCGAAATCATCCAGCGCAACCGCGATGAAGAAGAAGAAAAGGAGCGCGCGGACAAGGAAACGCAGATGCTGGATGAAATCGCCATCGAAGGATTTCGGCGCAAGGAAAAAGAATAGGTCGGCCGCAGGTCATACGGAGGTCTGCATCGCGGCCTGGCGGATATCCACTTTCACGAACTGATCCTTGCGCGTCTGAAAGGCGAGATCGCCGCCAAGATTCCCGGCTTCAAGGACATCCAGATATTTTCGCCGCATCACAGCCTGCATGGTATGGGAGAAGGGCGTATGCGTGCGCAGGATGAGATCGAAGCGCGTTCCCTTCATCAAGCCGTCAAGCTGTACATCGCCCATGCGACTGAGATTGAGATCGAAGATGAAGCGGGTGCTGCGCTCTTTGGACTCCTCGCGGTCTTCCTCGCGCTCGCCGCCCTGATGGCGGTAATAAAGATGGATTTTCTGAATCTCGCCCTGCACCAGCATCGGAATCGCCATGCCGCGCCAGTCCTGGGAAAGCGGTTCCGTTTGCATTTTGGACAGGCCGGAAAAATCGCGCACCATCCGGCCCAGCGCTTCCACCCCGCGTGCGCCGTCGCGGCGCAGGATGTTGACGGCTTTCTCCCCCATCCATCCCGGCATGTCGCCGGACTGCACGGCGGCAATGAAAAAGAGCAGCGCCGGGGTCATCTGCGCGGGGCTGGCGGGCCGGGGCAGGATTGCGTTCAAGACCTGCGCCGCCGGGTCGTGCGCGGCAGCCTGCGACAGAATTTGCGCCGCCTCGTCGAAAACGGGCCCTGTCCAGCCACCCATCAATTCCGCCGCCGTTGCCGGAAGGCCGCCTGCGGCGGGCGGAAGAGAGGGATGGTGCGCCTGCTGGGCCAAGGGCATAAGCTGGATCTGTGTTCCCGGCGGCAGGGGGCCCGCCGTGGCCGGCATCAGGAACGGCAACGGAGTGTCCGCACCCGGCCATGAGACGGTCAGCACATGCGCGCCATGCAGCGTCGCGCCGACGATTTCGGCGGAGAGCGTGCGTGGCGACGGTGCGGGCGGCGGCGTCTGCGCGGCGGGGGTGGCGGGCGCTTTCCCGTCGTCTGTCAGGATTCTGACAGACGTTCGCGGTTCGATTGCGGCAATGCGGACGTCAAGACGCGGCGGCAGGGAGGGGGCACGCGGCGCATGGGTTGGCCCTCCGCCGCGAACAGTCGGACCGGCAGCAACAGCGGCAGCACGATCAGCATCAGCAGCAGGCGGTGGAACGCGCTGGTGCGATTGGTGGCTGGTGGCATGGTAGACCCTATTCTAGAAAACCCACGATGATGCAAAGCCCCGCAGGTCAAGTTGCCCCGGTTTGCGGCGGGGCGGGCAGGGGATTGAGGTTAAGGGCGGCATGGTTCGGCAGCGTGGCCGGGGCTGCGGCAGGCAAGGGCAGCATCTGCATCGCGGGCGGCAGCGCGGGCAAGAGCGTCAGGCGCACGATGGCGCCGGGCAAAAGCGGCGCAGGGGCAAGAGGCGCGGCGTCTTTGAGGGGTGGCGCGGAAAACTCATCCAAAAGCGCCCGGATCTCAGCAGGCAGGGGAGCGCTCTGCGCCGCCGGGGTTGGCGGCATGGGCCGGGGCTGGCCGGGTTCGGCGGGCAAGGGCTGCGGGGGTGTTTGCGCCTGTGTTTGAGGGGCAGGCTGCGGTGGCGCGGCGGATATTGGGCCGGGCGCGGTTTCCGGGATGGGGCGCACGAGCGCCTGCCGCGGCGGCGACCCGGGCGGCAGGTCGATCTCGACGTTCTGGCCTTCGCTCAAGGCAACACGTCCGCGCAGGCGGACCACGATTTCATCGTCCTGAGCGGTGAGGATGATGGCGGTGCCGTCCTCCTTGATCTGCGCGACCTTGCCCTCGACGCGCAAGGCGGTGCGGAGATTTTGCAATTCGGCGCTTACGGATTCAATCCTGACGCTCTGCTCCGTCCTGACCGGAACAGTCGCGGGGTCGAAAATCCGCCCGCCGGGCGGAAGATGGGAAAAACCGGACTCGCTCATACGGACCAGTCTAGCATTAAAAATTGAAAAGCCGCTGAAGATCGGTTCAGCGGCTTTGCGGAAGGCTTGTTTTACAAGGCATTAACCGTGAGCAACCCGAACTTCGGCCATTTCGCGGGCAACGGCGCGGGCGATTTTCTCGACATCCTCGGCTGCTTCCGTGTTGGGGGAGCGGGTGAGGATCGGGGTCTGGTGGCGGATGGTTTCCTTGACGCGCGGATCGTGGCGGATCATGCCGACCATCGGCGGGGACAGGCGCAGGAAGTTTTCGCAGGCCTTGAGCAGGGTTTTATAGGTCTTCTCGCCTTCCATCGCGCTCGGCGCCTGATTGACGACGATGCCGATATTCTTCGACATGCCTGCGGCGTTGCCCAGCTTGATAAAGGCGTAAGCATCGGTCAGAGAAGTCGGTTCATCCGTGGCGACCAGCAGCGTGCGCGTCGCGGTGGCGGAGAGCATCCGCACGGTGCGGTCCACGCCAGCGCCAAGATCAATGATGACGACATCGTATTTGTCCGCCACTTCCAGCAACTGGTCGCGCAGCAGCATCAGGCGCTGGCTGGGCAGGGCGGAGAGGGAAGCCTGACCGGAGCGTCCGGCGACAATATCAAAGCCGCCGTCTTCAAAACGCTGCGTTACCTTGTCCATGCCAAGGCGACCGCGGATCACGTCGTTAAGGTCGCGGCGCGGCATCAGGCCGAGCTGCACATCGACATTGGCAAGGCCGAGATCACCGTCGAACAGCAAAACGCGCTTGCCCATCTTCGCAAGGGCATGCGACAGCGTGATTGAAAACCACGTTTTCCCCACGCCGCCCTTGCCGCTGGCCACGGCGACGATGTTGTGCCCGCGCCGGAACACGGGCGTCGCCGGTGTTTCAGGGGTGGCTTCGGAGATGACGGATGACTCGGTCATAATTGTCTATCCTGCGTTAACGATACGTTTGTGTTGCTGCGTTTCATGCGAATGTTTTCCCTGTTCGCGCGCCGGCTGGTTTTGCGGCATTAAAAGCTGGGCCAGATGCTGCGGCGAAAGCGCTTGCAGGCCTTCGGCCACTTGCGGCGTGTCGGAGGCATCGGCGAAAATCAGGCCGCCGTAATGTGCGGCGGAGAGCAGGCCGCCAAGGCGGCGGGCGAGATCAAGGCGCGTGGACATCATGTTGCGCACGCCAAGGGCGGCGTAGATGCGCGCCATCTCGCCGCATTCTTCGGCGTCGATCCCGGCAGGCATGGCGAGGACAGGCTCGATATTGCCGCAGGCGATCAGCCGCGCGAGATCGCGCATTTCATCGCTGCGGAACGGATTGAATCCGCCGCTGTCGATCAGGATCGTGTCCGCACCGTGCGAAAGGTCGATCAAACGGCGCAGTTCCTTGCCGTCGCGCGCCTTTTGCAGCGGAATATCGAGGATGCGGGTAAAGGCGGAGAGTTGCTCGACGCCCCCGGCGCGCAGCGTATCGGTGGAGATGACGGCGACTTTCTGCCCCTGCATCACCGCGCGCGTCGCGAGTTTGGCGATGGCCATGGTCTTGCCCGCGCCCGGCGGGCCGACCAGCATAAAGGCCTTGTCGGTTGGCTGCTGTGGCAGCGGGCGGAACACAAAGAGATGCTCCAGCGCCGCGACCAGCGCGATATAATCGCTTTCGAGGCCGACGACGGTGGCGCAGGATACGATCTGGTCGATGATCTCCTCCGGCACCGAATGCTTGAGCATCACTTCGGTCAACGACTCGGACACATCGCGTTCGGATTCTTCATCGTATTGCAGCCAGCCTTTTTCTTCCGCCGGGTCGTGCATGAAATCGTCAAACATTTCAACATGATGAGGATCGCTGTCGAGGGCAGCCGTCACGCGCACGTTCTTGCCCCCGTTTTCCTCACGGGTCGCCACAATGATTGCATCTTCGCCCAGCGTTTCGCGGATCATCTGCATCGCTTCGGTGACTGTTTTTGCGTAGAACGACTTGAGTCGCATGGATAGGGAACCAGAACAGGCTGTTAACGATTATACGTTTTCTAGAATCTCTATTCTAGAGGATAAACGTAAATGTACGATGAGGGAATCCTGTAATTTAAGGAAAATGCAGGATAGCCCTCAATCTGCGCGAGTGGCGGAAGAATTAAACATAAGTACAAAAATTTATTCCGCCTCCGCAGGCTTGCGTAACGGCAGGGCCGCGCCGAGGCCGGTATAGGGGTTGAGCTGCAGCACCTCAATCAGGGCGAGGACGGCCTTGATTTCGTTGGTCACGCCTTCCAGGCTTTTTTCCGTCAGGGGTTTCCAGATCCAGCCGATTTCAAACATCGGCTTGTAGCGCTGCACGGCGAAGGCGATTTCGTTGCCGGTGAAGCTGGCTTCCATCCATTTCGAGCCGAGGAGTTTTCCGGCCTCCATGAACCGCTCCATAAAGGCGGGGTCGAGGACATAGCGGGCTTCGAGCTGGCTGGTGGACATGACGTCGAACATGTCCTCGAATTTCGGGCTGACCAGCTTGACGCGCTCGAAGGCGGAAAAAGCGGTGCGGAAAAAAGTCATGGCGGCGTTGCGCGGCAGGACGACCGTATGCGCCTCAAGCGTCTTGCCGATGCCGATGCGAATGGCAAGGCCCCAGAACACCATTTCCTCGCGCTTTTCCCGTGTGCCGTCGGCGCGGTCGTGCTGGACATGATCGGAGAGGATGATTTCCTCGAACGCCACGGGGACGCCGTTGATGGTGCCCTGGAATCCGTCCTCAATGCGGAAGGTATCGTGCGGGGGAATGATTTTGTGGCGCTCCATATCGCGCACGGGGAAGACGCCGTTTTTCTGATACTCAAGGCCGAGGGCTTCGGCAATGCCGCCGAGGAAGGCCTTTTTGGTCGCGGCGCGGTAGATGCCGTTGGCGATCTGGAATCCGATGGTCACGACCACCAGCGTCAGGACCAGAACGACAGGCCACGGGAAAACGCCGTGATCGGTTTTGGTCGCGGCAATCGCGCAGATAAACGCGAACGACATCGGCGCGCCCATCAGGAACAGCCGCCAGTAACGCTGGCGCTTTGCCTCAAGCGCGGTGCAAAGGGCTGCGGTTTGATCGGTAACGGTTTGAAGGGGCTCGGCCATGTCAGGTTATATCTGCCCCACGGTGCGGATTTTTGCTTTCGGGTGGATTTCGTTTTGCGACATGACGAAGGTCTGCGGGCGGAAACGCTCGATCACCGAGCGTACATAGGGGCGGATGCCCGGCGAGGTGAGGAGGACCGGGTTTTCCCCCTGCTGCATGAATTTTTCGTATTTTTCGCGCACGGCCGTGATGAAGGACTGCAACTGGCTGGGCGGCATGGCGAGCTGTTTTTCCTCGCCGTCGCCGAGCAAGGCTTCGGCAAAGGCTTGCTCCCAGTCGGGGGAGAGCGTCGCCAGGGCGACGAAACCGCTGGCGTTCACGTTGCGGTCGCAGATCTGGCGGGCGAGGCGGCTGCGGACATGCTCGGTGATCAGCATGATGTTCTTGGTATAGGCGACGGCTTCGGACACGCCTTCGAGAATGCTCGGCATGTCGCGGACGGAGATGCGCTCCGACACCAGATTTTGCAGTACGCGCTGGAGGCTGGTGACGCTGAACTTGGCGGGAACGACGTCGGCCACGAGTTTCTGGTAATCCTGCGGCATTTCGTCGAGAAGTTTTTGCGTTTCGGTGTAGGACAGCAAATCGGCCATGTTGTCCTTGACGATCTCGGTGACATGGGTGGTGATGACCGTCGGGGCATCGACAACCGTGTAGCCGCGGAAATGCGCTTCCTCGCGGTATTGCTCCTCGATCCATGTCGCAGGCAGGCCGAAGGTCGGCTCCACCGTGTTCTCGCCGGGCAGGGAGATGGCATCGCCGTTCGGGTCCATGCACATCAGCGCGCCTGGGCGTACATCGCCGCGCCCGGCTTCGATTTCCTTGATGCGGACGATATAGGTATTGGCGGGCAGTTGCAGATTGTCCTGAATCCGCACGGCGGGCAGGATATAACCCATATCCTCGGCCAGCTGGCGGCGCAGGCCCTTGATCTGGTCGGTGAGTTTGTTGGTGCCTTCGCCCTGCACCAGCGGCAAAAGGCCGTAGCCGAGTTCGAGGCGGATCGTATCCATGGCAAGGGCGCGGGAGATCGGCTCTTCCGCCGGGACGCCTTTTTTCTCGGCGGCCTTGGTTTCGGCGACGGCCTTGACCTCGATCTGTTTTTGACGGCGCAGCAAAAGCCACGCGATCCCGCCCAGCGTGCCGCCGAGGAAGACGAAGGGCGCGGTCGGGATGCCGGGCATCAGGCCGACGACGATCATGAGGAGGGCGCTCATCACCATGGCGCGGGGATAGCGGCTGAACTGCTCGATCAGGGCCTTGTCGGCGGAGCCTTCAACGCCCGCCTTCGACACCAGCAGGCCTGCGCCGACCGAGACGATCAGCGCCGGGATCTGGCTGACCAGACCGTCGCCGATGGTCAGGACAGTGTAATTCGACGCGGCCTCGGCCAGAGTCAACTGGTGCTGGGCCGTGCCGATGATGATGCCGCCGATGACGTTGATGAAGACGATAAGAAGGCCTGCAATGGCGTCGCCACGCACGAATTTGGCCGCACCGTCCATCGCCCCGAAGAAACTGCTTTCCTGCTCCAGCTCGGAACGGCGGCGCTTGGCGTCGTCTTCGGTGATAAGCCCTGCGGAAAGGTCGGCGTCGATGGCCATCTGCTTGCCGGGCATGGCGTCGAGGGTGAAGCGCGCGGCAACTTCAGCGATACGCCCGGAGCCCTTGGTAATCACGACGAAATTGACGATCACCAGAATGGCAAAGACGATCGCGCCGATGACGTAGGAGTCCTTGATGATGAAGTGGCCGAACGCCTCGATCACGTGTCCGGCGGCATCGTCGCCTTCGTGCCCGTTCTCGAGGATCAGGCGCGTCGAGGCGACGTTGAGGCCAAGGCGCAGCGCCGTCGATACCAGAAGGATTGTCGGAAAGGTCGAGAATTCAAGCGGGCGCTGGATGAACAGAACCGTCATCAGAATCAAAACCGAAAACGTCACCGAAAGCGACAGTCCCGCATCCAGCAGCCAGGTCGGCATCGGCACGAGCATGAACATCAGGATCAGGATGATGCCGAACGCAAACAGAACGTCGCCACGAAAAACCGTGCCAAGAGCCGAACGGCCCTGGCCAAACAGTGCCGGGAGGTTGGAGGAAGGCGTATCGGACATCGGCAAAACCCGTGGAAACTGTAGGGCCCAAAGAGAACGTCTTTCCATTTTACGCTATCCCGGGCCTGGGATGCAAATCATTAAACCATTGAAAACATGGAAATTTTATCAATCCTTCAGTTCGTTCGTCGATTTTTGCAGCGGTTTTTTCTGCGCGTCCCGTCTTTCATCCTGTACCGGGGGCGTAAGCCACGGGGGAAGTATGACATAAATAGGTGTAAATTCCTATAATTTGCTTTTGCAGCGTTATGGAATTTTGTCTAGAAAGAGAGCCATGAACCGCGCCCGAACCGTCTTTGCCGATACTTCTGCCCTGCGCGCTATCGCGGAGGGACACGAGGACAATCTCTTTATCCTGAGTATCTATAAAGGGTACGACGAAGATCCTCTGCCCTATCTGACTGTTTCGGACGATGCAGGCACACGCTACATCCTTCAGGTCGATGCCGGGGGTGTCATTATGGCATCGGCGACAATCCGCCCGTATCCGGAAGAAGGGCTCATGGCTTTTGGGTCGATCTGCGTCCGTCCGGAATGCCGCAACGAGGGCCGCGCCAAAACCCTGCTCGCCGATGTCTTCAATCGTGCGCAGGCTGGCGGGTTATCGGTCACGGTGACGCCGTTCAAGCCGATGGGGCAGCGTTACCTGACTCGTGCTTTTCAGCAGATTCATCCGGCTTTCCCGGACGTCAAGATACGGTATGCAGGGATGGACGCATTCGTTACGGGCGAGAGGCCTTATATCCTTTCCTGCAGGCATGACGGCCATACGGCGCTGCATTTCAAATAGCTTGTCACGGATATTTTTTTTCCGCAGGATGATACGGCCATGATTACGGGAGCAACGATATTGCGGCATTATTTTCTTTTTCCGGTATGGGCTCTTTGCATCCTGCCTGTTCTGGGCGGATGCGTGACGACCGGCGGAACGGCGAAGCCAGATACCGCCGCTTATTCTTCCATCGACGGGCAGTATGCGCCTGCGCTGGCCGGGGAATACAGGATTCTGGCCGCGCTGATGAAGGCCAACGGGCGCGGCGATATTGAATCTCTTCTCCGGCGCAAGGCGGCGGATGCTGCTGTCGGTCGCTGGTCCTTGCCGGAAACTCCGGGCGGCGATGAAGCGCAGATGAAAGCCTATGACGCACTGACCGGCGCCTTGATGTTCGCGATGAGCCCGGAGAATGCGCTGTACCTTGCAAGGGCGCAGGCCAGTTATGATTGCTGGGTCAGGGTGCCGTCGGAGGACGGATGCCAGCGCAATTTCAACAAAGCCATGCAGGGGCTTGTCCCGCCGGAAAAAAGCGCCAGAACGGAATCGATTTTCTTCGCAGACGACAGCTCTGTCCTTAGCGAGGATGTCCACAGCACCCTTGCCGCCATCGCCAGTCAGGCGCGGATGAACAAGGGTTTTGCGCTGCGCCTCAAAGGGCATAGCGGCGGCGGTGAGCAAAACCAGTCCTTGGCGTTGCGCCGTGCGATTGCCGTGCGCAATGTTCTGGCGCAGATGGGCGTCGCTCCGGACCGCATTACGGTCGATGGCGAGGGGCATAGCGATACGATTTTAAGCAAGCAGCAACCCGAAGCCGGGTCTGATCCCAAAACTCACCGCGTCGATATTACACTGGAGCCTGTTCTGGGTCAGGCGATTTAGCGTTCCCCGGCTGCCGCCGGGATGTTGACCCCGGAATCCTTGTATTCATTCAGCTTGTTCCGCAGGGTGCGGATCGAAATACCGAGGATGTTGGCGGCGTGGGTGCGGTTGCCAAGGCAGTGGTCGAGGGTGTTCAAAATCATGTCGCGCTCGACATCGGCGATGGTCCGCCCGATCAGCCCTTCGACCGCGCCGGGGTTCTTGATGGCGGGCGCGGCGGCGGTCTGCGGAGAAACGCTGTTTTCCGCCGGGACGGGCGATGCGGGCGCGGGATTCGAAAGGCCGACGGCTTCGGGTTCGATCTCGTCTTCCATCGACATCAGCACGGCGCGGTGCATGGTGTTTTCAAGCTCGCGGATATTGCCCTTCCACGGATTTTTCCGCATCAGGTCGAGCGTAGCGGCGGCGATCTTCTTTTTTGAAAGGCCGTTTTGTTCGGCGAATTTGTCGGCGAAGAACTGCGCCAGTGTGCCGATGTCGTTCGGACGCTCGCGCAGGGACGGCAGGCGCAAATTGACGACGTTGAGGCGGAAATAGAGATCCTCGCGGAAGCCGCCGGATTTGACGAAGGCCTCAAGGTCGCGGTTGGACGTGGCGATCAGGCGCACATCGACCTTCACGGCTTCGTTGCTGCCGATGCGGGTGATTTCACGTTCTTGAATCGCACGCAGCAATTTGGCCTGCAGTTGCGGATGCATTTCAGAAACTTCGTCGAGCAGCAGCGTGCCGCCGCCAGCTTCCTCGAACTTGCCGAGGCGACGCCCGACCGCGCCGGTGAACGCGCCCTTTTCATGGCCGAAGAGTTCGGATTCGAGCAGACTCTCCGGGATGGCGGCGCAGTTGAGGGCGATGAAGGGGCCGTCCTTGCGTTTGGATTTGCGGTGGATGTATTGCGACATCACCTC
>JACPDM010000107.1 GCA_016184045.1 Micavibrio aeruginosavorus | reverse complement strand
CCCTCTGTCCAGAGTAAATATTAAGCATTATAGTTAATTACAGAAAGACGAATCCATTAACTTTTTGATGCAGGCTCTGTTTGCGTAAAATCTTCAAGGCAAAACAGTCCGTTCGCCACGCGACACCCGCGCACTGGCCGCTGATGGACATTTTCATTATCGGCCTGACGGCAGCCGCGGGCCTGATTGCCCTGATCACAATGATCGGCTGGATCGCCCATAGCCAGCAACTTATCATGCTGCGCGAAGGCCGCCCGCCGATGCAATTCAATACGGCTCTAACCATTTTCCTGTGCGCCGTTTCACTGGCCACCCCGGATCGGTTGCGCTGGTTCATCTCCGCCATTCCGGCCTTTCTGGCCTTTTTGCTATCCAGCATCGTGCTGCTGCAATATCCGTTTGATAAAAATCTGGGCGTCGATACGCTTTTAGTCGAACCCTTCACCCACCATGGAATCCTCCACCCCGGCCGGATGGCGCCAAATACGGGGTTTGCTGTCCTGCTCACCAGCCTGACGGCTTTTTTCCTTCCGGTGATCACGGTGAAAGCCAAGGAATATCTTGTCGCAGCAGCTGCTCTCGGCAGCGTTGTTCTCGCCCTCGGCGCCGTGCCTTTGATGGGGTACCTCACCGGGCTTGAAGTGACGATGAGCTGGGACAACATCGCCAAAATGGCGCTTGCGTCCTCGGTCTGTTTCGTTTTTCTCGGCTTTACGATCATTCTGAAAGCGTGGAAGGAGACGGACGGCCTGCCTTTGTGGCTGCCGGTTCCTCTTTTCGCTTGCCTGATGGTGGTGACGCTCTCGCTATGGCAGGCAACCATCCGGTTTCAGGAAAGGCGCATTGAATCCCAAATCCAGGATCAGGCCAATCTGGCGTCCCGCATCGTCAGCCAGCATCTTTCCGACCTGCATATGGCGCTGGACCGCATGAGCAACCGCTGGAAAACGCAAGGCGGCCTGTACCGCGAAAGCTGGGAGAGCGATGCCCAAGAATACACCATGGATTATAAAACGCTGGTCGGCCTCGCCTGGGCGAACCCTGAATCGGAAATTGAATGGATTGTTCCGCTCTCTCCCCAAAACGCCGTAACGCTGCATTACGATATGGACAGCGAGCCGAACCGGGCTGCCGCGATCAGAAAAGCCATCCAGACACGCAAACCGCAACTGACAAGCGCGCTTGATCTGCTTCCGGGCGGGAAGGGGTACATCTATATCGTGCCCTTCTTCGTCAAGGATCGGTACGACGGCTTTCTGATTGCCGCTATCCGCACGGATACGCTCATTAATTACCTTCTCGGCGATACGATCCTCAAAGATTTTGATTTCACGATGCTTGAAAACGGCAAGGCGGTTTTTTCAACACGGACTTCAAAATTCCGTCCGGACGAGATGGCGGCGATCGGGAAAATCAAGGCCGGGGATCAAACATGGATTTTTTCACTGGTTCCGAAACCCGAATTTATGGCCAGACAACAATCGGTCATGCCGGGCGTTATTCTCCTGACGGGATTTATGCTCGCGTTCCTGATCGTAACGACGGTCTACCTTTTCCTGCGCGGACGTCAATATACGCGATTCATCCAGATGTCCCGTTCGCAATTGCAGGTTTTCGTGAAACATGCCCCGGTTGCGCTGGCGATGTACGACCGCGATCTCAATTTTATCGCCGTCAGCGATAAATGGCTCAAGGACAATTACCGCGGGACAGGAAGCATTATCGGCCTTAGTCATTACGACATCCTCCCCAGCGCGCCGATCTGGTGGAAGGAAGTCCATAAGCGCTGCCTCGAGGGGAAGATCGAGTCCTGCGATGAGGAACGCATCGTTCGCAGGGACGGGTCCGTTCTTTGGCTGCGATTGGAATCCCGCCCATGGTATGACGAAAAAGGGAACACGGGCGGCATTATCGTTTTCTCCGAAGTCATCACCGAGCGCAAGGAAGCCGAGGAAAAAACTCGCGAAGCCTATCGCAGGGCAGAGGAGGCGACGCAGCTCAAATCCAATTTCCTCGCCAACATGAGCCACGAAATCCGGACGCCCATGAACGGCATTATCGGCATGGCGAAGCTGCTTCTTGATACAAACCTGAACGCCCATCAGCGTCATTATGCGGAAACCGTATGCAATTCTGCCGATGCTCTACTGCAAATCATCAATGACATTCTGGATTTCTCGAAGATTGAGGCCGGAAAACTGGAGATCGAGCATATTCCGTTCGATTTCCAGATCTTGTGCGAGGAAATGGCCGAGCTGATGGCCGTCCGGGCGAGAGAGAAGAAGATTGAATTGCTGCTGCGTTACGATCCCGGCTTGCCGCGCCGCTTTATCGGCGACCCTGGCCGCCTGCGGCAGGTTCTGTTCAATCTGGTCGGGAATGCCATCAAGTTTACTGAAAAAGGCCATGTCCTGATTGATGTCGATCTGGAAGATATCTCCGGTTCCGAAATCTCCTTCAGGGTCAGTGTAAACGATACGGGCATCGGCGTGCCTGAAGACAAGGCGCATCTTGTGTTCAACAAATTCGAGCAAATCGATTCTTCTGCGACACGGCGCTACGGCGGCACTGGACTCGGCCTTGCCATCTCAAAACAGCTTATCGAAGCCATGGGCGGAGAGATCGGATTTTCCAGCCGGGAAAAAGAGGGCTCCACGTTCTGGTTCACGCTCTCGCTGGAGAAAAGCGCAGACGCCGCGGTTGAAGAGATGTTCCCGATGGAGAAGAACCTTCGCAATGTCCGGTGTCTTGTCGTCGATGACAATAAAGTCTCCCGCGACATCGTCATCGAACAGCTCGGCGCAATCGGCATGCGCATGACCGAAGTGGACAGCGCATCCTCCGCCATCGCGGCATTGCAAAAGGCCGCTACGGAGAAAGATCCGTTCACCTTCGTCATTGTCGATTACCAGATGCCGGGAGAAGACGGTTTCGGGCTGATGCGGAGAATAAAGGAAAATCCCGCTTTGCAGGACACACTATGCGTCCTCTCGACCTCGCAGCCGTTCCGCGGCGATACCATGCGCGTGCAGGAATCGGGATTTAGCGGGTATCTGACAAAACCCGTTCACCCCTCGGAGCTGAGCGAAGTTGTTTCCGTTCTCTGGGAATTCAGGCGTCAGGGCAAGAAACCCGGGCTGATCACCCGCTACAGTCTCAAGGAAAATATCGGAAGGCGAGAAAACCGTGAAACGCGCCCCGTTTTCCACAATGTCAGTGTCCTTCTGGCCGAGGACAACCCGGTCAATCAGGAAGTCATGATTTCCATCCTGCAAAACTACGGCCTGCGGCCCGTTCTGGCGCGAAACGGGGCAGAAGCCGTCACCCTTTCGGCGGCGCGGCCATTCGACCTGATTTTGATGGATTGCCAGATGCCTGTCATGGACGGGTTTGAAGCGACAGCAATAATCCGCGCGCGTGAGAAATCAGGAGGAGGCAAAGGCCCGGCAGGCGCGATCATCGCCCTGACCGCGAACGCCATGAAAGGCGACCGGGAAAAATGCCTTGCCGCAGGCATGAATGATTACCTGAGCAAACCGGTGAAAGAATTGGAAATGGAATCCTTGTTCCAGCGCTGGATACCGGCAGCAAAAACAGCGTATGTACCGCGCACGCAAAAGCAGGAAGCAATCCCCTCCGTCCCCGCCGACGATGCCGCCCTGCTGCCGACGATTGACGATACAGCCCTTGCCGCTCTTAAAAATATTACCCGTGAGCGTTTTGCCGACCTGATCAAAATATTCCTGGATAACGGCGAAGCCCTTATGCGCAAGATGGAGGAGGGCAAGGAATCCGCAGACGGCAAGACTGTCAAGGAATCCGCCCATGCCCTCAAGGCGACAACCGGGCAGATCGGCGCGGCGCGCCTTCAGTCGTTGGTCATCGCCATCGAGGATACTCTGCGTGAAGACGAGGGCAGGGATGTCGGCACACTTCTTAAAAACGCCCGCATGGAATGGGAAAACGTCAAGGAAAGCCTGACTAAAATCTCACCGACGCATTAAAAAAGGGACCGCATGTTCTTTCCGTTGTCAAAAATCGTATGGGCACTGCTGGCTCCGGCCAATCTCCTGTTTCTTCTCCTGTTGCTGGCCGTCCTTCTGGGCATGAAATGGCGCAGCGCGGGACAGGTCATGCTGGTTGCCGCTTTTTCTTTTTATGTCGTTCTCGGCGTCATGCCTGTCGGGCCGGATCTTCTCTACAGCCTTGAGCGATATAGCGCCCGTCCGGTGCCAATGCCCGAAAAGGTGGACGGGATCATCGTTCTCGGGGGCGGGGTGGAAACCCGCGCATCAGTCATCAGCGGCCAGCCTGAATTCAATGACGGCGCCGAACGGATATTAAGCGGCCTGACACTGGCCCGCGCCTATCCAAATGCTATACTTGTTTTCAGCGGGGGGTCGTCGAAATTGATCGACAATGAACACAAGGAATCGGAGAGCATTACCACACTTCTGGAAAACATCGGCTTTCCCGACGACAATATTGTTTATGAAAATGAATCCCGCAATACATACGAAAATATCCGCAACACAAAAGATATGGTCATGCCGCAGCCCGGGGAAACCTGGCTTATGGTCACATCCGCCTTTCATATGCAGCGCAGCATGGCGGTCGCGAAAAAACTCGGATGGGACGTCCTGCCTTATCCTGTAGACTACCGTAGCCCCGGTCGTTATCTTTTGTGGCCGGAGCGGTTTGATCTTCTCGATAACATGAATCAGGCCGGATTGGCCTTGCGCGAAGTTGTCGGCACGCTCGCCTACATGAACACGGGGAAAATTTAAATCTGGATGAGGGGACTGGGGCAAAAAATCATGAACTGGACACGGAACCGGGCTGTCGCCGCCCTGATGGTGTTGCCTTTTCTGTTTAACAGCGCCGCAGGTTTTGCGCAGGCAACGCAGGAACCGAGCGCTATCTCCGCCTTTGATCAGGCCGTGCACGGCATCCGCAAGGAGGCCCTGCAAAAAGGCATTTCACAAGAGACCCTCGACCGCGCCCTGAAGGGGATCAAGCCTGTTGACGGCCTGAAGAAACTGGAAAACTACCAGCCCGAGCGCGTCAAGACATTTGCCGAATACTACAAATCCGCCGTCACGCAAGCGCGGATCGACCGTGGCCGCGCCCTGATGGCCGAACATGCCGGTGAACTCGCAAGAGCGGAACAACAATATGGCGTACCGGCACAATACATCGTTGCCATATGGGCGATGGAAACGAATTACGGCGATTTCGTCAAGGGAACGCATTACATCATCCCGGCCCTCGTCACGCTCACCCGCGACGGGCGCAATGAAAAACGCCGCGACTATTTCCGCAGCGAAGCAATCGAGGCGCTGAAAATCCTCGATCAAGGCTATGACGAGATCATCGTCTATAAAGGCTCCTGGGCCGGGGCTTTCGGACATACCCAGTTCATGCCCTCCAGCTTCCGCCGTTTTGCCGCGGACGGGAACGGCGACGGGCGCAAGGATATCTGGAACAATCTTTCCGATGTTTTCGCATCCACGGGCAATTACCTTGATAAAAACGGCTGGACGGCCGGGGAACGCTGGGGCAGGGAAGTGAAATTGCCCCCGGGCTTCAGCCAGTCCCTCCTGACCGACAAGCTGGCCCACCAGATCAACAAAACGCCCGATGAATGGGCGGCGCTCGGGGTCAAGCTACCCGACGGCAAGCCTCTGCCTGCGGACGACACCATGCGCGCCATGATGATTGCTCCGGACGGGCTCGGCGGCCCGGCCTTTATGGTCTATAGCAATTTCCGCACCATCATGAGCTATAACAGTTCGTATAAATACGCCCTTGCCGTCGCCGGGCTGGCCGACGCGCTTGCACCCGCCGCGCCGCGTCCGGTTCCTGTGTCTTCCCCGTCCCCCGTGAACCAGTAGGTCCGCCATGCTCTTACGCCGGTTTTTATGTGTTCTTGCGCTCCTGGTCCTGTCCGGCTGTACGGAAGTGCAATTTGCATCCCATGTCGCCAAAAACGCGATGGGGACGACGTCGTCTGGCCCCGCTCCAACGCAGCAAGGAACCTTCAAGGTCGGCAAGCCCTATAGCGTCGCGGGAAAAACCTACTACCCGAAAGAGAGCTATGATCACGTCGAAACCGGGATCGCGTCATGGTACGGCCCCGGCTTTCAGGGCAAGCGCACCGCCAGCGGCGAACGCTTCGACACAAAGGAACTGACCGCCGCGCACCGCACCCTGCAAATGCCCTCGCTGGTGCGTGTGACCAATCTGGACAATGGCCGCTCGGTCGTTGTGCGCGTCAATGACCGCGGGCCGTTCGCGCGCGGACGCGTGATCGACGTATCGCAGCGGGCAGCTGAATTGCTTGGCTTCATCGGCCATGGCACGGCCAAGGTAAAACTTGAGGTTCTGGCCGAAGAAAGCCAGCAGATCGCCGCCATGGCCAAGCGCGGAGAGAGCACCAAAGGCGTCGAACTCGCCGCCAATCAGGGCCGCCCGATCGACAGCGGCAGCACGACGACTCCCGGCGTCATTACGGTGGCTTCCTCGGACGGCATCATGCATGACGGGCCGGGCAATCTGATTGTCGGGTCTGTTGCCGCCGAAGCGCTCGCCCCGGTTCCCCTGCATCAATCCAGCGATGGTCGCGTCATGCCGGACCCGGTCGTGACCCATGTCCCGGTGGCACCCACCAACATCTATGTCCAGGCCGGAGCCTTTACCGTGCCTGACAACGCCAACCGCCTTGCCGCGCAACTCGGGCAGATCGCCGCAACCTCCGTGCATCAGGCTTTTATAGACGGCAAAACGTTCTACCGGGTGAGGGTTGGGCCCGCTCCCACGGTCGAGGCCGCCGACCGCCTTCTGGCGCAAGTGGTCGCAGCCGGGCAGGACAAGGCCATTATTATCGTCGATTAAAGATGGAATTCTTCAAAAACACCCTGCCTTTCGCGGCAGGGTGTTTTTTATGGCAAAATTGACCGCAGAGGGTGGAAAAAACCCGGTGAACCCCTTGCTATTCTGCAAATCCGGTTGATTTTTCTTGGGCTACAGCGTTTCATAGCGTTGTCCGACTGACCTTTCAAAAACCCGGGAAAATCCAATGCTTCGTACCCTTCATACGCTTCTTGCCGCCCTTGTTCTGACCCTTGCCCCGGTTCTGGCACACGCGCAGGACAGCGCCGCCACCGCGCCCGCCGCGACCCCGGCGGAAACCGCCACCGCATCTACCCCTGCACCGATCAATACCGGCGACACCATCGCCCGGGAAGCCATCGTTATTGACTACGACACCGGAACGGTGCTGCTCGATAAAAACGCCGATCAGCGCATGCCGACCTCGTCCATGAGCAAAACAATGACCATCTACATGGCATTTGAGGCGCTGAAGAACGGCAAGCTCTCCCTCGACCAGAAACTTCCCGTCAGCGAGAAGGCCTGGCGGATGCAGGGTTCCAAGATGTTCGTCGAAGTCGGCAGCGCCATCGCCGTCGAAGACCTGATCCGCGGAATCATCATCCAGTCCGGCAATGACGCCACCATCGTTCTGGCTGAAGGCATTTCCGGCACGGAAGAAGGTTTTGCCGACATGATGAACGCCAAGGCGCGTGAAATCGGCATGGATAGCAGCCATTTCGTCAACGCCAGCGGCTGGCCGGACCCGGAACATTATTCCACCGCGCGCGATCTGGCGACGCTTGCCGTCCATACGATCCGCGATTTTCCTGACTTCTATAAATATTACGCCGAGAAAGAATTCACCTGGCACAATATCCACCAGATGAACCGCAACCTCGGGTCCGGGGCGATGGATGGCCGCCGTGTCGTTCTGGTCGTCAATGGCCTTGCCGATGAAAAAGAACGTGCGCAAGAGTCCGCCCGACTGCTGGAGTGGGGCCTGCGCAACTTCGAGAACGCAAAACTCTTCACCGCCGGAGATACAGTCGAACAAGCCTATGTGGCCATGGGCGAGTCCGAACAAATCCCTCTGGTTGTAAACGAGGATATCGTTGTGACCGTGCCCAAGGCCGTGCGCAACGACCTGAAAGTCACGGCCCTGTATGAAACGCCGCTGATTGCCCCGGTGAAAAAAGGCGATCAGGTCGGGACGCTGCGCGTCGATATTCCGCGCGTGGGCGTGCGTGAATATCCGCTGATGGCCGGTCAGGATGTCGAAAAACTCGGCCTGATTGCCGGAACGCTGACCAAGGCGAAAATGATGCTTGGCGCGAAACATCCGGAATAAATGGCCAAGGGTTTTTTTATCACGCTTGAAGGCGGGGAAGGGTCCGGGAAAACCACCCAGATCAAACGCCTTGCTGACGCCCTCAAGGCGGCAGGGCGGGAAGTTGTGATCACCCGCGAGCCCGGCGGCACGCCGGAAGCCGAGAAAATCCGCGATCTTCTGGTCCGGCGCGACGGCGGCGACTGGACGCCGCTGACCGAATGCCTCCTCCTGTTCGCGGCCCGCGTCATGCATGTCGAAAAACTGATCAAACCTGCGCTCGCAGCCGGAAAAGTCGTCATCTCGGACCGCTTCGCCGATTCCACGCGGGCCTATCAATCCTACGGCCACGGCCTGCCGCTGCAAACGGTCGAATCCCTGAACGCGCTCAGCCTCGGCACATTCCAGCCCGACCTCACCTTCATCCTCGACATGGATGTGGAGGAGGGGCTGGCCCGCTCGGGGAAACGGCTTGCGGCTGCCTGCTCTGCCGAGGACAAATTTGAAAGCCTTGATCTGGACTTTCACCGCAGGCTGCGTCATGGCTATCTCGAAATCGCGAAAACGAATCCCGCGCGCTGCGTCGTGATCGACGCAGGACGCGGTATGGACGATGTGGCGCACGATCTTGCCGCCGCCGTCATGGAAAGACTTTAAAGATGTTGTTCGATGAACCCGAAGACGATCTGGTCGACGATGAAGGCCCCGGCAACGACGACCTGCCGGAAGGCGACGGCCTGCCGCAGCCGCGCTTTGCCACGTCCACGCGCGGGCACGATGCCATTGAAAAACAGCTCCTCGACCTGATCAATGCCGGGAAGCTGCCCCACGCGATGATTTTCGCGGGACCGCAAGGGATCGGCAAGGCGACGCTCGCCTTTCGCCTGACCAAACATCTTCTCGCGCAAAAGGCCGATTCAGGCCCGTCATTGTTCGGCGATCCGGAACCTGCCGCCGCGAGCGGCCTTGATGCCGATCCGCAGGCGCAAAGCACGCGCCTTGTCCTCTCCGGCGGCCATCCCGACCTTCTGGTCGTCGAGCGCAAGGTCGATGAAGCGAAAAACCGCGTCAAGGATGTCGATGTCGAACAGGTGCGCGCCGTCCCGGGATTCCTGCACATGACGCCGTTCATGGGCGGCTGGCGCATCGTCATCATCGACGATGCCGACACCATGACCCGCAGCAGCCAGAACGCCATCCTTAAAATCCTCGAGGAACCGCCGCAGAACAGTCTGCTGATTTTAATCGCGCACCGCCCAGGCCTGATGATCCCGACAATTCGCTCGCGCTGCCGCATGATCGAATTTTCCGCGCCGGGCCGGGAGGATTTCGACACCTTGATGAAGCAGGCGCTGCCGCATGTCACGGGCGCGGACCTCGCCGCGCTTTACAATATTTCCGGCGGCAGCGTCGGCCATGCCATGCGCCTGATACAGGACGGGGCGCTCAAATCCCTGCACCAGCTTTCCGCCCTGCTGGCCGGATGGCCGGATTTAAGCTGGAAGGATATTCACCTTGCCGGGGAAGTCCTCGGCGGCAAGGGGCAGGACGATACGGGCTTGCAGGGTTTTCAGGATATTCTCCTCTGGGCCTGCGAAACCATCACCAAGGCCAAGGCGCGCGGGGAAACGATTTTGCCCGCGCCCCTCAATGACGGACCGTTTCCCCGGCTGCTCGGCCATTACGGCCTTGAAGACTGGAGCAAAATCTGTGACAACCTGAAAACGCACTTCGCCACGGTCAAATACGGCTCTCTCGACCGGCGGCAAGCCGTTTTCGGCGCGTTTTCAATTCTGAAGGCAGGAAATTTATGACAAGGCGTTACTACATCACCACCCCGATCTACTACGTCAATGACAAGCCGCACCTTGGCCATGTCTATACGACTGTCGCCTGCGACGCTCTGGCGCGGTTCAAGCGGCTGGACGGGTTCGATGTCAAATTCCTGACCGGCACAGACGAACACGGAATCAAGGTGAAACAGGCCGCCGAGAAAGCCGGAATGGATCCGCAAGCCTTCACCGATCAGGTTTCGCAGACTTTCCGCGACCTGATCAAGACGATGAACTATTCCAACGACGATTTCATCCGCACGACGGAAGACCGTCATGAAAAGGCCTGCCAGATCCTCTGGAAGAAACTGGTCGCCGCCGGGGACATTTACCTTGGCAAATACAGCGGCTGGTACGCCATCCGCGACGAAGCCTATTACGGCGAGGAAGAGCTGACCACCACGCCCGACGGCAAGAAAATCGCCCCTTCCGGCGCGGAATGCGCGTGGGTTGAGGAGGAAAGCTATTTCTTCCGCCTTTCCGCATGGCAGGACCGCCTGCTCGCGTTCTATGAGAAAAACCCTGATTCCATCATGCCGGAAACCCGCCGCAACGAAGTGATTTCCTTCGTCAAATCCGGCCTGCGCGACCTGTCTGTCAGCCGCACAAATTTCGACTGGGGCGTGCCCGTGCCGGATGCGCCGGGGCATGTCATGTATGTCTGGATCGACGCCCTGACCAACTACATCACCGCAATCGGTTATGGCGACGGCGAAGACAGCGCCGAATTCAAAAAATTCTGGCCCGCCGACCTGCACATGGTGGGCAAGGACATTTTGCGCTTCCATACCGTCTATTGGCCCGCCTTCCTCATGGCGGCGGGGCTGGAGCCGCCGAAGCGCGTTTTCGCCCATGGCTGGTGGACGATCGAGGGGCAGAAAATGTCCAAATCCCTCGGCAACGTGATCTCTCCCGATGGCCTTGTCGCGCGCTACGGCGTCGATGCGTCGCGCTACTTCATGCTGCGCGAAGTGCCGTTCGGCAATGACGGCGATTTTTCGCATGCGCAGGCGATTTTGCGGATCAACAACGACCTTGCCAACGGGCTTGGCAACCTCGCGCAGCGCACGCTCTCCATGATCGCGAAAAACTGCGGCGAAGCCGTTCCCGCCTTTGGCACATTGACGCCGGAAGACAAACAGCTTCTTGAAATGGCGCAGGTCAAAATGCTCGCCGCCGTGCGGACCGAACTCGACCGCCAGCGCTTCCACAAGGCGCTTGAGGAAATCTGGAACGTGGTCAATGCCGCGAACGGCTACATCGACGCTCAGGCACCGTGGGGCCTCAAGAAAACCGACCCGGCGCGGATGGAAACGGTGCTCTACGTTCTGGCCGAAACCATACGCTGCCTTGCGCTGATCGTGCAGCCTTTCGTGCCGGACAGCGCCGCGAAAATGCTGGACCAGCTTTCAATCCCGGCGCATAACCGCGATTTCAGCAGCCTCGACGCCGCCCATGCGCTGCAATCCGGAACCAAACTGCCGCCGCCGCAAGGCGTCTTCCCGCGCATCGTCGAGGACGAACAAAAGGCCGCGAACGGATAAGACAAAGCGTAAACAAGGAGTAACCAGCCATGATCACCGTTGCCCCATGGGCCGTCTTCGCCCTTTCCGCCGCCGTTTTCTGGGGACTGGGCTATACGTTTATCGGCCGGGTAGTCCATGCCGGGCTGACCACCCCATTTATTCTCACCTCTGTCGCGGCGGTGTCGATCTGCGTCTATGCCGTCACGCTCGCCCGCAGCAATATGCTGAAAAACAATATCGACCTGCTGCTCAACAATAAAATGCTGATCCTCTTCCTGCTGGTCATAGCCGTGGCGCTGATGGGCGGGCAGTTTTTGATCTATCACGCGGTATCGCTGAAAAGCGCAACCCATGCAGCCATCCTTGAAATCAGCTATCCGCTGTTCACGTTTTTATTCACGATGCTCCTGTTCCGCGACGTCGAATTGTCATGGAACATGATCGTCGGCGGCCTGCTGATCTTTACCGGATCGGCATTGATTTTCCTGCGCTCGGGATCGTAATCAGGGCTTCTTCTACGAATACCGCGGCGGCTGGAACAAGCGGGCGAGGGTAGGGGCGTTGAGATCCTTGTATGTACTGCTCAGCTCCGCCGATTTCCTTTCGCCCGGAACGGCGTTGGCAAGGTAATAATCTCCCTGCCGCCCGGCTCCGGTCAAAAGGGCCTGGGCAAAGATTTCGCCAAGAGCAATACATTCCTGCGGGTGCAGCGCCGCAAGCTGTGCGGGAGAGGCGGAGAGGGTTGTATCATCCTCCGCAATCGTCTGGATCAGATCCCAGGCGTCGCCGGTTGTCTGGTTTTCGATCAGGCCGCTTTTCAGGTCCGAAGCGACATCGCTGTCCTGCCCGGAATAGTAGATATTCAAAAGCATCAGGTTAAAACTTGCGGCTGCCGTGGCTGCCTTGTCCGTTTCCGTGCGTGTGACCATTGCTTTCGCCCTCCCGACCCTTTATTTTTATCATAATTCGCCCTTCGGGGTCAAAATTTCAGGGTCAAAAGCCGCATGTACATCGATTCACACTGTCACCTCAATCACGACCGCCTGCTGAATCTCGGCGGCGCGGGGCAGGTTGTTGCGAATGCGAACGCCGCCGAAGTGGAGGGGATGCTTACCATCTGCTGCCGCATCTCCGACGAATTCCCCGAAGTCCTGCGCGTCGCGCAGGAACAAAAAAACGTCTGGTGCACCATTGGCACGCATCCGCACGAGGCCAGCGACCCGGCGGAAAAATCCCTGACGCAAAGCGAAATCGTGCGCCTCGCAAATTCCGATTCAAAAATCGTCGGCATCGGTGAAAGCGGCCTTGATTACTTCTACAAACATTCCACCGCCGAAGATCAGCAGGAATGTTTCCGCAAGCATATCCGCGCCTGCATCGAAACCGGCCTTCCGCTGATTATCCACGCCCGCGACGCCGATGACGATATCATCCGCATCCTTCGGGAGGAGGGGTCTGGAACGAATCTCAAAGGCGTCATGCACTGTTTTTCCTCAGGCCGCACAATGGGGGAGGCAGCGCTGGATTTCGGTTTTTACATTTCCTTCTCCGGCATCGTGACCTTCCCGAAAGCGCCGGAGCTGCGCGATTTCGCCAAGGACGTCCCCCTCGACCGTCTGTTGATCGAAACAGACGCCCCCTATCTCGCGCCGGAACCGTTTCGCGGAAAGATTAACGAGCCCGCGCTGGTCGTGCACACAGCGGCGCTGCTGGCCGGCCTCAAGGGCGTTACACCGGAGGTTATGGCGGCACAGACGCGGGCGAATTTCTTTACCCTGTTTGACAAGGCGAAATTGTCATGAGCGCATGGACCTTCACGCTGCTCGGCTGCGGCAATTCTGCGGGCACGCCCTCGATCGGCAATCACTGGGGCGCGTGCGACCCGAATGAGCCGCGCAACCGCCGCAGCCGCGCCGCAGCCGTGGTGCAGAGCGCGAAAACGACCCTTCTGGTCGATGCCGGGCCGGATCTGCGGGAGCAGGCGAACCGGGAAGGGATCGCGGATGCCGATGCGGTCCTTTTCACCCATGCCCATTCCGACCATATCGCCGGGGTTGAGGAATTGCGCGTATTCCGCGTGCGCCACAAAAAACTGGTGCCGATTTACGGCGACCGCACGACGATGGATGACCTCCGCACGCGCTATGATTACCTGTTCATGGAACGCAACGAAATTTACCCCGAAGTCCTCACGCCCAATATCATCCGCGAAGATCAGATGAACGCCGAAATGACCGTCGGCGACATTACCTTCATCCCGTTCGTGCAGGACCACGGCACATGCCAGTCTCTAGGCTACCGCTTCCGCGATCTGGCCTATTCGACCGACATGGTCGATCTGGACCAGCAGGCGCTGGAAACGCTCTCCGGCGTTAAAATATGGATCGTCGATGGCGCAGCCTATCACATGGCCTATAACCTTGTTCATGCCAACCTTAAGAAGGTTTATGAACTCAATGAAATCGTGCAGGCCTCGCAGGTCTATATCACGCATCTGCCCAGCTTCATGGATTATCAGACCTTGAAGCGCGAACTGCCCAAAGGCTACGAGCCCGCATGGGACGGACTGAAGATCACGCTTTAACCTTTCTTACTCTTCGTCATATTCCTGAATGTCGTCGCGGCGGATCAGGATTTCGCTAAGGATGCGGCGGAATTCCGGACCGTCGGCGATAAACGGGATAAAGGCAACGCGGTTGCCGGTGCCGGTGATGATAACCGTCGAATAATTGAGAATTTGCCCCGGCAGCGACCAGAACAGCTCAACGCTTTCGATCTTGCTGTAGCGCATCTGGATGACTTCGACATTGAAAATCCCGAAGCGCACCAGAACGCGCTTATCCGTCGCCGCAAGCATCAGGTAATATTTCGTCATGTGGGCGAAACCGAACAATACAAAACTGACGAACAGCAGGAACAACCCCAGTTGCGGCGCTATGAAGATCATCGTCAAAAGAGAGATGATGAAAACCGCGATGCTTTTCCAGTAAATAGCAGGGCTGATTGTCGCCACCCGAACGATTTTTTCACCGGGCATCAGCATGCTGTGCAGCAGGGCCCGCGCGACAGGCGATGCGACGAACGGCATTGCAGCGCCCCCGGGATGGGAAGCCCGCGACGAGGACATACGGCTGGTAAGGCGTTCGGTCAGCATAAAAAACACAATCCGTTCATGACACAACTGACACCAACGCCGCATCCTGCCGGAATGTTTCCTTCAATTTTTTATGCAAGCACAATCTTGATTGCGCCGCCGCAGCCGCCTATGTGGGTAGAAACAGACAGGGAGAAAAAAATGCGCGCCAAAAAAATCCTGATTGTCCTGACGTCCCATGACAGGCTCGGCAATACCGGAGAAAAAACCGGGGTCTGGCTGGATGAATTTGCGACGCCGTATTATGTATTCAAGGATGCCGGTGCCATTTTAACGCTGGCGTCGCCCAAAGGCGGCCAGCCGCCGCTGGACCCTAAATCGATCATGGCGGATTCGCAAACAGATGCAACGCGCCGTTTCAACGCCGACCGCGAAGCGCAAACCGTCTTTGCAAACACCAAAAAACTCGGCGATGTTCGCGCATCTGATTTCGATGCAGTCTTTTATCCCGGCGGCCACGGGCCGCTGTGGGATCTGGCCGTCGATCAGAATTCGGCAAGACTGATCGAAGATTTTCTGGCGCAGAACAAGCCTGTATCGGCCGTATGCCATGCGCCGATCGTCTTGATGAACGCCAAGGATAAAAGCGGTGCCTATATCGTGGCAGACCGCAACATAACAGGCTTCAGCAACAGCGAAGAAAAAGCCGTCGGCCTGACGGATGCCGTGCCGGCGCTGGTCGAAGACATGCTGATCAGGCGCGGCGCAAAATATTCGAAAGCCGCCGATTTCATGGCGCATGTCTGCATTGACGGCAATCTGATCACAGGCCAGAATCCTGCATCCGCCGAACCCGTCGCCAGACAGGTTCTGGCCATGCTGGACAAGAGGGCCATGGCAGCATAATAACCAGACGGCCACGCAGAACCTTGCGAAACTGGGTTCAAAATTGGGGGTTTTAAACATCGCTCTACCCCCTAACCCAATATTTCCCATAATATACATTATCACATTACAGGATTGGCAAAAGAGCGCCGCGATCACGCATCCCCATCTTGCAATGCGCCGTTCTTTGGCGCCTTTCATCGTGAGGTGAAAAAATTGCGCATACGTGTCCTGATCGCTGCCACAAACAAAATTCTGCGGATGGAATGGCTTCTCGCACCAGATCACTTTTCCTTCACAGGCAAATTGTCCGTATCTTGGTGCTTGAGGCTTACAGGAGGCTTTTTGATGACCCGGCAGAAACAGCAGGAAAAGACCGAGGGCCAGACCGGAATTCAGGCCCTGATCGACGTCATGGCCCGGCTGCGCGACCCGGAAACCGGATGCCCCTGGGACAAGGTCCAAACCTTTGCCACCATCGCCCCCTACACCATCGAGGAAGCCTACGAGGTCGCCGACGCCATCCGCCTCGGGGATATGAAGGGGCTGCGGGAGGAACTGGGTGACCTCCTGCTCCAGGTCGTCTATCACGCGCGCATGGCCGAGGAAGCAGGCCTGTTTGCCTTTGATGATGTCGCCCGCGACATTACCGCCAAGATGATCAGCCGCCATCCCCATGTCTTTGGCGAGGGTCAGGCGCAGACGCCGCAGGATGTGAATGTTTTATGGGCGAACCTTAAAACAAAAGAGAAAACCGCCAATGGCAAGGTCAAGGACAGCATCCTCGATGATGTCCCCCTCGCCTTGCCCGCGATCATGCGTGCACAAAAACTTCAAAAACGTGCTGCAAAGGTCAGATTTGAATGGGAAAAAGCGACTGACGTCCTGACCAAGCTGGAAGAGGAAATCGCAGAATTGCGTCAGGCGATCGGGTCAAAGGATGCAAAATCGATCCATGAAGAAGTCGGAGACATGCTCTTTTGCGTCGTCAATTTCGGGCGGATGCTGGACGTGGACTGCGAACAGTCCTTGCGTGATACAAATGATAAATTCACACGTAGATTCAATGGAATAGAAAAGGAACTTAAAGAAAAAAATAAAGATTTTTCCGACGTCACACTGGATGAACTGGAAGCCATCTGGCAAGCGCAAAAACTAAAAGAAAACAAGAATTAATCAGGCTAATTTCAAGCCCGCCGCCTGCATTTTCTGCAGAGCCGGGGAAAGAAAGCGCCGGTAGGTCTCATCCCACAAATCCTGATTGGCCGCCACGATCAAACCTCCATGCTCATCACTGGGGCGATAGGGTGTGCCGTCCCATTTTTTCACAACGCCTCCGGCCTCCTGCACCATCAAGGCTCCGGCCAGATGGTCCCAGGCCTTCATCCAGCCATTAATGCCGAAATCCGCGCGACCTGAGGCAATCTGTAAATATTCATGCGCCGAGCAGCGCAGCGTCGTTGCGGATTTCAAAATCCGCGCTTCCGCCTTTACATGATCAAGAAACTTGCGCATCTCCTTCGGAAAGTAGCCGGGGTTGATGAAGGCGCAGCATTCCGTGAGCGGCCTGGGATCTGCAACTTTCATCGGCTCACCGTCAAGGAATGCGCCCGCCCCCTTCTCCGCAATCGCGTGCCGGTCGCCAAGAACGTCATAGATCCAGCCCATTCTCGTTTCCCCGCCCTGCACCAAGGCCATCATCACAGCGAATTCGCGGTATCCATGGCGGAAATTATAGGTTCCATCGACCGGATCGACGACAAAAACCGTCTGGCCGGGGTCTTTGAGGATATCAAGGCTGACTTCACCGCGCGAAACACTCTCTTCACCGATGACAGCGCAGCCCGGCACGACTTTGGGCAGAATCTCCTGCAAAGCGTACTCGGTTTCAATATCCGCAATGGTGACGAGGTCGTTTTCGTGGCTTTTGGTCTGAATCTGGTCGGCTTGAAGGGTGTTATAGCGGGGAAGAATGTATTTTGCGGCACATTCCTTGAGAATATCTGCGATTTTTGCACTGTCGATACGGGTGTCCATGCACCCATATTCATGTTAAACATGCAAAAATCAAGAGCCGGGGGCGGCCATAGCACGACTTTTGCCCTGCGTATCCGCAACCGTCTTGACGCTGTTGCGGATCATATTGAAACGCTTTTCCATCTTATCGATATCGTCAACATAGTCGGCATTGACGCCCGTCGTGACCTGCTTGACCCAGCCCAGAAACGCATCGCTGCTCATGGCTTTGACGGCCGGAACAACATCCGTCGTGTTGAGGCTGGGGGTCAGGAATTGCGAGAAGCGCCGTGCGGTCTCCTCCGGCCCCGGCACATCCAGATATCGTTTGTAGAATTCGGCATATTCACCCGCTTCGTCCACATGATCGAAAAGCTGCCGAATCAGTTCGGATTTTTTCTTCACATAAAGGTAATGCCCCTGACTGTAGAGCAGGTAATTGCTGTCCTGTTCTTCCATGCAGGCCACAAAGGCGTCCTGAAGATAATCGCGCTCTGACGGCGGCTTGCGGCTGTATGCGCGGGACGTCTTGTCGCCGTACCCGATGAGTGCACCGCCTGTCAGTTGATCATTCCCGGTTTCCGCCGCGTATGCCGCCCCGAAATGCGCGGTATAAGCACAAGCGTCCGCTTCGCTAAAACGCTTCAACTCCCAGTCCCGCAAGGGGGAATTGACCCATGTTTTCGTGCCCAGCGCCGTATTTTGCCAGTGGTGACGCAATTCATGCACCAGAGTCCGAAACAAGTTTTCATCGGAGAGTCTGGGATTGAGCTTGAGGTAACTGTTATCGCTGTCCCACGAATAGCCGCCGCCCTGACCCGGCATGGTTTGCCATTCCACGTAAGGGGGGTTATGCGCCGCCGCATAATCATATAATTCCCGCCCGCCCTCGCTCTGGCGCAAGGCCAAAACCAAGCGCTTGAGGCGATCATCGCCGAATTGCGCGATCTCATGAAAACGCAGCCCCGTTTCATAGCGCTCTTCGCCCGTCATATGTCTGATTGATTCGGGATTGCGCTGCAAAAGAACCGTGGCGTCATCGCAGCCCCCTGCCGCCATCACCGCGGATGCAAGGAAAACCGCCCTCAAAGGGGCGGACAAGAGGCGGTTTCTCCGCCTTGCGAAAGACTGCAAAAGACCCTCACGCATCGGGCATATCTCCTTGACCGACAGAGTAGCCCCGTTTTATTTATTATGTCAAATAAAATCAGGCTGTTTTTCGCCCCTTCTTCGCCTTGTAGCCGAAACGGTCCTGAAAACGGCCCTCGTCTGCGGGGTCGATAGCGGCGGTCAGGGTAATAAAAGCCTCCCCGTCCTTGCGCTCCAGAATCTGCGCCCGGCTGTACAGCCACGCCAGCGCTTCGCCGTCATCGGTGCGGATGGCATAGGACAGGGTTTTCCGCGACTTCGAAACGATCCGCATGATCATCTCCAGCAAGCGGTCCAACCCCTCCCCGCTCAAGGCTGAAATCGCAGCACTACGGTCATCAAAAGCGGCGCGGCGGCGGATATCGTCCTGAACATCCTGCGGCAAGGCATCGGTTTTGTTCAAAGCCTCGATGATCCGGTCATCGGCCTCATAGTCGATGCCAAGGCTTTGCAGGACATCAACGACGTCGCCGCGCTGCGCGTCGGTATCGTGGCGCGCAATATCCCGCACATGCAAGATCACATCGGCATGCTGCACCTGTTCCAGCGTGGCGCGGAAAGCGGCAATCAGGTTCGTCGGCAGGTTGGAGATAAACCCGACCGTATCCGACAGAATGACCTCCTGCCCGTTGGGCAGCTTTAATTGCCGCATCGTCGGGTCCAGCGTCGCGAACAACAGATCCTTGGCAAAAACGTCCGAACGCGTCAGGCGGTTGAACAGCGTTGATTTCCCGGCATTGGTGTAACCGACCAGCGCGACGATGGGGAACGGAACCTTCTCCCGCCCCTTGCGCTGGAGCTCGCGGGTGCGGCGCACCTGCTCAAGGTCTTTTTTCAGGCGGGCGATCTTGTCGCGGATCAGGCGGCGGTCGATTTCAAGCTGGGTTTCCCCCGGCCCGCCGGTGGTGCCGGTACCGCCGCGCTGGCGCTCAAGGTGCGTCCATGACCGGACAAGGCGGGATTGCTGGTACTCCAGCGCCGCCAGATCGATCTGAATCTGCCCCTCTTTCGTCTTGGCGCGGGCACCGAAAATCTCGAGGATCAGGCCCGTCCGGTCAAGAACCTTGATATCCCATTCTTTCTCAAGATTGCGCTGCTGGATGGGCGTGAGAGCGTGATCGACGATCACGATGGTCGGCTCCATCTGCCTGACAAGTTCCGCGATCGTTTCCACCGCGCCCTTGCCAAACAGCGTTGCCGGAGACGGGCGCGCGACCTTGACGGCGCGGCATTCGATGATATCGAGCCAGATCGCCCGGGCAAGGCCTGCGGCCTCTTCCAGAACGTCTTCGACGGCCCTGTGCCCTGTGACCGTCGAAACGGAATCCGGCAGCACCGGGTGCAGGACAATCGCTGTCCCGGTTTTGCTGCTGGAATTTTCGTCTGGGTGGCTCATCAAATCCGCAGATTACGCTGCCGACGCAGCGTGCCTGACTAACCTTCGATTTTTTCCTCACCCTCATACAAAGAGAGCGGGCCCGCGGGCATGATCGTGGAAATCGCATGCTTGTAAACCAGCTGCACATGCGCATCGCGGCGGAGGAGCATGCTGAAATTGTCAAACCATGTAACGACGCCTTGCAGCTTTACGCCATTGACCAAAAAAACGGTCACAGTCATTTTTTCTTTACGGATTTTGTTCAGAAAGACGTCCTGAACGTTTTGATTTTTTTCCGCCATTATTTTTTCCTTGGTTTTTAATAATTATTAAAGCCTTTCGGCAGCCTTTAAATACCGAAAACATTGCCTTGCAGCAAGAAAAGAATGCCGATTTTTTAGAGAAATTTCTGTGTCTGCAAAAAATAAATTGGAACTTTTTGCATAATGGTAAAATCCCGCTCTTTACAAGACATTATGGCGCAAAAGCGGCAGACCGGAAGGACACGATATCCCGGACAACCACATCCGGATTATGCGCCGCGATCAGCTTTTGATGGTCCTTGTCCTGATGCAGCAGAACCGCCGTCCACCCTGCGGCGCGGGCGCAAAGAACATCGGGCTCGGTGTCGCCGACGAACCAGACATCCGGCCCCGGCGCAATCCCCGATTCCTTCAGCGCGAACAGTAGCGGATCGGCGGCGGGTTTGTCCTGCGCCGCCACGCCGGCCCCGACGACCGATGTGAAATAGGGTTTAAGGCCCATGTGATCGACTTCGCGTGTGATAAACATATGGCGTTTGTTGCTGACCACGCCCATGACGATTCCGGATTGTTTCGCATCCGCAAGGAACGACTGCACTCCTGCAAGCAGAACGAGGTTTTCCGGTTTCAGGTGGTTTTCATTCATGAATTTTTCCAGCGTCGCCATCGCCAGCTGCGCCCGGTCGCCGTAAATGCGAGGGTAAAGCTGGACCGAGGAAAATTTGGTATGGACCTTGAACTCGTCACGGGTCCACTGCGCCTCGCCCAGCTCCGCGCGGACATGATTATGCGCCTTGAAAACGAAATCCAGCGTATCCACCAGCGTTCCGTCCCAGTCGAAAAATATGGCTTTTGGCTTGTTGGTCATGTCCCACCCTTCTCTTTTTACTCTCGTTTTATTCTAGGCTACTTCCTGCAAATCCGCTACCCATGCAACGGGTTCACCGCGCTCTCCGGCGGCATAGGCCCGGTATTCGCCGTAAAGTTTTCTGGCTACCGGCCCCGGCGCCCCGCTGCCGATGACATGGCCGTCGATTTTCGTGATCGGCACGACAAGGGCTACGGCGCTCGTATTGAAGGCTTCTTCGGCGTCATAGGCTTCCTGAACGGTGAACGGACGCTCTTCAATCTTCATCTGCAGCTCGGCGCATATCTTTTCAAGGGCCGTGCGCGTAACGCCGCGCAGAATATCCGTGCTCGCCGGGCGCGTGACCAGTTTGCCTTCTTTGGTGACGATCCAGGCATTGCTGGATGACCCTTCGGTTATATACCCTTCGTCATCCACCATCCACGCCTCATAAGCGCCGGATTCAGCAGCTTCCTGCTTGGCCAGAACCTGCGCCAGCAAGCCGGTAGATTTGATGTCGCGGCGCTTCCAGCGGATATCGGGAACGGTAATCGCCTCCCCGCCCTTCTGGACCTTGACGTTGCCGTCGAACTGGAATGCCCGCGCCGTCAGGACAATCGACGCCGGAACGTCGTGCGGAAACGGGAAATCGCGCTTGGCAACGCCGCGCGTAACCTGAATATAGACATTCGCGTTTTTAAGGCGGTTGCGGCGGAGCATCTCGCGGATGATGAATTGCAGGCTGCGGCGCGTGACCGGCATGTCGATGGACAACTCGCTGAGCGAACGCTCCAGCCGGTCAAGATGCCCGCGCTCATCGGCCAGCTTGCCGTTGATGCAGGCGACTACCTCATAAACCCCGTCGGCAAACTGGAACCCGCGGTCCTCGATATGGACACAGGCGTCGTTATGGGGGACATAGCGGCCATTGACGAAAGCGATACGGGGCATCAGAACAAATCCACATGAACAAGGAACATTTTTTCAACTTTTCGCGCCTGCGACTGCTCGGCAAGGACGATGACATGATCACCGGGGCGGATAACCACCTCCGGGTCCGGCATCAGCACATCGCCCTTGCGTACAATGGCGCCGATAATCACATCGCGGGGAAGTTTGAGGTTGCCGATCTCGAGATTGGCAATGCTCGACGTTTCCGAAACCTCCGCCTCGATCACCTCGGCGAACCCTTCGCGCAGACTGTGCAGAGCCTTGATCCTGCCGCGCCGGACGTGCTGCATGATGCTGGATACCGTAATCGTACGCGGTGAAACCACCGCATCGATCCCCATCAGGCGGATCAGCGGCGTATAGCTGACCTTGTTGACCAGGGAAATGACCCGTTTGCACCCGTTCTGCTTCGCCAAAAGCGCCGCGAGAATGTTCGTTTCATCGTCGTTGGTGACCGTCACCATGGTTTCGGTGTGAGGAATGTCCGCATCTTCCAGGGTCTTCGGGTCCAGCCCGTCGCCGTGCAGAACGGAAGCTCCGGACATGCGTTCGCTCAAATACATGGCGCGGGCCAGATTATGCTCGATCACCTTGATCCGCACCTGCGACTGCTCCTCGTGCAGCATCTGCGTCAGGAAAAGGCCGATATTTCCTCCGCCAAGAATGGCGACATGATGCGCTTCCCGCTCCTCATGGCCGAAAGCGGACAAAGCGCGCTTGAGGTGGCGCGTATCGGTAAAGAAATAGACTTCATCCCCGACATACATCTGATCGTCCGCTGCCGGGATAATCGGCTTTCCGCCGCTGCGAATGATCCCTGCGACCTTGATCGCAAGGCTGGGAAAGAGTTTTGATATCTGGTTCAAGGGCGTATACACAAGCGGGCAGTTCTCTGTGCAGATCACGCCGACAAGGTGTACCTGATCGTCCGCAAGGGGGATAACGTTCGTCGTTCCCGGAACCCGCAAGCGCTCATAGATCGCGTGCGCGACTTCTTTCTCCGGCGAAATGATCGTGTCGATGGGCAGGTGCGTCCGGCTGAACAGATTGGACCACGCCGGATTGAGATAAGACTGCTCCCGGATGCGTGCGATTTTCTTCGGCACGTTAAACAGGGAATGTGCGACCTGGCACGCGACCATATTGACCTCGTCCGAATGCGTCACCGCAATCAGCAAATCTGCATCCCGCGCCCCGGCCTGTTCCAGAATGTCGGGGTTGGAGGCATGGCCGACGATTCCGTTGGCGTCGAGAGTCTCGTTGATCTGGGCAATCAGATCCGGCTTCAGGTCAATGACGGTGACGTCATTGTCTTCCCGCGACAGATATGCCGCAATGCTGAATCCGACCTGACCGGCACCGCAAATTATGACGCGCATGGCTTAAGCTGTCTTCTTTTGTTGTTCATCGTCGTCGTCATTGTGCTTTTCAGCCAGCGAAATGCCAAGGGATTTCAGCTTGCGGTGCAAAGCCGAGCGTTCCATCCCCACAAATTGCGAGGTTTTGGAGACATTTCCCTGAAAACGCCGGACTTGCGCCTCCAGATAATCCCTTTCAAACTTTTCCCGCGCCTCGCGCAAGGGCAAGAGGACCAGATCCGGCCCCAGCCCGCGCACAGGCGAATCATCGCAGCCGCCAAGGATTTCGGGGGGAAGCTGGTCTGGGCGAATGGCCTCCTGCGACGGGCCGTTCATGATCATGATCCATTCAATCGCGTTGCGAAGCTGCCGGACATTGCCGGGCCAGGTATAAGCCTGCATCGCCGCAAGGGCAGTTTCGGATACCCCCCGCAGCGGCACGCCGTTTTGCGCCGCGTACTGGCGCAGGAAATAATCCGCCAGCGCCGGAATATCCTCCGACCGCTCGCTTAAGGACGGCATGCGCAGCGGCACGACGCTGAGGCGGTAATACAGATCCTGACGGAAATTTCCCTCCTGCATTTCCCTTTGCAGGTCGCGGTTGGTCGAGGCCAGAATCCGTACATCGACCTGAACCGGCTCATTGCTGCCGACGCGGCAGAATTTTTGTTCCTGCAGGACGCGGACAATCTTGCCCTGTGTCTCAAGCGGCATATCCGCGACCTCGTCCAGAAGCAGCGTGCCGCCATGCGCCTGTTCCAGAACCCCGGCCTTTCCCGGCTCACCATGGATGCCGTCAATCGACCCGAACAACTCGACCTCAAGCCTTTCGGGCAGGAGCGTAGCGCAGTTCAACATCAGGAAAGGCCCGCCCGCACGGGCCGACATGCGGTGAATCACCCGCGCCGCCAAATCCTTGCCCGTGCCCGGCTCCCCGGTGATCAGGACGCGGCTATTGGTCGGGCCTACCCGCTCCAGAACCTGCCGCAGGCCGGCAATTGCCTGCGATTGTCCGGTCAGTTCCGCCGGGCTTTCGCTTTTCTGCCGCAGGGCCATGTTTTCGCGCCGGAGCTGCGCATTCTCCAGCGCCCGGGCGATCATCAGCAAAAGCCTGTCGGTCTTGAACGGTTTTTCGATAAAATCATACGCGCCCATCTTGATGGCGTTGACGGCTGTTTCAATCGTGCCGTGGCCGCTGATCATCAGGACGGGAACAAAAGGATGATCCTGCTTGATGCGGGTGAGGATTTTGAGGCCGTCTTCATCCCCTTGCTGCAACCAGATATCCAAAATCGCAAGGGAGGGCGCTTTCTCGGCGATCTTTGCATAAGCCCCTTCCGCCGTCGCGGCCTGCCGCACGGAATAGCCTTCGTCTTCCAGAATCCCCTGAATCAGACGGCGGATATCCTCTTCGTCATCGACAATCAGAATGTCTGTGCTCATGCTCTTTCCAGTCCGTTCATGCTGTCTTTAAATCCGTCATTGCCTCAACCCGGTCCAGCGGGAAGGACAGGATCACGGTGGCGCCGCCAAGGTCTTCCCACCGCGAATCTTCTTTCAGCCAGTCCGGCGCGCCAAGGATGATCCTGCCTTTATGATCGTCCATAATCTTTTTGACGATCGCAAGGCCAAGACCGGTGCCTTTCGCCTTGTGTGTCACATAGGGCTCCAGAAGGCGGCTGACATCTTCGTTTTTTGGAAAGCCCGGACCGTTATCGTTGACGATCACCGCCAGATGATCCGCCCCGCGGTCCGCCATGACCGTGACAGCGACACGGCCGTTCTGTACAGATGCCTCTTCCAGCGCATCGATGGCATTCTGGATCACATTGGTCAGTGCCTGACGCACCTGCTGGGCATCGACATGCGCGAATACCGGCATGTTCCCCTGCCCCGGCGCGTTCAGGGCGATGGACAGGCCGGGATGGGCTTGCTGCTCAAACACGGCAATATCACGCAAGATGGTTGTTAAATTCTCGTGTTTCATCACCGCTTCGGGCATCCGTGCAAAGGCGGAGAATTCGTTGACCATGCGCCCGATATCCCCGACATGATGAATGATTGTGTCGGTGCATTGCGCGAAAGTCTCCGGGTCATCTTCAATCTGCTTCAGATATTTGCGCTTCAAACGCTCGGCGGAGAGCTGAATCGGGGTGAGCGGATTTTTGATTTCATGCGCGATGCGCCGCGCCACATCGGACCATGCGGCCTTGCGCTGCGCCGACTGCAATTCTGTAATGTCATCAAAGGTCAGGACCGCGCCGGTATCCTGCTCCCCGATCAGTTCCACAGCAATCCGCACCAGCAAGGTCCGGCGTGTGCCGTCCCTCGGCAGATAGGGGATTTCGCCTTGAGTCATCCGCGCAGGTTTTTGATGCGCCTGCTCCAGCAGGGGGCCGAGATCGGGCAGCATCGCGGCGATGCCCTGTCCGATCATGCCGCGCGATTCAGACTGGAGCAGCGTTGCCGCAGCAGAGTTGACCAAAGTCACCCGCCCGTCGCGGTCAAGGCCGATCACGCCGGAGGAAACCCCGGCCAGAACCGTTTCGGTAAAACGCCGCCGCTGGTCAAGCTGCCGGTTGGTGGTGATCAGTTCCTGCCGCTGGTCCGCGATCTGGATAGTCATGCGGTTGAAGGCGCGGGCCAGCTCGTCGAATTCGTCGATCGAATCCCGCTCCGACACCCGCGCCGTCAGATCGCCCGCCCGCACCCTGTCGGTCGCGGTCAGCAGTCCTGAAATCGGCGCCACCAGTTGCCGCGCCAGCACCAGCCCGAACCAGATCGCCGCGAACAGCAGCAGCAAGGCGACGGTAACGAAAATCATCACCATCTTGACCTGCAGGCCGGAACGCTGGGTTTCAAGCTGTTCATATTCCTGAACGGCCTTCATCGTCGCATCCAGACGTTCGCGCACCATCGGATCGACCATGCGTCCGACAAAGAGGTATGAATCCGGAAAATTGTTCAGCTTGACCAGAGCCCTGATTCTCTCATCCCCGGCGGTGGTCAGCATGACGACATCGCCAAGCTGCGCTTGCTCTATGGCAAATTCAGGCAGACTCTCAAACGCCATCGACAAGGTCAGCCCCGCCGAGAGGATCATGCGCCCCGATCCATCAAAGATAACGGCCTCTGTAAAATTGCGCAGGAAAGATTGCGTCTGGAGAAATTTTTCAAATTCCAGCGGATTATCGGCCAGCGAGTTCGCCGACCGGTTCAGGTCGTTGGCCATGGCCAGCATGTCAGCCTTGATCACCTGCTGGTGCTCGGCCATATAGGCCTCGGCAAAGGCCTCGGACTGACTGATCGCATTATGGATTTTATCGCTGAACCAGCTCTGCACCCCGTAATGGAAAAACAGCGCCGAGAAAATAGTCATAATGATTGCAGGAGTCAGCGCCAGCAGACTGAAAATAAAGACCAGCCGAACATGCAGCTTCGATCCTGCCTGCCCCCTGCGCCGCCCGCTCCACAGACCGACGATTCTCTGGGCCACCAGACTGACCAGAACCAGAAGGATAATCAGGTCGATATTGAGGAGCCAAAAAATGGTGTTGGTATTTTTCCCGAAAGGCGGCGTGTCGGTCAGGGCCGCATAGGTCGCAATCCCGCTGGCCACCGCCGCAAGGATCAGCGCAAAAGCAAGGCCGGAGCGCAAACGCTGGTTCACCCGCGCCGGAAAACGCGGGAGGCGCCGCCGTATAAAGGAGGGCAGCAGACTGCGCAAAGTCAACAAACGGGGTTTCAGCAAAAGATTGTTCCCGGATAATTAAGTCGCCCAGGTATAGCGGATTCGGTTGCCAAAAGCACGCACTGTTGCAGAAATATCACAGGGGCGCACAGCCACAGGCCCGGATGACAAAAGCCCCGCGATACCTTATAGAAGACAAACCATGATTACGCCCCATCCCGATGCAGCCTGCCCGCCCTTCTCCGTCATTATTGTTGCCGGTGGCAGCGGCACGCGTCTTGGCTCCGACATGCCAAAACAGTATCAGAAAATTGGACATTTTTCTATTTTAGAACAATGCATTAAACAATTTTTATCATGTGTTACATTAAGTCAAATACGGCTCGTTTGCGATCCAGCGCATGCGAATTTGTATCATGACACGCTCACAGCCTATCACCTGCCCCAGCCAGCCCCGTCTGGAAAGGACAGAAAACAAAGTGTTTTCAATGGATTAATGACATTGGATCATCTCGGCCCGCAAGAGATCATCCTTATCCACGACGCCGCCCGCCCGATGGTTTCACGGGCGGAGATCGAGGCCGTCGCCAGAGCCGCAGCGCGCGATGGAGCGGCAACGCTAGCTGTACCGGTCGCCGACACGCTGCGACGGGAGGGTGGCGGAACAATTGACAGAGCCGGACTCTGGGCCGTCCAGACGCCGCAGGCTTTCCGCTTCGGCCTGCTCAGAGCCGCTCATGAACAATTCAGGAACGATGACCGCTTCACCGATGATGCCAGCCTGGTCGAGGCGGCGGGGCATTCCGTCACCATCGTTCCCGGTAACCGCCGCAATTTTAAAATCACCACCCAAGACGACCTCGACCTTGCAAGGACGATCATGAGCGACCAGATGGAAACCCGCACCGGCTTCGGTTTTGATGTTCACGCCTTTGACCCGGCCAAGCCGGGCCCGGTCATGCTGGGCGGGGTGGCAATCCCCCATCCGCGCGGACTGGCCGGGCATTCCGATGCCGATGTCGGCTTGCACGCCTTGACCGATGCGCTGCTTTCAACCATCGCCGCCGGGGATATCGGCACGCATTTCCCGCCCTCCGATCCGCAATGGAAGGGCGCTGACAGCACGGTTTTTCTGGCCCATGCAATTAAACTTTTACATGAAAAAAAAGCTGCAATTACCTTACTTGATTTAACTTTCCTGTGTGAAGAACCACGCATCGGCCCCCACCGTGAAGCGATGCAGCGTGTCATTTCCCGTGTCAGCGGCGTGTCGGAAGATCGCATCTCGATCAAGGCGACAACGACCGAAAAACTCGGTTTTACAGGACGTGGCGAGGGCATTGCAGCACAAGCGCTGGCGACTGTTCAATTCCCGAAATAGACGCTAGAATACCAGCACCCATGACCAGACTTCCTCCCCACCTCGAATTCAAATCCCCGCAAACCTTGCTCGCCACATGGTTTGGCTGCGGGTTGATGCGCCCGGCTCCGGCATGAGCTGTCTGGTACTGTGCGGAAGTACGCTCTTAGGACTGTCTGCTATCATCCTGTTTCCGCTTGGAATCTGGGCGACGAAAGCGGTTCTCGCTGGGTCAGGCGACGATTCTGACCCGCAAATCGTGGTCGTCGATGAGGTGGTTGGACAGTGGATTGCCCTGATTCCTGCGGCTTTGAGCCCGATTTCCGTGATCCTTGCCTTTGCGCTGTTCCGCGCCTTTGATGCGCTCAAGCCTTGGCCGGTCAGCTATTTCGACCGCAAGGTTCCGGGCGCCATGGGCGTCATGCTGGATGATGTAGCCGCAGGGATTCTGGCGGCCTTTTGCCTGTGGGGGCTCCAGATATGGTGGGGAATCCCTTGAACAAGGAGCATTTGCCCTGATCGGGAAAGCCTGCTAAAACCGTTGAGCTGCAAGTTATTAAGACAAATAGACGGGGAATTTTAAATGAAAATCAATGACTTAGGGGAATATTATACGCGGCAGATCGGGGCCATTGTCGCTCTCGCCGGGCGTCATTCCCTGTGGCGGGAAGAAGCAACAGCGATGCTCCCCCGCTTGACCCGGTCTTATAAACGCAGCGAGTCCGACGCCCTGCTGACGACGCTGAGCGAAGCCCAATGTCTTGATTATATCGTCCAGACCGGCCTTGGAAATGACGCCTCCTTCAAGGCTGCCGTTTCAGCCATTCCCCTTTCCGGCTGGAAGGATTTTACCGCCCCGGATGTAGCGCTGAAACTGCATGAATCTCTGGCGAACAAGCTGTATAACGCCAAACCCGGCGTGAATGACCGCGTTTCCATGCGCTTTGGCGACGGATCGCGCATCATGGGGCCAATGCTGGTGAACAAATGCCTGCATGACAAAGTCCCGTTCGTTATTTATTTCGTAAATCCGGATTTCCATGCGCTGCTGCTCAACCACGCCAGCCCGGAAGGCGTGAAAGCCTTGGGGCAGGATTTCCTCCGCATGACCGACGGCACCAACAAATCCATTATTGCCCGTTCAGGGATGCCAAATCATAAGCCCGTCGCCGCGCAGCGCGACAAGGCCCAGATCTATGACACGGAAACCGCTCCGCATTTCCGTAAGGCCAGCACCGGGGAAATGTTCTACACCCTGACGGCCATTCCCACGCAAAAAGACGCCGAAATCGACGGCATCG
>JACPDM010000106.1 GCA_016184045.1 Micavibrio aeruginosavorus | reverse complement strand
CGATCTTCTCGATCTTCTCGGCCCGCCCCCGCGCGGCCATCAATATGTGCAGGTGGACAAGGACGTCCTGCTGATCGGGGAAGCCAGCAAAAAGGTGATCGACGCCGTCACCCTGCTGTCCGCGGTCGATTTCTGAGTTTCTTTGTGAGTTCCTTTGGTTGAGGCTCGCGCCCCCTCCCCGCTCCGGAGGGGGCGCATTTTTTTAAACCTTTCCCTCTGCCGGGCCCGCGCGGTATAAGAAGGTCATGACGCAGGAAAACGCCATCGACAGCTTTGAAAACGCCCTTGCGCGGGCGCTGGAGGACGGCAGTTTCGTCAAGCTCTCGCTTGGCCACTATGCCGGGGCGGAAGACGGGCTCAAATCTGTCCACGTCAAGCAGGTCATCATCAAGCGCGCGCCGATGCTGAGCTTTACCACCCGCTACAAAACCCGCGATATCGTCAAGAATTATCCGCCGGATGCGGCGCTGGAGAGAATCCGCGCCGCGCTCGGGCACGATTTCCGGCAGGCGCTTCTTTGCACCACGGCCTTTGATCTCGAGCTGACCGCGCCGCAGGGGAAGGCCGCGCGCCTCAAAAAAATGCCGCCCAGCCAGCGCGAAGCGCCCTCCCTCGCCCATGACCGTAGCAAAACGCGTCTTGTCACGACGGAAGGAAAGCCCTGGCTGCATGCCCTCAACATCACGGATGCGGGCGGAAGCGTCCTGAAATCGGCGCAGGACAAATACCGCCAGATCGACAAATATGTCGAGATCCTGAGCGGCCTTATCAAAACCCTGCCGCCGGAGCGCGCCGCCAATATCGTCGATATGGGCGCGGGGAAAGGCTACCTGACCTTTGCCCTTTACGATTACATGCGCCATGCCCTGAACCTCCAGCCGCAGGTGCGCGGGGTCGAGTACCGCGCCGATCTGGTCGAACTGTGCAATAAAATCGCGGCGGAATCGGGCTTTGACGGGCTGCGCTTCGCGCAAGGGTCGATTGCGGATTATGACGCGGGCGGTGCGGATATCCTGATCGCCCTGCATGCCTGCGACACCGCGACGGACGACGCGATCGCCAAGGGAATAGCGGCGGATGCGGCGCTGATCGTCGTCGCGCCGTGCTGCCACAAGCAGATCCGGCGGGCGATGGAGAAAAGCCGCGCGCAGGGAAACAAAAACGCCGATTTCGATTTCCTGCTCCGGCACGGCATTTTCACCGAGCGCCAGGCGGAGATGGTAACGGACGGGCTGCGCGCGCTGATCCTTGAATATTTCGGCTATACGGTGAAAGTGTTCGAATTCATCTCCGACGCGCACACGCCCAAAAACGTCATGATCGTCGCGACGCGCAATCCGAAAATGAAGATGCGCGATCCTGAAGTGCTCGGGACAATCGCCGCCGCCAAGGCGCGGTTCGGCATCGACAGGCATTATCTTGAGGATGCGGCGGGGCTTTAGGCTTCCAGCGACACAGGGGCCATAAAGAAAAAGCTGTATTGCTGCGCGGCTTCCGCCGGGCAGGCTTCGCGGTCGTGGCGACGCAAGGCGCGCGCCCAGTCCGGCTGGTCGCTGAAGGCGGAGAGGACGACCATATCCTCAAGGCTCATCATGCCGCCTTGCGCCTGAAGCCCGTCAAGGCCGTAGGCGTCGCCGTCCGGCCCGGCGATGTAATTCCGGCGGCTCCTGTCTTGATCCGCGCTCCGCATATGGCGGCGGAACGGCAGGCGCGTTTCGGAAATTGAGGCAATCTGGAGCGACATTGCGGCCTGTCCGGGTTTTTACGTGGGAACACACCTTCAACGCGGCAAGGGCGGCAATGGTTCCCGCGGAATTTACAAAAACCCCGGAAATCCCGCCGCGAATGCAGATTTTTCTTCCTTTTCCGCCCGGCCCCGCGCTAAAAACCGGCAGGAACATTCATTCAGGAAAGCGCCATGTCCGACCGCAAGAAATTCAGTTTCCTCCGCAACGGCCTGATGGGGTCAAGCACCATGCCCTTCGGCACGGGCGGCCTCACCGGCCTTCTGTCCGGCCACGGCCATGTTCACGCCGAAGACGGGAGCTGCTGCGATCATGACCATGACAACGCGCACAATCACGACCACGGCCAGCATCACCACCATGACGGCTGCTGCAACCACGATCACGCCGGCGGCGACGAAGAATAGCTAGGCACCGTCCAGTTCCGCCGCGTGGCGGGCTTGATAGCGAAACACGATCTTTCCGTCCGCCGACGGAATCTTGACGACATCGGCAAGATCCGCGACCGCATAGCCGACCGCCGTAACGGCGTTATCGGCATTCGGCGCATCGACGGGCTCGACCAGCTCCAGCCATTCCAGCCGCAGATCGCCCGCCGGGATCGGCTTATGCAGGCGGCACCACGTGATCTGCTTTCCCTTGAAATCCTTCTGCGTCACCGCGCCGATGGTGCGTGCGGCGGCAATGGCGGATTGATAAGCCGCCTGATCGCGGAATTTGAAACACAGATGGCTGAGGGCCGGAGCCGCGGAATCGCGCCCCTGCCCGGCGCGGAACGCCGCTATTCCGGCAAGGGCATAGTCCCCGAGCGCCGTCGCCGCCTGCGCTATCAAATCGTTGCCTTGCATGTTTTTTCCTTTCTAGACATCCTGCCCCGCGCACCAGCCCGACGACCAGGCCCACTGAAAATTATAGCCACCGAGCCAGCCCGTGACGTCGATCACCTCGCCGATGAAATAGAGGCCGGGAATCTTTCCGGCTTCGAAGGTGCGGGACGAAAGTTCCCGCGTATCGACACCGCCCAATGTGACTTCCGCCGTGCGGAACCCTTCGGACCCGCCGGGTTTGACGCGCCATGCGTTAACAGAGGCCACAACCGCTTTCAGCGCATTATCGGACAAATCCGCCATTGCGCCGTCAAGGGCGTGCTGCGCGGCGATCCTGTCGGCAAGGCGCTGCGGCAGGATGCCGCCAAGGACGGTATGCAGCTTCTTCTTCGCGCCGGAACGGCGAGAAGCGCGCAGGAACTCAAACGTGTCAATATCGGGACACAGATTGACAACAATCTCGTCGCCCGGATTCCAGTAGGATGAAATCTGCAAGATCGCAGGGCCGCTGAGGCCACGATGGGTGAAGAGGAGCGCTTCGCGGAACGCCACCTTGCCGCAGGACACAACGACAGAATCGACCGACACGCCGGAGAGATCCCTGGTCATTGCCAGCAAATCCGGCTGGAACGTCAGCGGCACCAGCCCGGCGCGCGGAGCGATGACATTGAGGCCGAATTGACGGGCGATATCGTAGCCGAAACCGCTGGCCCCGATTTTCGGAATCGACGGCCCGCCTGTCGCGATCACGAGGGATTCGCAGTCAAAATTTCCCTGCGCGGTTTCCAGCACGAAGCGGCTAGCGTGTTTTTCAACCCGCCGGATTTCCGTTCCGGGCTGGATCGCGGCGCCATCGCATTCCTTGAGTAGCATATCGATGATCTGCTGCGCCGATCCATCGCAGAACAACTGGCCGAGAGTTTTTTCATGCCATGCGATACCATGGCGATCGACCAGCGCGATAAAATCCTGCGGCGTATAGCGGCTAAGCGCGGATTTGCAAAAATGCGGATTGGCGGAGATGAAACGGTCGGGGGCGCAATGCAGATTGGTAAAATTGCAGCGCCCGCCGCCGGAAATGCGGATTTTTTCTGCAATTTTCCGCGCGTGATCCAGCACCATGACCGTCCGTCCGCGCTGCACGGCGGCCGCGGCGCAGATCAGCCCCGCCGCTCCGGCGCCGATAATAATAACGTCAAACGATTGACTCATACCCCAGAGCTATAATCGCAGCAGCGCCTAAAAACAACACAGCGGAGTCGATGCGGAGAATACAGGGCTATTTTAATGGAATTTTTTTACAAATTTTATCCAACACATTGATTTAATTAATTAATTTTCAACTCAGGGCCTTTAAAATAATACTAGGGTTCTATAATCAATTTATGAAAGGGAAGGTGTGCCGTATGTCGACGCAACAATTTCTCAATGCGTGCCTTGAGAGCATGCATTCAAAATCATTTTATCCGGCCTATCAGAAAACCTTTCGCGTGATCGAGGCAGGGTCTGACGCCTTGCGCGAAATCGCCTTCAAACTCCGTTATGAAGTTTTTTGCAACGAACACGGAATTACCCCTGGATTTTCCTCCGGGGTGCCGGACCAGTTGGAAAAAGACGCCTATGACGATCATTCACTGCATTATCTCCTCTACCATAAACTGACGGATGAGGCAGTGGGAACGGTGCGCGTCGTCTTGCCGCGACAAGACAAGCTGCTGCACAGCTTTCCGCTGCAATTCATCTGCGATCATCCGTTGATCCATATGGAAGACCGCATCGGGCAGTTCTGTGAAATTTCACGCCTTTGCATGACGCGCAGTTTTCGCCAGCGCCCGGGCGACGGCAAAACCCTGCCTGCCTATTTCGATCAGGATCAGGACATGCATCTGGATCATGCAGCCAACGTTTATATCCGCCGGATCATTCCCTTCGCGCCGCTCGGTCTTTTGCGCGCGGCGTTTGAAGGCGCGCTGAATAACGGGATTACGGACTGCATATGTATGCTTGACGCCGAGCAGCTCTATGCCCTGCAACGCGTCGGCCTGTCCTACCGCGTCCTCGGGCCGCGCCTTGACATGGGGGGCCCGCAGCAGCCGGTGATCTTCAATATCAAGCATGCGCTCGACAACATGATCCTGCAAAATCCGCCCTGCTGGGAGATCGTTTCCGACAAAGGCCGCCTGCACATCAAGGCCAATGAAATGACGCAGAACGCCTGGCACGACCAGATGTTCGACCAGAAATGCATGGATATGATCTTCGACCGGCTTTCTACCTGAAGACGTCCTTGCGATCGCGGGTTTTAAATCTTTATGGGAGATGACAGCCCCCGCCTTGTATGGTGAAATAGGGCCATGATTCGCTATATCTCCACCCGCGGCCCCGGTGAGCCAAAAAATTTTCTCGACGTCATGATGGCCGGGCTTGCCCCGGACGGCGGACTTTATATCCCGGACACGTGGCCGGAACTGGATCATAGCCTGCTTTCCCATCTTGCAGGAACGCCCTACACCAGCGTCGCCGCCAGCGTCATCGCCCCCTTTGTCGGAAAATCCTTTTCCGGCGACGTTTTGCAGGGCCTTCTTGCTGAAAGCTACGAGAGCGGCATGTTCAATCATTCCGCCATCGCGCCCCTGGTGCAGATCGGGCCGAACGCGTGGATACTGGAGTTGTTCCACGGGCCGACGCTGTCCTTCAAGGATTACGCGATGCAGTTCCTCGGACGCATCTTCGACATGACGCTGGAAAAAAGCGGCCAGAAGCTGACCATTCTCGGCGCGACTTCCGGCGACACGGGCTCCGCCGCGATCGAGGCCCTGCGCCATTGCCGCAACATCACCACCATCATCCTGCACCCGAAGGACCGCACCTCCGCCGTGCAACGGCGACAGATGACAACGGTGGAATCGCCGAATGTCCACAACCTTGCGGTCGAGGGTACATTCGACGACTGTCAGGCGCTGGTCAAGGCAGTCCTGAGCGATACGAAACTCCAGCAGGAACTCCGCCTTTCCGCCGTCAATTCCATCAACTGGGCGCGCATCATGGCGCAGGTGGTCTATTACGTGTATGCCGCCGTAGCGCTGGGCGCGCCGGACCGGCCCGTATCTTTTACCGTACCAACGGGCAATTTCGGCAACGTCTATTCCGCGTGGGTCGCAAGACGCATGGGTATTCCGATCCACCGCCTGACGCTGGCCACCAACCGCAACGATATCCTGACCCGGTTTTTTGAAACCGGAGAAATGCGCGTCGACAAGGTCATGCCGTCGCTGTCGCCCAGCATGGATATTCAGGTCTCCAGCAATTTCGAGCGTTATCTCTGCGACCTGATGCACCGCGACCACACAAGCCT
>JACPDM010000111.1 GCA_016184045.1 Micavibrio aeruginosavorus | reverse complement strand
TTCAAGGTAGCGAATTTTCCCGAGCAGGCGGTCGGTCACGACATGCAGGGGATTCTCGCGCCACAGACCGTCGGAAACGGACTTGTTCACCGGGACGAAAAAGGTCGCGCCGAGCGTGAGCCCGGCGACCAAACCGCGTTTCAGTCCCGTGGAGAAGGGCATCGTCGTTCCCCCTTTTCGCGTCTGTCTGGAAGAGGGTGAGGGATACCACTTATTTCAATATTATGCAAATAAAATCCGGATGCGGCGAACAGCCTTTTGGCGCTTTGATTTTTCCGCACCGCACCTTATAAAGGGACGGGTTTCAAACCATTTTTAGCGGAGTTGCTTTCGTCATGGCCGTCCTCGTCAACAAGAACACCAAAGTCATCTGCCAGGGCTTTACCGGGTCGCAGGGTACCTTCCATTCCGAGCAAGCCATCGCTTATGGCACGAATATGGTCGGCGGCGTGACTCCGGGGAAAGGTGGGCAGACGCATCTTGGCCTGCCGGTCTTCAATACGGTCGAGGAAGCCCGCGTCCGGACTGGCTGCAACGCCTCCGTCATTTACGTCCCGCCGCCCTTTGCCGCCGACTCCATTCTGGAAGCCGTCGATGCCGGGATCGAGCTGATCATCTGCATTACTGAGGGCATTCCGGTTCTGGACATGGTGCGGGTCAAGCGCGCGCTGCAAGGCTCGAAATCGCGTCTGATCGGCCCAAACTGCCCCGGCGTCATCACGCCGGATGAGTGCAAGATCGGCATCATGCCGGGTCATATCCATAAGCGCGGCAAAATCGGGGTTGTCTCGCGCTCCGGCACCCTGACCTATGAGGCCGTGGCGCAAACCACGGCGGCGGGCCTGGGCCAATCGACCTGCATCGGCATCGGCGGCGATCCGGTCAACGGCACGAATTTCATCGACTGCCTGGAAATGTTCCATGCCGACCCGGAAACCGAGGCGATCATCATGATTGGCGAAATCGGCGGCAGCGCCGAAGCCGATGCGGCTGAATATTACAAATCGCTGAAGGTGAAAAAGCCGATTGCCGGGTTCATTGCCGGGGTTACCGCCCCGAAAGGCAAGCGCATGGGCCATGCCGGCGCGATCATCTCCGGCGGAAACGATACCGCGGAAGCCAAAATCGAGGCCATGAAGGCGGCAGGCTTCGTCGTCGCCGACAGCCCTGCCGGACTTGGCGAGGCGGTTCTGAAGGCGATGGCCGCATAGACTCCAAAGTCCCTTGGCGTTTGGCCACCCTGCCGTTACTATAAATAGAGTGGCGTTCTGATAGAGGAGGGCCAATTGCCGCATCTTGACCGTTTTACCGATGATCAGCGCAGCCTTCTGGTGGCGTTGCCTTACCGCGTTGGCCTTTGGGTCAGTTCCAGCGATACGTCTGGGGGCGAAGACGCCGATGCGGCGGAAATGCAGGCTCTGGCCACAATCGTCACCGGTTTCGGCGAGGATTTTCTCAAATCCGAATTCGTCCAGCGCCTGATGGAAGAAACATTGGCGCAGCAGGACCTGTGGCCGGAATGGGGGCATAATCTGGACGAGGTTCCTGCGGAATGCACCCGCGCCGTCGATATTCTGGTCGAGGCGCTCGACCGCAAGGAACTGGCGTCTTTCAAGCTGACGCTGATGGAGATCGCCACCGCCGTCGCCATGGCTTACCGCGAGATTGAGGATACCGGGGATATCGCCCTGCGCATGCGCATTTTTATCCGCGTGCTGATGGATCGCATTCAGGCGGCGATGGCACATCGCCCCGCGCGCACGATGGATGAGCTGATGAATATTTCTGAGAGCGAGCAGAGCGCCATCGACAGGTTGGCTACGGCTCTGGATCTTGGTAACAAGCGTCAAAAAACGCAAATGACAGCAACGCAGGTCGCATAGGGGTAAGTCATGGCATTTCTGGAAGGTTTTTCAAACGAGGAGCGCAGCCTTTTGATTTCCCTGCCGTACCGGACAGGGCTGTGGGTCAGCAGTTGCGACCTGAACGGCGGCAGCAGCGCCGACAGCAAGGAGCTCGATGCGCTGGAGAAAACCATTCAGGTTTTTGCGCAGGGTATGTATGAGTCCGCGCTGATTCATGAAATTCTGGCCGAGACCTTCCTGCAGAAAGCCGAATGGCGCAGCTGGGGGCGCAATCTTGCGGCAGTACCCGCCGACTGCCAGAAGGCAGTGCAAATCCTAAAGGGCAAGGTTTCGCCGCGCGATGTCGAAGCCTTTCGCCGGATTTTGATGCAGATCGGACTGGAGGTCGCCCGGGCCTTCCGCGAATACGACAAGAATGAGCCATGGCATTATCGCCTGAGCCGCAAGATCGGCATGATGGTCGATCGTTTTTTTGGCGCGATGAAGGGCGAAAAATCGGTTTCCGAGGACCTTCTCAACATCAGCTACGAGGAAGACCTTGCCCTGAACAAGCTTGCCATGGCTTTGCGCGGCGAATCCGACCACGCGACGGAAAAAGCGGGCATGATCGTTAATACCTGAGTAACCAATCTCCTTCAGAAAAATGATATTATGTGCCTGAAAAAATGATGTGGGGATAGGGCAATGGTAGCGCAGCGCCGCCCGGATTGCGCGAAAGGATTCACGCTTGTTGAAATGGCGGCGGTCATTCTGATCGCCGGGTTGATCATCTTTGCCGTGATGGGCGTCTTCCGTCCGATGATCGCGAATTTCCAGTTCGTGGAAACGACCAAGAAGATGGAAAAGGTCAGCCGCATCCTGAACGCCTATGCCGTCCTGAATTACCGCCTGCCATGCCCGGCCGCTCCCGATAGCGGATCGGTCAATCCGCCTTACGGCTTTGAATCCGGCAGCGGCGCAGATGGCGCCACAGTCCCCGATGCTTGCCCGCGCACGGAAGGAATCATTCCTTTTCGCACGCTGGGCATTCCGGAAGGGTTGGCGATCGATGGCTATGACAATTATTTCACTTACGCCATCAGTCCTGCATTCTCCCAGAATACGCTCAACAATCTCCCGGCCACGGTGCATCCGGCTTGCCGCACCGGGGACTGGCTTTACGATGAAGGCAAGGATGCCAGCGGCCTCCGGGTTGCGCAGGGCATCAATCCGCGCAAGGCGCGCTTTTGCTGCCCCGGAACGCCTGCCGCGGCAACAGATTTGAACATCCTTGATGAAGACGGAAATTTTGTGCTGGCCATGGCGCGCGATCCGGGACCTGACGGCAACGCCGCTCCTGATGTCCTGATGCGGCCTGTGCTGGGTGGCGTGGCGCTTGCGCCTGGGCATGCCAGTTATTGCCTATATCATCATCAGCCACGGCCAGAACGGCCTTGGGGCCTATATTCCCGCCGCGAATGCGCGCAATGCCGCACCGACGGCGGCGCAGGAATTGAACAATGCAGATGGCGACAATACCTATCAGGATACCAAGACCCGCAGCACCAATGCTGCGACGCGCTTTGACGACCTCGTTCTCTGGCGGACGCAGGATATGATTTTTGCAGAAGAGGGACAGTCATGCAGCCTTCCCTGATGGCGCGCCGCAGATCCGGGGAAAGCGGGTTTACGCTGGTGGAAATGGCGATTGCCCTCTCCATCCTCGGGATCATGGTCGCGGCGATCCTCCAGCTTCATGCCAGAGCAAAGGAGCAAAACCAAATCGACCTGACGTACCGCAACATGAACAAGGTTTTATCGGCGCTCTCCAGTTATGTTGAGTCCACAGGGCGCCTGCCTTGCCCCGCCGACCCGGGAAGAGGCGATGAATTGTTCGGCTGGGAATGGGGCGTGACGCAGGCCAGCATTGCATCGGGCCGTCCGGTGCCGGACCAGAACCCGGGCGATCCACTCGACAATCCCACCTGCGAATCCTGGGGGGCTCCGGGTGCGACCGGAGGTGTTCCGCGCAATGTCGGGATCGTGCCGTTCCTGACGCTCGATCTTGACCCGGCGGATGTGCGCGACGGCTGGGGGCGCTACATGACCTATGCCGTCAGCCCGATCTACGCACAGAACAACGACAATGTCCGCGGCGATGTCGCCCGGCTGACGGGAACCGGAAGCCTTAATCCCGCTGCCGCTGATCAGGGCAGTGTGCATATACGCTGCCTTGACGGCGGATGGTACGACAACAAGGATGTCGTAAACGGTGTCAAGGCCAAGTTCTGCTGCAACCGGGACGGCAATGCAGCTTCTCCAGATTTTCCCACGGACTCGGACATACAGATCCTCGATCTTGCCGGAGATCCGGTCTGGCCGGATACGGCAGGCGGAGAGCCATATATGGATTTGCGCGACAGGACAAACAATCATTTCGATCTGGTCAGTCCCGGGTTGCCGGGCGGGTACAGCGCGCAATACGAAATTAACTACGACAACATCGTTGCGCCCGCACTCGTTCTGGTCAGCCATGGGGAGAGCGGGAACGGCGCCTTTATGGGGAACGATACGCGCAACCGTTATTCCACAGGCGTAGCGGGGACGGCTGAGCAGGACAACGGGGCTGAAACCAATGCTGCCTCATGGGACAGAACCTTTCGTGTCGGCTCGCGCAGCAGCGGCGCCGGCGCAAGTTTCTTCGACGATATTGTCGTCTGGCGGACACAGGCCGGAATCATGGCGGAGAATGGAACATCATCATGCAGATATCCCTGAACGGCCGTTCCGCCCGCTTTCGCCACCAGCGCGGGGTTGCGCTGATTCTGGTCGCGATGATCGTGATTTTTCTAGGCGTTTTCGCTTCGCTGGGGCTCGGGTTCCTGCAGATCAAGGAAACCCCGGACTATGAACGCGATACGACCGTCGCCCAGCAAAGGGTCGTTAACCAGCTCAGCTCTTTCGTCCAGTTGAACGATCGCCTGCCGTGTCCGGCAGACCCATCCGTCGCGCGCACCAGTGCGAATTTCGGGCGTGAGGACCACACCCCGCCCGGCGGGGCCTGCAACCGTCAGGAAGGCATCGTTCCCTTTCGCGCGCTGGGAATTCAGGAGCGCGACGCGCTGGATGGCTGGGGGCGGTTCATGACCTACAGGGTCAGCCCGGTTTTTGCCGACAACCACGTATCGCTGATTCCGGATTCCGGAATTGACGTTTACCGCGATTGCCTGGCGCGCGGGATATGGATTACCGAACGCTCGCATTCGAGGACCCGTATCGGTGGCGGTGCAAAAATTACAAATGTGAATATCAATCACAACCCCCGCAAGGCCAAGTTCTGCTGCCCCAATAACGGCAATTTCGGCTTTGCGGCGACGGGCACGGATATCCGCATGCATACCGCAGGATCGGCAAGCCTTATTCAGGCGCGCGCAGGCTTTGACGACAGAACCAGCGGTGTAAACGACTTCGGCGATATCGATGCGTTCCAGACCCCGCCCGTCGGCAGCAATGCGACGGCATGGGCTTTCGTTTTGGTCAGCCATGGCCAGAACGGGCTTGGGACCTTGCTGGCCAATGAGACGACGGACCGCGTTCCGGGAGTTGCCGGGGATGAGCTGGAGAACGCCGATGAAGACCGTGATTTCATCGAACGCGCGCGAAACAAGGTGCCGGGGGCCGGATACTACGACGACCTCGTCGTGTCGATGACCCAGAACGGTTTATACGGCCATCTGAACAACGGCAGTTGTATCAGGCCGTTCCGCTAGAAAAATCCCCATTTTTCAGGCATGGAACTACACCCATGATTTTGGGCCATGATCCACATTATCCGTGTTTTTTTATGAAAGAGTCTCGTCTGAAGGGCGAGAGGAACTTTTCACGGCCTATTATGTTCGTCTTGCAATGTAATTTCTGAAAGTCATGTGACGGAAAGAGGCAATCATGCTTCAATGGGCTTTGATATTCCTTGTGTTAGCGCTTGTTGCAGGCGTTCTTGGCTTTGGCGGGATTGCTGGCGCGTCCATGCAGATTGCACAAATCCTGTTTGTGGTCTTTCTTGTGCTTTTTATCGTGGCTGCTGCCGTGCATGCAATGCGCGGAAAATCACCGCCAATATGAGGGCAAAAATTTCACTCTGCACATCTTGATTCTTCCCCCTTGATTGTTGCGTGATCCTGATGCCTGGCCTGTCAATTTTCTGCGGCGATTCAAAATTACAAGACTGGAAAAACCATGGTGTATAACAGCAGAAATCTTCTGATTATCATTGTCTTGCTGCTGCTGGGAATTTTCGGATTCCTTGTATACGATCGCTCACGCCATAAGACATTGGGCGACAAGATTGATGAGGTGACAGAGGAGATCGGCGATCAAATCGATGACCACACAACATCAAGATAAATTCCAAAAATAATCAGGAACAAAATTTATCGCTCATTTGTTTTTTACGGCACACAGATTTTAAAAAGGAAAATATCATGACATTCAGATTAAATGCTGCCGCGCTGGCAGCCGTCGTTTTCACTGCAACCGCAGGCGCTCCAATACTGGCGCAGGCACAGAGCAGCGAGACGCAGACTCGCACATATTCATACGATAAAAATGGAAACGGCTTTATCGATCCGGATGAATTCACAACCTATTTCTATACAAGATCAGATATGAATGGTGATGGTTATCTGGGGGATGAAGAGTGGAACATAAGCACGACCAAGTGGTATCGCCCTTACAAGGATGTTGATTACAGCAAATACACGTATTGGGATCAGGACAAAGACGGACGGCTCGACAATAATGAGGTAAAAACCCTGGTCGAGAAAACCGGCTTGTATTCAAAGTGGGATACAAACCGCGATAGCAAGATTGATATTGATGAATTTGCAAAAGGGACGTTTTTTGCCTATGACGATAACAGTGACGGCTTCATAAATCTTGATGAATGGAAGCAGGTCCTGAGATAGAACGTTTTCTCTCTTCCAGAAACAAAAAAGCCCCTTGCGCAGGGGCTTTTTTATTATTTCTTGCGCCCTTGCATCAGGACTGGTCGTCGCGGCAGCTGTTAAGGCGTTTCAGGTATTTGTTCAGCTGCTCTTCGCTTTTTGGTTTCATGTAAAAGCCGGACGTCGCATTGGTGATCTTCTGGGTATTTGGAGCTTCGCCGATATCGACGATATTGACGATCATGTTGGGGTAGTTTTCATTCACAACGCGGCCGATGAATTCTTCCCGCGAAATTTTATTCGCGCTCGCAAGGTTCTGCAGGTCGGCCGAGATTTTCAGATAGCCGAATTTTGATTTGACAGCGGAAAGCGTCGCGCTGGTTCCTCTGCCGTATCCCATGGCGGAATCCGTATCCTCACCGTCGGAAATCACCATGATGGCGCTAGGCTCGAAAGAATCGCCGTCGCCCATGGCTTTTGCGGCCTTCAGGATGGTGTTCAGCAGCGGCGTGCCGCCGCCGGGGCTTTTGGGGATCGAGTTGATAGCTTGCTGGATGGCTGAATCGACCTTCCCTTCCGTATCGAAGGCAATCGCCTGGCCCGTGACGGGGTCGGCATTCAGAAGCGCCGTTGCGGGGCTGTCTTTGGTCACGGTTGTATCGATCTCGCCATAGGTCAGTGTGGTAAAGCCGACCAGATCCGGGCTGGCCTGGTCATTCTTGTATTCCGCCATCAAATGCGGGCGAATAATGCTTTTCTTCATATCCGGATTGCCGCTGCTGGGGTCGCCCATCAGGGCCCTCAGGGCGACGTCCCAGCGCGTAGGGTCCTTTCCTCTGGTCAGATTCTGGAATTCCGTCGTCATGGAGCCGCTGTTATCCAGAATGTACATGTAGTTGCCGTATGAAAAACCTGGGCAGGTATAGGGTTTTTCTGCACGGGCCGGGCGGACGCATGTCGCCGCGCCCGAACGTGCAAACAACTTGTCCGAACGCTCATAGGCAACAATATCGTCGGACGCGCCGCTGCGAAGGCCCAGCGGATCGACGGCGAACGACGCCGCATTCGATTTCGGGTGCGGCTTGCTGCCCGCGAAGACATTCGCGGGCCAAACATTGCGCGTTTCATCCGAAGCAACCGGCGCGCTTGTCGTCGGGGCGGCTGCGCCGTTCATCGTCGCGTCAAGGCGCGTATCGGCAGCGATATTTTTCATGAAGGAGAAGTAGCCGTTCCCGCCATGGCTGATGAGGGTGACCGCATGGCCGGATGCCCGGAGCAACGGAGCATCGGCGGCAACGTCGTAAATTTCGATGAAGGGGCCCGCGGTATAAAAAGCTCCGCTCGGGTCTTTGGCGTTATAGGTGTCGATCCAGCTGTTGGTGCTGGCGATATTCGCTGTATTGGCTACCGCGTTGCTTCCGCCCATGGTCCCGGCTATGACGACGGCGTTGCGCTTCCAGTTTCCGGCGGCGACGTTGGCGCTGCTGGAGTTTGGTTGTCCGGCCAGATAGCCGGTTTTCGGGTGAGAGTTACAGCAAAACAGGGCTTTTTGCCGGTTCAGGTGATGTCGGCCCGAATCGTACCAGACCTGATTGCGGCAGGCGTTATGAATATCATCGCCCACAGCCGCGTCGCTCTGCATGGCGGAATCGTAGGTATCAACGGTGAGATGTGGCGCCGGTTTATAGGTAATATAGCGGCCCCATCCGTCAATCACGTCGCTTTCTGCAAGGCCCAGTTCCCGCCACGGGACAACGCCTTCCGTTTCGGCATAGAGGTTGGCGTCGCTGCTGTTTTGAAAGCACTTGCCGTTGTCCCGTTCAAGGCCCCGGGCGGCGCCGTTGGTGTCCGCCGGACAGGGAAGGCGGTAATGGCGCTGGCTGTAGGCGCTTAAGGCGTTAAGCACCAGATCGAAGCGCTGCTGCGTCGTATCCGCTTTCAGTTTGTAGGTGAAGGAGGGGGCCGCCAGCACTGTGCCGCCGAGCAGAATCCCCGAAACGACCAGCACTGTCGCCATCTCAACAAGCGTAAAACCCGCTTGCCTGTTTCGTAGAAAACCCGCCTTCTCCATAATCGGCACCCCTGAAACCCGGCATAGACTTATTGCATCAGGCACAACAAACCCGATGCTACACTTAATATGCTAATTCAAAAGGATAAAATTTGATTTAATTATTGGGCAATTTGCTGTATCGGCGGGGCTGCCATGTCTGAAATCCGGTTGATTTTCAGGGGCTTTTACCCTAAATAACAGGCTCCGGCTCCTTTTTTGCGCTGCACCTGCCACGAATAGCCTGAAATGGGCCGGATTTCACCTGTAACGCTGCTTTCCGGGGTACCTGCCGCCATGGCCAACCAGCTCACCTTTCTGACCGGCGCCAACGCCGAATACATCGCCCATCTTTACACCCGTTTCAAACAGAACCCCGAGAGCGTGGATCAGAGCTGGCAGGCGTTTTTCGTTGACCTGAACGACAGCGAAGTCGCCCTGCTTCAGGACCTGGCCGGGGCAAGCTGGACCCCTGCCGAAAACCGCCGCATCGCGGGCGGCTTTGCCATGAATGTCGATCTCCCTGACCAGATGGCGCGTGAAGCGCGGATTGTCTCCGGCGATCTGGATGAACGATCCGTCCGGCAGGCGGCGTGATCGCGACGCTCGATCCGCTGGAGATGAAAGAGCGCAGCCACCATCCTGAACTCGATCCCACTCATTACGGCTTCGGCGATGCCGATTACGACCGTCCAATTTTCGTCAACGGTTTTCTCGGTATGGAGACGGCGACACTGCGTGAAATCATCATCGCTCTGCGCCGGACCTATTGCGGCAATACCGGGGTTGAGTTCCTGCATATTTCCGACCCTGAAGAAAAGCAATGGATTCAAGACCGCTTCGAGTCTCCGCGCAATCACGCAGCGTTCGATGTCGCCGATAAACGCGGCATTCTCCAGCGCCTTGTCGCGGCGGAATCGTTTGAAAAATTCCTGCATGTGAAATACACCGGGACCAAGCGTTTCGGCCTTGACGGCGGCGAATCCCTGATCCCCGCGATCGAGCGAATTATCAGCCGCGGCGCGGAGCTTGGCGTCGAGGAAGCCATTTTCGGCATGGCGCATCGCGGCCGCCTCAATGTCTTGACCAATGTTCTGGGCAAGCCGTTTACGGCGGTCTTCTCCGAGTTTCAGGGCAATCCGCCCAACCCGGACGACGTTCTTGGCTCGGGCGATGTGCAATATCACCTCGGCACGTCGCGCGACCGCGCTTTCAACGGGCGCGTTGTCCATTTGTCCCTGACGCCCAATCCTTCGCACCTTGAGGTCGTCAATCCGGTCGTCGTCGGCAAGGTCCGTGCCAAGCAGCAAATGCGCCGTGACGAGGAACGGACGAAAGTTCTGCCGATTCTTCTCCATGGTGATGCTGCGTTCGCGGGGCAGGGCTTGGTGGCGGAAACGCTGATGATGTCCGATCTTTCGGGCTACCGCGTCGGAGGAACGGTGCATATCGTCATCAACAACCAGATCGGCTTTACCACCATGCCGCAATACAGCCGCTCCGGCCCGTATTCGACCGATGTGGCGAAGATGGTCATGGCGCCGATCTTCCACGTTAACGGCGATGACCCCGAAGCCGTCGTTCATGTCGCGCAGATTGCTATCGAATTCCGTCAGAAATTCAAAAAAGACGTCGTCATCGACATGTATTGCTATCGTCGCTTCGGCCACAACGAAGGGGATGAGCCCGCATTCACCCAGCCTTTGATGTACCGTAAGATCAAGGGGCATGAATCGACGCGCGAACTCTACGTTAAAAAACTGATCGCCGAAGGTACGGTCAGTGCGGATGAATCGCAGAAGATGGTCGATGAATTCAATGCCTATCTTGAAACCGCGTTCGAAGCGACCAAGAGCTACAAGCCCAACAAGGCCGATTATCTGGAAGGGTCATGGACCGGCATGAAGGTCGCTTATGGCGATGAGCGCCGCGGTGCGACCGCTATCACTGACGACATGGCGAAAAAAATCGGCGAAGTGCTGACCACGATGCCGGAAGGTTTCACCGTCAATCCAAAAATCGCGCGTCAGCTGGACGCCAAGGCGGAGATGTTCGTATCCGGGCAGGGATTCGACTGGGCGACTGCGGAAGCGCTGGCTTTCGGCTCCCTTGCGGCGGAAGGTTTTTCGGTGCGTTTGTCGGGTCAGGATTGCGGGCGTGGTACGTTCTCGCAGCGCCATGCCGCCCTCTACGATCAGGAAACCGAGCAGAAATATATCCCGTTGCAACATATCAGCGATCGTCAGGCAACGTTCGAAGTGCATGACAGCCCGCTTTCCGAAGCCGGCGTTCTGGGCTTTGAATACGGCTATACGCTGGCTGACCCCAAGGCGCTGGTGCTGTGGGAGGCGCAGTTCGGCGACTTCGCCAACGGGGCGCAGGTCCTGTTCGACCAGTTCATCGCCTCCGCAGAAACGAAATGGCTGCGGATGTCGGGGCTGGTCATGCTGTTGCCGCACGGCTTTGAGGGGCAGGGGCCGGAGCATTCTTCCGCAAGGCTTGAGCGCTTCCTCCAGCTCTGCGCCGAGGACAACTGGCAGGTCTGCAATATCACGACGCCCGCCAATTATTTCCACGTTCTGCGCCGCCAGATGCACCGTGACTTCCGCAAGCCGCTGGTCATCATGACGCCGAAATCCCTGCTGCGGCACAAACTTGCGGTATCGCCGCTTTCGATGATGACGGGGAAAGAAACCTTCCACCGCATCCTTTGGGACGATGCCCGCGACCGTCTGAACAAGGGCAAGGACGTCCGCCGCGTCGTTCTCTGCTCCGGCAAGGTCTATTACGACCTGTTCGAGGAGCGCGAAAAGCGCGGCATGAAAGACGTCGTCATCCTGCGCCTCGAGCAAATCTACCCGTTCCCGGCCAAGGCGCTGGCGGCAGAACTGGCCCAATACCCGAATGCCGATGTGGTCTGGTGCCAGGAAGAGCCTTATAACCAGGGCGCATGGTTCTTCGTCGATCGCCTGATCGAAGACGTTCTGACCGGCCTCAAGCATAAAGCCGCCCGCCCGAAATACGCGGGCCGGATTGCGGCGGCGGCACCGGCCACGGGTCTTGCCAAACGCCACGCGGCGGAACAGGCGAAACTGGTCGATGACGCGCTGAAAGGCTGATTGCTTGCGGAGGGGGAATTGACAGAACGTTTCCGTCAATTCCCGCTCCTTTTTGCGGTGCACCCATTGACCAAAACCGGGGAAAACGCCACATTAGGCCCCGTACAACCCACGGACTTAACCCGTTTTGCAGGATTTGAACATGGCCCAGATTGTCGTTCCCACCCTTGGTGAATCCGTTTCCGAAGCCACGGTCGCGCAGTGGCTCAAGAAAGAGGGCGATGCCGTCGCCGCGGACGAGCCGATTGTCGAGTTGGAAACCGACAAGGTCACGCTGGAGGTCAACGCGCCTGCTGCCGGGACGCTGGTCAGCATCTCGGTCAAGCCGGGGGAGAGCGTCAAGGTCGGCGCCCTGCTCGGTGAAATCGGCGCGGGCAGCGCGGCCAACGACACCAGAAAACCTGAAGCCGCGAAGGCGGCTCCCGCACCAGCGCCTGCAGCAGCTGTTGCTGCCGCGCCTGTTGCGGCTCCGGAAAAGCTGGCTCCTGCCGTGCGCAAGATGGTCGATGACAATAACCTCAATCCGGCGGCGATCGCCGGGACGGGCCGCGATGGACGCCTGACCAAGGAAGATGTTATCCGCCACGCTAGCGCCCCGGCGCCGCAGGTCACGACTGTTCCCGCCGCGCCGCGCGAAACCGGACCGCGCGAGGAGCGCGTGCGCATGACACGCTTGCGCCAGCGTATCGCCCAGCGCCTGAAAGAAGCGCAAAACACCGCGGCGATGCTGACCACCTTCAACGAAGTCGATATGACGGCGGTGATGGAGCTGCGCAATCGTTACAAGGACGCGTTTGAAAAGAAACACGGTGTCAAGCTCGGCTTTATGTCGTTCTTTGTGCGCGCTGCCGTCAATGCGCTGAAAGAGCTTCCGGCGGTGAACGCCGAAATCTCCGGCGATGATATTATTTATAAAAACTATTACGATCTCGGCGTTGCCGTCAGCACGCCGCAGGGCCTCGTCGTTCCGGTCGTGCGCGATTGCGATACGAAATCCATGGCGCAGATCGAAAAGGATATCGGCGATATGGGCCTGCGCGCCCGCGACGGCAAACTCGGGATCGAGGAAATGACCGGCGGCACCTTCACCATCACCAATGGCGGTGTCTTCGGCTCGCTCATGTCAACGCCGATCCTCAACACCCCGCAATCGGGGATTTTGGGAATGCACAAGATCCAGCAGCGCCCTGTGGTGATGCCGGACGGCTCCATCGCTGCCCGCCCGATGATGTATCTGGCCCTGTCCTACGATCACCGCATTATCGACGGGCGCGAGGCTGTAACCTTCCTCGTCAAAATCAAGGATGCGATCGAAGACCCGCAGCGCCTGATCCTCGACCTGTAGGCAGGCTCAAGGTTTTTAAAAACCCCCGGCGGAATGCGATCCGTCCGGGGATTTTTATTTCCGGATCAAACTTGTTCTATCTTCAGGATCCCGGCATCGGCAAGCTGGCGCATCGCCATGATGGAAAATTCGTCGCGCGCCTGAACCATGTCGCCGATGGACAAGATGGATATCCCGGCGCCGACAAGGTTGACCTGTTCGCGCGCGGTCGGAACCGTGGAGGCGTAGAGACAGGCCGGATCGATTTTCAGCCCCAGTCGCGCCGCGTTCATCAAAAGGCGATTGGCGGGCTCGAGGATACAGGTGTACTTCCCTTGCGGGTGATGCAGCTCGGCGCGGTCTTCGCGCTTGGTGTAACCGACGGCCAGATGCGATTTTACGGTCAGGCCGAACGCTTTTCCGTTGCCGTCGCGGGCGAGGGCAACCGCGAATTTTTCCCCTTGCAAATTGGCGCGGGATTCTGCGATCAGGTCCAAAAACGCGGCACGGTCGATGGTGCCGATGGCGCTGATAATCACCGGGGCGTCGTTGGCGGGGGCGTAATCCGGGGCGATCTCAAGGATCGGGATGATGCGTTCTTCCTTGCGGCGGATCTCATAGACGCTGATCCCGGCGCGGGCGCAGATTTGCATCGACATGTTCTGGAAGTCGTCGCCCCGGCGGCTGGCGAAATCCTTGTCGAATCCCTTGTGGTCGATGTAAATCGCTTTAACCCCGGCTTCGGCGATATTCTTGGCGCAATTGGGGCAGAGGGGGTCCGTCACGAACAGGCTCGATCCCGCCGTTACGGGGGCTGTCAGGATGCAGTGCATTTCCGCGTGCAGCGTGCCGCTGGAATTGCCGATATCCTGCTCCATCCCGAAATGCCGCAGGATGCTCCCCGGCCAGTAATTCGTACGCGATACGCTAAAGCCCTCGCCGCTCAGCGTGGCGGCGACTTTGCTGGTCGGGTGAAGGCTGGTGTTGACGACGTCAACGGCCTTCTGCATCTCTTCAAACGGCGAAAACATGGGGGGATCACAATACACAAATACGCTGGAAACGATAGCATTTTACATGCGGCGGCGGGGAGTGCTGCATTGCATTTTTGTCATAATTTTTTATTGACAACGGCTTTTGCCGCAGCCTATATATGCGCTCAATCTTGATCCTTGAAAGTTTCTGGCATCCGCGGGCTGACTGCGGGAAGGGAGATTGAATGTCGCTGAAAGCCCACTGGCCTTCTTCTTCGGACCGACAGGATTCCCCCCCAGCCGTTCAGCATAAAAATGGCATCTACGATACGTCCCTTGACCAGCACCTCCGCGACACGTCTCAAAGCCATCTTTTCCAGGCTGGAATTCTCCGCGATTGCCTTGCCCATCTCAAAACCCGGGGCCTGACCGAGGCTTACCTGCGTGGCTCCTTCGCCAGCGGCGAGGCGGACGAACATTCCGACATCGACCTGTTTCTGGTGGTCGAGCCGGAAAAGCTGGAAGGTATTTATGCGTCCTTTACCGAATTCCTGAAGCAGAAATACACCATTCTGGTGTCCTGCCACGACAAGCTGGTGAAGGATTACGGCGGCACGGGGTTCATGTATCTGTGCGGTGGGCAGGATAAAAAACTGTTCCAGTTCGACCTTTACATGGCTATGAAGGGTGTGCAGCCGAAAAGCAGGCTGTTCAATTCCCCGCGCATCTATTCCGGCGACCCGTCCTATTGCTGGGCCGATGAGGATTCTCAGGCGCAGATGCCGGGCTATGTTGCCGATTTCATCGACAGGTTCAGCGTCGGCGATTGCAAGGCCGACAAGATGGAATATCTGTGCAACGACCTGATGGTGACGCTTGCGATCATGAAAAAGCACATTATCCGGGGGCAGATTGCGCGGGCGCTCAACGACAACAACCATGCGCTCGGGGTCTGCATCGAGATGCTGCGTACGCATTTCGAGGACAAATCCGTCCATACCCCCCTTTATGCCGGGGACAAGATGATCGAGGCCGCGAAGGAATCGGCAGATCCGGCCTTTAAGGCCCTCGGTGAATTGCTGGAGGAGCAATTTGTCGCTCCGGCCAGCCTGAACAAGGTTCAGGCGCTGCTTTTCATCGGCACAAACCTTGTGCAGGAAATTTCGCCGGAGGCTTACAAGCGGGTAGAAAAATGCATCATGGCCTATGACGCGCTTGTGACCGGCGCCGCGGATATGAAGGCCCCGGCGTATCAGCCTGCGCCTTTATGCCGGCCTGCGATGGCGATGAAGCCGGTTTAACTCTCTCACGAAGGTTCAGGGGCACAATATGAAAGTAACCGTTCTTGGCTCAGGGTCCGCGTATGGCGTGCCCTTTGCGGGCAACAACTGGGGAGCGTGCGATCCCGCCAACCCTAGAAACCGCCGCCTCGCCCCGTCCATCCTGCTTGAGGACGGGGACTCGCGCGTTCTGGTCGATATGGGGCCGGATTTCAAGGCGCAGGCCGAAAGGCATGAAATCCGCCAGCTTGACGGGGTGTTCTTCACGCACCCTCATGCCGATCACATTACCGGCATGTTTCACCTGCCGATCCTGATGTCCTATTATCAGGATCGCAATCTTCCCCTGTACGCGGACCGCTTCACGCGCCGGGAGATCGAGAAAAACTGGTGGTACATGTTCGATCCGGCCATCAATGTCGAATATTCCGGGCCGGGCCGCCCGTACTGGACGGAAATCATCCCCTATACGCCTTTGCAGATCGGCAGGTTTTCCGTCCTGCCGTTCAACCAGATCCATGGCCGCATGAACTCCCTTGGCCTGCGGGTGGGGGATTTCGCTTACTGCACAGATGTCCGCGAATTCCCGGAGAGGAGCTTTGCCCTGCTGAAAAACCTGAAGGTCTGGATCGTGGACTGCAATTGCGAGGAAGATAAGGACAAGAGCCATTCCTATCTCGAGCAATGCCTGCGCTGGGTCGATATCCTGAAGCCGGAAATGACGTACCTGACCCATCTTGATTACACCATCGACTATGACCGGGTTTCCGCGAAGTTGCCGCCCAATGTCGCGCTGGCTTATGACGATCTTGTGATCGACCTCTGAAGAGAGGGATTGCGATCCAATAAAAAAAGCGGCTCTTTGAAGCCGCTTTTTTTACAATCTGTTTTGGCCTTGTTCTACATCGCAAAACCGAACCGCGCGATCGGCAGGGGGCGGGTGCGGATATAGGGGCCGAAATCGCGGGCCAGAAGATGATGCAGTCCCGATGCCTCGTTGTCGTTGGCGACGTCCTTGACCTTGAACGCGGGCTCAACTTCATTCTTCCGCGGCAGGGCGTTGTTGACTTCAACAATGCTTTTGAGTTCTTCAAGCGCTTCGTCCAGATTGGTAAAGCCGCGCTCCGCCTTGCTGACGGTATTGGGGATCAGGGTATTGCCGGAAGCTTCCTGAATTTTGGCGCGGATGCAGGACATTGCCGCATCGGTTTCGGCGCGGGTCATCGGGCTGGAAACATAGTTCTTGGCCTCGGGGCTGCTGTCGTAGCTGCAGGGCTTGCGCAGGATTTCGCACTCGATCTCGAGATCCTGATGGTAAACCAGCGGGCGCTTGAGGCCCGGAATGTCGAGGACGAAAGCAACGTCGTCCATAATCAGCTCGGCAACGACGCGTTTCCCGGCAAGGCCGTGTTCAGCTTCCGGCACTTCGACGACATAGCGGTTGCGGATGCAATCGATGCGGAAGAATTCGCGCAGATCCTTGGCCTTGACGCCGTCAAGGGCGGCATGAAGCTCCGGATGGTCCTGTTTGGAGTATTTGTCGAGAAGGGGTTTGATGGTGATGTGTTCGAAGTCCCTGATCGGGGTTTCGTATTCCCCGCGTCGCACGGCGCCGCTGGCGTCCTGCGACTTGCCGAGTTTGACGCAGATATCGGCATTGCTCATGTTTGACAGATTCCCGTCCGGGCAATTCCCGCGGATACGCAGGGTCGTGCCGTTGCTCAGGAGCGCCTTGTCCGGCGTATCCAGCTGGCGGGTGAGAAGGGGATTGTTTTCGCTCTGGATCTTGATCCAGCCAAGATTACTGAAGAAACTCTTGGCGCGCGGGAAGGCGGTTTTATCGATCCGGGATTCATCGGGCTTGGCCGGGTCTTCCGGAAGCTCCGGCACCAGGAATTTGACCTCGACTTCGGCAACGTCGCTGGCAACGGCGTTGAACGCCGTGGTACAGCTTGGGGGAGTGCTATACTTATCAGGTCTATCAGTCATGCGCCCTCTGCACGGCCAGGGAATTCCCCTGGAGAAAGTTGTGAAACTATGACCTGTATAAGAGAAACCTGATTTGATGTCAATATAAATTATGAAAAATGAATATTCCATAGGCATAGAGGGCCTCGCCAAGGGCGGGAATCCGGGGTAAAAGGGTGCTCTTTCGCTTCGAACAACCCCCAGATTTGTGTGGAAAACTTCTATGTCCAATCCTGTTTCTTACGATGTGATCGTCATCGGCGCCGGCCCTGGCGGGTATGTCTGCGCTATTCGCGCTGCACAATTGGGACTGAAGACCGCCTGCGTGGAAAAACGCGGAACGCTGGGCGGGACATGCCTCAATGTCGGCTGCATCCCGTCCAAGGCGATGCTTCATGCCTCGGAGAGATATGAGGAAGCTGGGCATCATCTGGCGGCGCTCGGCGTTAAAGTCGGTCCTGTCGCTCTCGATCTCAAGGCCATGATGAAGCACAAGGATTCAGTCGTTGAATCCAATACCAAGGGGATCGAGTTCCTGTTCAAGAAAAACAAGATCGACTGGCTGAAGGGCGAGGGGGTCGTCACCTCCCCCGGCACCGTCAAGGTCGGGTCTGAAGAATATGCCACCAAACACATTGTCATCGCTACCGGATCGGATGTCGTCTCCCTTCCCGGCATCATCATCGATGAGAAACGAATCGTATCGTCAACCGGCGCACTCGATCTGGCGGAAGTGCCGAAGAAAATGGCAGTGATCGGCGGCGGCGTCATCGGGCTGGAACTGGGCGCGGTCTGGCGGCGCCTCGGGGCCGAAGTGACGGTGATCGAATTCCTCGACCGCATCCTTCCCGGCATGGACGGCGAGCTGTCGCGGGAGATGAAAAAAATCCTGACCAAACAGGGCGTTCAGTTCAAGCTTGAAACGAAGGTCACAGGCGCAAAAACCACGGCCAAAGGCGTCGATCTGACGCTGGAGGCCGCGAAGGGCGGCAACGCCGAAACCCTTTCCGCCGATATCGTTCTGGTCGCGGTCGGGCGCAAGCCCTATGTCGCCGGACTCGGGCTGGACAAGGTTGGCGTCGCGCTCGACGAACGGGGTCGGATCAAAACCGATGCCCGTTTCCAGACCAGCGTTCCCGGAATTTACGCGATCGGCGACGTCATCGCCGGGCCGATGCTGGCGCACAAGGCGGAGGATGAAGGCGTCATTCTGGCCGAGATGCTGGCCGGGCAGAGCGGGCATATCGACTACAACCTCATTCCCGGCGTCGTTTACACCTGGCCGGAAGTCGCCAGCGTCGGCAAGACCGAGGAGCAACTCAAAGCCGAAGGGGTCGATTACAAGGTTGGAAAATTCCCCTTCATGGCTAACGGACGCGCCCGGGCCATGAACGCGACGGAGGGGTTTGTGAAAATCCTCGCCGATGCGAAATATGACCGCGTTCTTGGCGTCCACATCATCGGCCCGGAAGCGGGAACACTAATCGGCGAGGCGACTCTGGCCATGGAATTCGGGGCTTCGTCAGAAGATATCGCCCGCACCTGCCACGCGCACCCGACGCTGGAGGAGGTTTTGAAGGAAGCCGCCCTCGCCGTGGACGGGCGTCCGCTTCACATCTGATCGGGTTGGTAGGGTTTGATCTCGGAGAGCTTGATCGTTCTTGTGATCAGGCAACCCGCTTTTGCGACCGTATCCAGATCTCCCTTGGAGATTTTCGCCTTGACGCGGTAAATCGGCTGGACAGGGTCCATCTGCCGCACCTCATAGGAGCGATGGGAAAGATCGAAATGCGGGCACAGCCTTTCCGGTTCTTTCGGGTCGCCGCGGAAAATGATAGCGGTTTTCTCGGACTGCGCCAGCGTCCAAAGTTGCAACAGGCTTAAGGCTCTCAGGTCGATGATGATGCTGGCCATGCCGTCGTTCGCGACTTTCGGCATCTCGCTACGGACGACATACGTATTCGTCGCATCGGCGGGGAGGATTTTCTGTTCCTGCGTGGCGCTCTCGGACAAGGCTTTTCCAGGCGCGGCCATGACAAGAAGCGGCGTGCCGACGGCGGCAATCATAAAACGACGGGTGAGGGCGTGTTTCATCCTGATGCTTCCTGTTCCATGTTTATTTTTCTAAGTTTCCTTGCCAGCGTCTTCCACAGATCGCGACCGGGGATGAGCCGATTTATACACCTTTATCAGCTCTTCCGCATTAATTTCCGTATAGCGCTGGGTGGTGGAGAGGGAGACATGGCCCAAAAGCTCCTGGATTTCCCTTAAATTGGCCCCGTTTTGCAGCAGGTGCGTGGCAAAGGAATGGCGCAGGGCGTGGGGCGTAGCGGTTTCGGGCAGCCCGAGAAGGAGGCGCAGGTCGCGCAGGGCCTTTTGCGCCACCCCCTGATGGAGGCGCTTGCCGCGTTCACCTAAAAATAAAGGGCGCTCCGGCGTTTCAGCAAAGGGGCAGGCGGCGCGGTAGCGCGTCAGGGCGGTTTCGACAATCGCCAGAACCGGGACCTGCCGCT
>JACPDM010000014.1:4584-9108 GCA_016184045.1 Micavibrio aeruginosavorus | reverse complement strand
CGGACGGAAATCAAGCGCCGCGTGCTCATGCGTAACGAAAAAGGTAATGAAGGAAAATCGGCCCTGATTTCCGCGGTCATTGAGGAGATCGTCGAAGAGCTTGCCGTCGCCGCGATGAATCGCGACCGGCAGGAAGAACTGAAAGCGGCATCATGACGACAGCGAAAGCCGGCAAGGTCCGCGCGGCAGCTGGCAGCAGCCCGCAGGGAAGCGACAAGGGAAAAAAGCGCAAGAAATCCAATCTTCGCTACTATATCGGGATTCCGGCGGTATTGATCGCCGGAGTTGTCGCATTCGGTCTGATGCCCATTACCGGGACGATGAAATACGGTATTTGCAGGACATTCATCGAAAAGCGTTATACCTACCCCATATACATGGACATTATCAGCGTGCTGGAACGGGAGACGGATGTCCGGATTGAATATACGGTGGTGAATGAATTCGGCGACACTATGTTTCATACGATCACCTGTGTCTATCGTCCCGATCCGGTATCGACCATGGCCCTGGCCAGCGTTGTTCTGGATCGCCAGAAGATTGAGCAGGCCGAGCTTGATACCTTTAACCGCACCATCCCTGCGGTTCTGGCCTACCCGCCCGATCTGAAGGTTCCGATGCCGATGACGGAAGACCTGATGAATTTGTGGCGGCAGCAGCGCTAGCGCCGGAACGCAGGATTTTCCGCCGTTTCCCGGAAAAAGTTGCAAAAAGGTAAAGATTTTTTAATAATTTTCATATAGCATATGGCTACAATCCGGGCATCGGGGCGGCCAGCAGGCAGAGCTGCCTGCGATGCCGTTTAAAGGGGCGTGCGATGAACGAACTGGCGTTTTATGAAGACACGGCGCAAACGCCCGGGGTGTTGGAAAGCCCGGTTCTCCCGTCCTTGTGCGCGACGATGAATGTCGATCTGGTCGTCAATCCCAATTCCAGCGTCTGGCTGATTCACGATAGGCCCTTTCCTCTCGGGCTGATCTGGGCCGAGTATGATGCTGATACCGCATCGCTCTATCTGGTTGCCAAGGATGGAAAAATCATTGACCTTGGCATGAAAATTTTTCCCGACACGCGCAAATATCTGCGCCATGCGCGCCAACTTTTCACCATGCGGATGAAAGACGGCGATGTGGACGATTCCTATATCCTGCCCCTTCTGGTGCGGGAAACAAGAAACTATAAAGCATAACAAAAAGAGGTGTGAGTGATGGCAACGATTAGCCCGGAAGATAGAAGAGACATTGATAATCTGGCAATGATTGCACCGAATCTGGCGCAGATCGCAGAAAAGATGGTTGTAAAGAAGGGGCAGAATCCCGCCCTTGATTCTGCGGGCCGGAAATTCACGGAACTGGCCGATGCCTCAGGCCTTGCGAAGGTGGAAAAAGGCGTAACGCTGGCCCGGATTGATAAGCAACTCGAAAATCCGCAGATCCGCCGTGACGTCGAGGCCTTGCTGGAGCGCAATCCAAAAGGTTTTGACGCCCGCCGTCGCGCCCTCAGCGCTTGCCGCGGCTGCTGCCCCGGCTCCTGCCGCGACAAAAGCGCCCGCGCCGGTCACTCCGGCGGCAGGAGCCAGACCCTCGCCTATGGCTCCTGCTGCGCCGCAACCTGCCGCTCCGCCGCCGCCAGCCCCGGTTGCCGCTGCGCAGGAGGCCCCGAAAGCTGCGCCTGGAGGCGGCATGCGCGATTTCATGCTCTTCCTTGGAGAACAAGAGGCCAAGACGCCGGGCATCACCGCCGATTTCGCGAAATTCCAGAGCAAGATGGACTCCAATCAGGTTCCCGCCGTTTCCGAGGCCTACCGGGCTCTCCTGAAAGGGACGGGGGATCCGAGGGAACAGGATCAGGCACTCAATGCCCTGAAAAAACAAATCCAGTCCAATCCGAAGATTTTCGCGGATATCAACAAGACGCTGGATGAAAAACCCGGTCAGGCGGCGACGCTGGTATCGACGCTTTCCGGAGTCGGGTCGGCGAAGGGCGGTTTTGGCGCGTTGGCGGCCTATAGCGCCCTGTCCAACAGCGCCTTCGGCCAGAGTCAGTTCGGCAAGATGCTGATCGGTCTGATCGACGGCCTGTTCAAGCCGGGTGGCCTTGGCCAGATGTTTTCAGGCTTCCTTGGCACCATGAAGGGGCAGTTCGCCAGCAGCAGCGCGAACGAGCAGATCGTCCAGTCCAATAACAACGGCAGACAGACACAGGACCTGAACGCAAGAGCGGGAGTCCAGCCGCAAGCGGTCAAACTGCAGAACCAGAATGGCGACCGGCAGGAAATGACCGGCGCGGAATTCGCCAGCCGCGGAACGACTGCGCCAGCCGCCGCTACGCCCGAACAACAGCGGCAGCAGCAGACCGCCGCCGTGAACCCGACCTCGCCGGGCTAGCCATTCAAATTTATTCCTGATCGCGCCCCGGTTCGCTCGGACCGGGGTCGCTGTTTTGTGTGAGGGCGCATCTGCATCCGCCCGTGTTTTGCGACTCCGCGGTCAGGGGCGATGGCTTGACGGAAGGGATCGTGACCTGCCCCGTGAAGGGCGCATCAGCATTGACGGTATCGCCTGGCCCCGAGCAGACGCGCTCGGCCTCCGAGAGCGGCAGGAAGGGCAGCAGCGCGCGCGAGGGGCGCACAAGCCGCAAGAGCGTATCGGCAAGGCTGCCGGCCATGGGGTCTCTCCAGCCTTGCTGCGCTTCCGCCATATCAAGGGCCATATCCTTGCCGGTATCGAGAAGGGTGAGGGCGCGCGACGCGAAATCGCGGGAATCCTGCGCCACCGTTCCGGGCCATTCCTTCGCCTGCACCGCACAGGGCGTATTGCTGGACGCCGCGAGAAAAACCGCGTGGCGGTAAAGCCGCGCCAGTTCTGCTTCTTCCAGCCTCTGGTCGCTGTCGGAATCCAGCGTTTCAAACAGCGCGTGATGACAGGCGGTAGCCTTGCCGAAATCGTCGGGCCGGATGGCGGCGCAGGGCTCCTTGATCCGGTCGAGAAGGAACGGCAGATTGACCTCGTCCTGCGAGAGCAGCGGATTGCCGGAAAACAGCTTGGCACAGTGGCTGTATTCCTCGGCCATCGCGTCTTCCGCGACGCCCCATGCGCTTTGCAACGGTTGCTGCGGATGAATGAGGGAGGGAACGTATTTCATCAATCCGTCATTGCTGATCCTGAATATATAGCCGTCCTGATTGCTGGTGCGGTAGGTATAAAGCGCTTCACCGTCGAGTCCTTCGCTGCGCCAGGCGCGAATGGGGTCAAGGCGGTGCCGGGTTTTATGGAGGGAAAGCGTATGAAAGCGCGACAACACCAGAACCGATTGCGATTCCGCGCAGTCCGGCGCGCTCCAGATTCCCTGCACGTCGCCGGCCATCGGTGTGTCCTGCGCCCGCACCGGGAGCGCGGCTAGAAGGGCGGCAACAAACAGCGCAGGGAAAGGCGCAAGGCGGAAGAAACGGCGCATCATGCCCGTCTCCCCATCGCCTGATGCATGAAAAAGCGTTTGACCGCAGGCAGCCGCGCCACCATCCGCAAGCCCGTCTGGCGCAAGAGCGGCAGGCCAGGAACATCGTTGGAGAACAGGCGGTTGAGGATATCCGTCGCCCCGGCCATCGCCATGTTGTCGACGCGGCGCAGGCGTTCGTAATCCTGAAGCAGGGCATCCCCGCCGAAATCGTCGCCGCTTTCCCGCGCCGCCGCCAAAAGGGACCGAAGGGCGTCAATATCGCGGAAGCCAAGGTTGAGGCCTTGCCCGGCAATCGGATGAATGCCGTGCGCGGCATCGGCGATCAACGCCGTGCGCGGCGCGGTGTAGGTATAAGCATGTTGCAGCCCGAGCGGGAAACTGGCGCGCAGGCCAATCTGCCTTACGGTCCCGTAGGATTCCGGGAAGCGCGCCGTCAGGGCGGCATCGAAGCTGTCCTGATCGTCGCGGATTGCGGACGCCCTCGCGGGGCCGTGTTCCGTCCACACGACGGAGGAGCGATGCTCCCCGTCCGGCCCGTCCGTCATCGGCAGGATGGCAAAGGGGCCTTGCGCCCTGAAATGCTCGACCGCGACATTGTGGTGCGGGCGGTCGTGCACAACGGTACAGACAATGGCGCGCTGGCGGTAGGACCATCCGCGCAGGCCGATCCCCGCCCAGTCGCGAACGAAGGAATTCCGGCCATCCGCGCCGACGACCAGCGGTGCGCTCAAGACGGTCTGATCGCGCAGTACGATGCGAACCTGCGCGCCTTCATTCTCGATCGTGGCGATTTGCGCCGGGGCATAATGATCGACGCTTTTCAGGTCGTGCATCTCCTCGAACAGGGCCTTGCGCAGAACCCTGTTCTCCATGATCCAGCCGAAAGATTCGCCGCCGACCTCCTCTGAGCCGAAGCGCAAAAGCACAGGGCTGCCGCCGTCAAGAATTTCAATGGTGCGGATCGGGCAGGAATCTTTCTGAATGCGGCTCCAGACGCCCGCTTCTTCCAGAATCTTGCGCGATCCGTAGGAAACAGCCGTCGTGCGTCCGTCGAAAGCTTCCTCG
>JACPDM010000014.1:0-4507 GCA_016184045.1 Micavibrio aeruginosavorus | reverse complement strand
GCGGAACCCGTCCTGCCCGAGGGGGCATGCCAGCGTGCCCCCGGACAGGCCGCCGCCGATAATGATGATATCGTGCGTCATGCCGCCTGTTTTTTGGGCGCGGGAACTCGGTGTTTTCGGGCGGGGCATTGGCGGGCTTCCTGTGTCTTCGTAAACCGTGCCTGTTTTGTAGCGGAAAAGCCCATCCCTGTCACCCGCGGGGGCGGCTATGGCCGGGGAACGTCGCGGTTGCGCCTGACCGGCAGTTTCCACGTCACGCCCATGCGCAGCTCATGGCCGTCGCCGCCCGAGGACGCGCCTGCGGACGGGGCCAGAAGGCCGATGTGGCGGTATCCGCCGGAAAAGGCGAGATCGTCGCTGATCTGGTAATTAAGGCCCCCGCCAACTTGCCAAACGGCATGGCGGCCCGTTTCTTCAGCAAGGCCCAGCCCGTCCGGGCCGCCCTGATAAACTCCGTCGCTGGCCAGACCGGCGCCGATGCTGAGAAATGGGCGAAACCGGCTTTTGCCGATATCGAAATCATAAGACAGGTTGACCAGCGACAGGCGCGTGCGGCTTTCCCCGCCTTTGTCCGCAGGGCCGCCGCCGGTATAGGCAATTTCCCCTTCCAGCCGCCATGCGGGGGAAAGGCGAAAACCGAGCGATCCGGCAAAGGCGCGCGGCGCTGTATGGCTTGCGGGGGAAAGCGACAAAGGCTGTGCGGGAATATTGAGCCCCATAAACCCGCCCGTGAGAAGCGGCCCGCCTGCCCGCGCCACACCGCCCGCCAGCAGGGCGGCGGCGAAGAGGATTGCGGCAAAGCGGAATTTTACGCGGATCATCATGCTCCCGGCAGGGAAAAGCGCCAGCGGCGCGGAAGACAGGTTTATTGTATGCAAAAGAAAACGGCCGGACAAGGCATCCGGCCGTTTTTTGCATTCAGTTTGTGTATGGAATCAGGCAATCGGCGCATCGACCCGGATCGGCAGGTCGGCAGCGATCGGTTCATCGTCCAGCATCTCGATCATTCCGGTCGGCTGGACGGCGAAATTGGCGATAAACAGCGCGTTAGAGTAAAATACCACGGCATCGCAGAGATAAAAGCCTTGCTCGTTCTTGCCTTCATAGGTCGCGGGGCGGATCGTTCCCTCAATGACCGAGCGCGTCTGGGCGTCCATGTTTTTCGGCATGTCCGGGTCGTCCATCGACTCGGCGATCAGGAACGGGCCTTCTTCCCCGCGCACGAAGAAGCAGAAGAAGCGCAGATATTCAAGCACGTTGGCTTCGCTGATTTTCACCGGGGCTTTAGCGTTGACCTCGTGAATGGGCGGCGATGTACCGTTCAGGCGGTAGAGATTGCCTTCCTCGGTCAGGTAATAGACGGTCAGGTTGCCGGGCGTCCATGTGGAATCCTGCACGCGTACCAGAACAACATTGTCGTAAAAGGGCAGAGCGCGCCACGCGACTTTGGCGGTTTGCGGCGAAACCTTGAACTTGCCGTCGATCGGGTTGATCTGATCAATGAACCCTTGAAGATATTCCCCTTCTACCGGGGTCCAGTTGTCGTCGTTATACATGCAAAAGGTGCAAGCCCCTGATTTGAAAAAGTGAAGTCCTACGGGTGGCGGGTGTGGCGGTCGTCGCTCCCGTCATAGGCGTGATCGATCAGGCGGAAGATCCATACCGCACAGATGGCGAACAGGGCCAGCCCATGCAGGTAAAAACCACCCCCTGCCGTATGCGCCGACAAGAAAAGCCCGGCCATGGCGATCAGCGCCAGCAGGCAGCCGACGATCCAGCGCCCGGTTCCGGGGTTATGGCAAGCATTGCAGGACATTTGATTCCTCCTTGGATTCAAAGGGTTAGCATAATGCGCCCCGCCCTCTTCCCCTGATTTCACCATGCCCGGGTTAATATTGAACTAATGCAACGGTTTAAAGGTTGACAGCCTGCCCCCCGGACGCTATAAAACCGGCCTTTGTAGGACTTATCCACTTGTTTTTGCCGGAGCGCAGACCATGAAACGCACCTATCAACCCAGCCGCATCGTTCGCGCCCGCCGTCACGGCTTCCGTGCCCGCATGGCCACCCGTGGTGGCCGCGGCGTACTGGCCAATCGCCGCAGCCAAGGCCGCAAAAGACTGTCCGCCTAAGCGGCGCGCAGATCTTTCGCCTGCCGTTGCTGCAACCTGCCCTACGGGGATCGGACCATGAACGCAGCGCATGACAAGAAACCAACGCCGGGCCGCCTGAAAAGGCGGTCTGATTTTTTGCGGGTTCAGGAAACGGGACGCAAATGGGTGTCGCAAAGCCTGATCCTTCAGGCGGTGGAGAACGGCACGGATTCCCTCAATTTCGGCCTGACTGTCAGCAAAAAAGCCAGCCCTTCCGCCGTCATCCGCAACCGCATCCGCCGCCGCCTGCGGGCGCAGGCTATCGCGCTTTTACCCGTAAAGGCCCGTGCCGGGATGGATTATGTGCTGGTCGGGCGCCGCGAAACGGCGGACAAGCCCTTTGCCGATATTGAAAAGGATCTGCTCTGGTGCCTCAAGCGTCTGGATCTTTTGAAGAAAGAGGAAAAATCATGATGCGTCGGGCTGTGCTGGCGCTGATCCGGGGCTATGCGGCGCTATCGTTCCTGCTTGGGGCGGGGAAATGCCGCTATTTTCCGACCTGTTCCGCCTATGCCGCCGAGGCTGTTTCCCGCTTCGGGGCATGGCGCGGGGGATGGCTGGCCCTGCGCCGGGTCCTGTCCTGCCATCCTTATTCGCGCAGGCCCTTCCTTGATCCCGTCCCCTCGTCTATAACCACCTCCGGAACTCACGAGAAACAGGAATAAACAGGCCATGCGTAACCCCGGCGGACCGATCGGCAACCAGAACGACCAGATGCATCCGGATGACCGGCGCAATCTGATCCTCTTTATCCTGATCGCGGTTGTAATCTATTTTGCCTATGACCACTTCCTGATGCAGCCGAAACTGGCCGCGATGCGCGCGGCGCAGGTCGAGGCGCAAAGCAATGTCGCCATCAACCCGGATTCCGCCGCCGCCGAAACGCAAACCATTCGCAGCCGTGAAGATGTCGTCGCGGACGGCGCGCGGGTCAAGATCGATAACGGCTCCGTCTTCGGCACGATCCCCGCAAAAGGCGGGCGTATCGACGACCTGCAACTGAAAACCTATTTCAAGACGCTTGGCGGGACCGGGCACGTTGATACGGTTTGGACGATGCGCGGCAACGATGTCCTTTCCAAGGATACGCCCGTCACCATGGAATGGGCGAACGGACAAGGCCTGCCCTTCACCCGCACGATTTCCGTCGACGACAAATACATGGTGACGGTCAAGCAGAGCGTGACCAATAACGGCGCGGCGAAAGTGACGCTCTATCCTTACGCCTATGTCGCCGGGATCGGCATTCCGGAAGGTTTTTCCAAGCAGACCATCGCCCATGAGGGGCCGATCGGCTATCTCGGCGACAAGCTGCATGAAGTGAAATACAAGGATCTCGACGAAAAAGGCGCGCTTGAATTCGCCGCCGCCAAGGGCTGGATCGGGATTACCGAGAAATACTGGCTGACGACCCTCGTCCCCGAACAGGGCGAGATGGTCAAATACCGCTTCGTGGCGACCCCTGCCGCGGACGGTAAGAGCCGCTATCAGGCCGATATGCGCGGCGCGGGCCGGGAGATCGCGCCGGGCGCGAGCGCCGAAAGCGTATCCCGCCTCTTCGCCGGGGCCAAGGAAGTGCGCGTCCTCGACCGTTATGAACGGGAATACGCCATTCCGCATTTCGATCTGGCGGTGGATTTCGGGCTGTATTACTTCCTGACCAAGCCGTTCTTCTATCTGCTGTCTTTCCTCTGGCACGTGACCGGCAATTTCGGCGTTGCGATCGTCATTTTCACGGTCCTGCTGCGCGGCGCGATGTTCCCGCTCAACAACACATCGTACCGCTCTTTCGCCAAGCTGAAGAAGATCGCGCCGCAAATGACGGAACTGCGCGACCAGTACAAGGACGACAAGCAAAAGCTCCAGCAGGAAATGGTGGCGCTTTACACCCGCGAGAAAGTCAACCCCGCCGCCGGCTGCGTTCCGATCCTGCTGCAAATTCCTATTTTCTTCGCGCTCTACAAGGTTCTGTCCGTCACCATTGAAATGCGCCATGCGCCGTTCTTTGGCTGGATTCACGATCTTTCTGCGATGGACCCGACCACGATCTTCAACCTGTTCGGATTGATTCCCTGGGACCCGCCGTTGTTTATGATGATCGGGGCCTGGCCGTGCCTGATGCTGCTCGCGATGCTGGTCCAGCGCAGCATGAACCCGCCGCCGCAGGACCCGGTTCAGGCGAAGATGATCCAGCTGATGCCGTATTTCATGACCTTCATCATGGCGCAATTCGCGTCGGGGCTGGTGATTTACTGGACCGTGAGCAACGTGCTTTCTGTCGTTCAGCAATACATCATCATGCGCTCGATGGGGGTCGAGGTGAAATTCTTCCACCGCCCCGAGGTCGAGAAAAA
>JACPDM010000099.1:5780-30145 GCA_016184045.1 Micavibrio aeruginosavorus | reverse complement strand
TCAAGGCCGCCGCCGGGGCGTCCGCCGGCCATGCGCGCGGTTTTAATCCGCGCAGAATCGTTCTGGTTTGCGCGACCGTCATCGGGCCTTGCTGCGACGGTTCCGCTTGCCCGGGGTCGGGGGCGGTGGTCAGGATATAGATTTCACGTTTGTCGCGCCCGGCCTGGTCGAGCAGATGTTCGGCAACCTGAATTTGCCGGTTCCATGTCTGCCCGGCGTCCCACCCGTTCTCGATGACAAGGCGCATATTGCCGGAGATTCCGAGGCTCTGCGCCGGATTGACGACAGGCTGCGCCAGCGCCACAAGGATCAGCGCGGCGAGAACGCTGCGCAGAAGGATCAGCCACCACGGCGTCTTGCTGGTTGTCTGTTCATCCGGGATCAACCCTTCGAGAAGCCATGCACCGGGAAGGCGGATCAGGCGCGGCGCGGGAGGAAACACCCGCAGCAAGAACCACAGCAAGGGCAGCGCCAGAAGTCCCGTGAGAATCCACGGGTTCATGAAGGCGAGTTGTCCCAAAGGAAGGTTCAGCATCAGAATCCCCCCTGTCCATGCATGCGCGGGGCCAGAATTTGCCATGCCGCATTCAGGGCCGAGCGCGGATCGTCGCGCGTGACATAGAGGACATGGCCGAAGCGGTGACGCCGGGCGATGTTGCGGATGGTGGCAATATGATTATCGAGGCGGTCGGCGTACGCCTTGCGGATCGCAGGCACATTGGCGATGGGGAATTCGCGGGAATCGTCCAGCGGCCGGAAAATCGCCCGCCCGACAAAAGGCAATTCGACCTCCGCCGGGTCGAGAATCTGGACCAGCAGGCCTTGCGTGTTCTGTGTGGCGAGAAGATTGAGGCTCATTTCCACGGCGGCGGGCGGGTGCATGAAATCGCCGCACAGGATGATGCTGCTGCGCTTGGGAACCAGGCCCGCGAGGGGCAGGGATGGCCCGTCAGGAAGATGCGCGGGACGCTGGTAAAGGCTGTGGCCAAGATAGTCGAGGGCGTTTGCCCCCCGCCCGGTTCGGGCCGGTTCGTTCAGCGCGCCGATATGTTCGCCGGAGCGGGTCAGAAGCAGACCAAGCGCGAGCGAGAGGATGATCCCGCTTTCATACTTGCTGGCGCGTGCGCGAACGTGACGCAGGTCCATGCCCTTGTCGTTCTGCACCCAGAACAGGGCGGTTTGCGCGGTCTGCTGTTCTTTCTCGCGCACAAAAAGATGATCGCCCTTGGCGCTTTGACGCCAGTCGATGTCCTGCGGTCTGTCGCCGGTATCGTAGTTGCGGAACTGCCAGAACTTTTCGCCGCTTCCAGCCTTGCGCTGCGCGTGCTCGCCGCTGTGCAGGGTCGCCACCGCTTTCTCCGCCGCAGCCATCAGGGCCGGAAGCCCCGATGCCGCCGCCTCCGCCCTGTGGCGCAGGGCGAGCGGCGAGAGGAGGTTGGCGAGGTTCTTTTTCATGTCAGGCCGGTTACAGATCTTCTGCCATGACGGCGATAACGTCTTTAAGGGTAATGCCGTCGGCGCGGGCCTGATAGTTGAGCGCCATGCGGTGTTTCAGAACAGGCTCTGCCAGTTCAAGAATATCCTCGACCGACGGGGCGGCGCGGCCATCGAGCAGCGCCTTGGCGCGGCTGGCCAGCATCAGGGCCTGCGAGGCGCGCGGGCCGGGAGCCCAGCTGACGAAATCGTTGACGATATCCGGCGCCTCCGGACCCGGGCGGCCGCGGCGCACGAGGGTCAGGACGGCATCGACCACGCTTTCGCCAATCGGCATGTCGCGGACCAGTTTTTGAATATCGCGCAGATCGTCTTCGCCCAGAACCGCTTTCAGGTCGCTGGCGCGATTGGTGGTGGTGGCCAGCAACATGTCGCGTTCGGCCGAAAGATCGGGATAATCGACGTCGATCTGCATCAGAAAGCGGTCAAGCTGCGCTTCGGGCAGGGGATAGGTCCCCTCCTGCTCGATCGGGTTTTGCGTCGCCAGAACGTGAAAAGGTTTAGGCAGGGCGTGGGGGCTTCCGGCAACGGAAACCTGCCCCTCCTGCATGGCCTGAAGCAGGGCGGATTGCGTGCGCGGGCTGGCGCGGTTGATTTCATCGGCCATCAGGAACTGGGTGAAGACGGGGCCTTTGATAAAACGAAAACTACGCTTGCCGTCCTCGCCTTCCTCCAGCACTTCGGAGCCGAGAATGTCGGCGGGCATCAGGTCAGGTGTACATTGCACCCGGGCAGAAGACAGGCCAAGAACCTTGGCAATCGTTTCCACCATCAGGGTCTTGGCAACACCCGGCACGCCGATCAGCAGGACGTGGCCGCCGGACATCAGGGTGATGAGAATCCGGTCGATCACCTGTTGCTGGCCGAAAATCACCTTGCCGATTTCGCTGCGGACGCTGGCCAGTCTGGCGGCGGTGTCGGCGAGTTTGTCTTCAATGGCGGGGGCAGGGACGGGTGCGGTGCTGCTCACGATTTTTTCCTTTGTTGTGCGGGATTCCCGGATAGTATCAGGAAAATGGGAGAGGGGGCAGGCCATGGCAACGGAACCCACAAAAATTCCTTTGTTCCGGATCGATTATGACGGGCAGTGGTTCCATGACGGCGCGCCCATCCGCCGCCATGAACTGGCCCGGCTTTTCGCGGCCAAAGGCCTGCGGATCGACCCGGAAGGGAGATATTGGCTGCAATCCCCGGAAAGTCGTTATCCTGTCGATGTGGAGGATGTTCCTTTTATTGTGGTGGATTATGACATATCAGCACCCGGCCCGGATCAGGTTATAACCCTTCGCACCAATATGGACGAGCCTATCGCCCTTGGTATCGATTCGGCCCTTGAGCTGCGGCCCGAGCCGCGCGGGGGGATGATCGTCCCTTACGTCAATGTCCGCAGCGGGCTTTATGCGCGGCTGAACCGGGCGGTGTATTACAAGCTGGTTGCGGCGGGGCGGGAGGAGCATGGTAAGATCACCATCCGCAGCGCGGGCAAGGATCACCTCTTAGGAAGCACGACATAATGTTCCCACCAGCCAAAAAAATCGCCGTTCAGGACTGGATGGCCGATCCTGCCGCAAGGGCGGTGATGGCGGCGCTGGGCGATGCATCGGGTGAGCCTGCCGCGCTGTTCGTCGGCGGCTGCGTTCGCAGGCGGCTGGGCGCGGCGGGCATCAAGGCCGTGCCGACCGGAATCGATCACGGTACGGTCACGGCGGTGACAGGCGGCAAACCGTTCGAGATCACCACCCTGCGCCGCGATGTCGAAACCGATGGCCGCCATGCTGTCGTCGCCTTCACCAAGGACTGGCGCGAAGACGCGCAGCGCCGTGATTTTACAATCAATACTTTGCTTGCCGACGCGGCGGGCAATGTCTTCGATCCGACCGGGCAGGGGGTGGCCGATCTCGAATCGCGGCGTGTCGTATTCGTGGGCGATCCTTCACGGCGCATTGCCGAAGATTATTTGCGCATCCTGCGCTTCTTCCGTTTTCATGCGTTTTACGGGCAGGGCGCGCCGGACGCGGCGGCGCTGGCGGCGTGCCGCGCGGCGGCCGATAAAATCACCACACTTTCGCGCGAGCGGATCACGCAGGAGATTTTAAAGATCCTGAGCGTTGACAACCCTGCCGATATTCTTGTGCTCATGTTTGAAAACAATGTGATGCGGGATCTTGCACATGCGGAATATCAGCCTGAAAAAATGCGCATGCTGTGCGGTCTGCAAAAACGTATGGGGCATGAATCGCTCATGGCGCGTCTGGCGATTCTGGCGGCCGGACATGACCGCCATCTTGATGCGCTCCGGAAATATCTTGTCTTATCAAACAATCAGGACCACGACCTTGCACTGATGCTTGAAGCGGCGCTTAGTCCGACCACGCTGAAAGAGCGCCTTTACCGCTACGGGCGGGAGGTTGGCGGGCAATCCCTGCTGTTGCTGGCGGTGCTGATGGACGGGGTGATCGGTGCAGAAGATATGGCCGTTATCCGGGACTGGGATATCCCGGTTATGCCTTTGACGGGCGAAGATGTGAAACGGATGGGGCTGGCGCAGGGGCCGGAAATCGGCGTAATCCTGAAGGCAGTAGAGGCATGGTGGGTAGAATGGGATTTTCAGCCCGACCGCGCCCAGTGTCTTGAGCGGGCGCGGGGGCTTCTCGTAAGCGGGCAGGCCCCTTAGTTAGGGCTTGGGTGCGCCCGAGGTTAGCCTTTCGTTCCATTCGGCGTGGCTGATCGGCAGGATGCGCTGTTCAAGCCCGTAAGCGCGGTCATAGAATTGCGTCCGCAGTTGAAGGCGGGAAATATCGCCTGTGCCGACATTGCCGTCTTCATAGCTTTTCGACTTGTTATAAGCATTGACCAGATCCGTCATCATTGCTTTCAGCTCTGGCTGGCTCATTTGCTCCATTTGTGCGGCGGTGACGGTTTTGGCGTCAATTTTGTCGGTCATTTCCGGTTTTCCTCTCTTTAACAAGCCGTTGGATTGGCCGGAAATTACCATATTTCTAAAGCGGAATGCCATAAAAAAACGCCTGCCCGGCCCGGTCAGGGCCATCTGGCTTCCGGGGGCATCGACATCAGGATGGCTTCCGTATTTCCTCCGGTTTTCAGGCCGAACTGGGTGCCGCGGTCGTAAAGCAGGTTGAATTCGACATAGCGCCCCCGCCGGATCAGCTGATGCTCCCGGTCTTCCGCCGTCCACGGGCGGCGCATATGGCGGCGCACGATCTGCGGATAAATGTCGAGAAAGGTTTCGCCGGCATCGCGGGTAAAGGCGAAATCCGCCTCCCAGTCGCCGGAATTTAGGCCGTCATAGAAAATCCCGCCAAGGCCGCGCGGCTCGTTGCGATGGGGCAGGAAGAAATAGGTATCGCACCATTCCTTGAATTTCGGGTAATAGGCCGGGTCATGCCGGTCGCAGCAGGCTTTAAAGGCGGCATGAAAATCCTCGCCGTCCTGCTTGTGCGCGTCCATGAACATCGGCGTCAGGTCGGCCCCGCCGCCGAACCAGCCCTTGCCGGTGACGATCATGCGCGTATTCATATGCACGGCAGGGACATGCGGGTTTTGCATATGCGCCACCAGCGAAACGCCGCTGGCCCAGAAGGCGCCGCCATTTTCAACCGCGCCGGGAATCTGGCTGGCGAAACTTTCGGAAAATGTGCCGTGAACGGTCGAGATATTGACCCCGACTTTTTCAAACACGCGGCCATGCATCAGGGACATCTCGCCGCCGCCGCCTTCCGGGCGGTCCCACGGGGTACGGACGAAGCGGCCCGCGGGGCGGTCGCCTGTCAATTCGGCTTCAATAGCTTCGAATTCCGCGCAGATACGGTCGCGCAGGGCGCGGAACCACGCGGCGGCCTTGTCCTTATGGGCGGAGCCAAAGGGTGCGTCATGATGATCGGCGGGCTGGATTTTCATGGCGGGACAATAGGAAATTTCAGGGCAAAAAGCAAAACGCCCACACAGACGGCGGGCGTTTTTCCAATCGACAAACCGCCGTAACCTAGCGGGGGCCGTATTTGAAGGCTGACGGCAGCATGCAAAGGCTCGCGAACTTGATTGCTGCATATTTTACCGCAGTTCCGTCATAGCGCTTCTCGCAGCGGTAGGGCATCGCTTGCGAGTTGTTGGCAATATAATTAAAGCGGCTCAGGCTGATCTTGTTCATGTCCCAATTCTAAGCGGAACCGGGCCAAAAATGCAAGAAAAATGGGATTGCCGCCCGGATTCCAATCGATTGATAAAATTGGGTTTTTTGCGCCGCAGTGTGAATTTATGGGGAATCTGCGGAAGCGCTGTGCATTTTGTGTTTTTCCGGCGGTCTGCCCTCTTGCGCCAAAGCTGTTTTAGAGGTACTTAAGCGCCTGATATATCGTCCTTAAAAAGATCCAGAGTTTACTGCCCATGAGCACCAAAGCAGCATCGCATTCCCACGACACGCCTCCGGAGGGCGGGACCCGCCGGGATTTCCTTTACCTGACCGCCGGAGCTTTCGGCGCTGTCGGCACGGGTATTTTTGCGTGGCCGTTCATCGATTCCATGAACCCGTCCGCCGACACATTGGCGATGGCGACGACCGAAGTCGATCTGGCCCCGATTGAGGCCGGACAGGCGATCACAGTCGTCTGGCGCGGCAAACCGGTCTTTATCCGTCACCGCACGGCGGAAGAAATCGCATCCGCCAACGACGTCGATGTCGCCAGCCTGCGCGATCCGCAGCCGGATTCCGAGCGGGTGAAAAAACCGGAATGGCTGATCATGGTCGGGATCTGCACGCACCTGGGCTGCGTGCCGCTGGGGCAGAAGAAGACCGATCCGAAGGGCGATTTCGGCGGCTGGTTCTGTCCGTGCCACGGCTCGCACTATGATTCGTCAGGGCGCATCCGCAAAGGCCCCGCGCCGAAGAACCTCAACGTACCCGAATACACATTCACATCCGATACGACCATCCGCATCGGCTAATAAAAGAAGCGTAGATTTAGGAGAAATCCCATGGGAAGCGGTCATCGCGCCACATTCAAGAACCCCGTCGTGAACTGGATTGACGAGCGTCTTCCAATCTTCACGCTGATGCAAAAGGAATACGGCACATTCCCGACGCCGAAGAACTTCAATTATTTCTGGTCGTTCGGCGGCATCGCCATGACGATGCTGATCCTGATGATCGTCACCGGGATTTTCCTGGCGATGCATTACACCCCGCACGCCAGCATGGCGTTCGGCAGCGTCGAGCATATCATGCGCGACGTGAACTGGGGCTGGATGCTGCGCTACCTGCATATGAACGGGGCGTCGTTCTTCTTCATCGCCGTTTATATCCATATTTTCCGCGGCATGTATTACGGCTCCTATAAAAAGCCGCGCGAGCTGCTGTGGATTCTGGGCGTCATCATTTTCCTGCTGATGATGGCGACGGCGTTCATGGGCTATACTCTGCCGTGGTCGCAGATGGGCGGCTGGGCGGCGACGGTCATCACCAACCTGTTCTCGGCCATTCCGGTGGTCGGCGACAGCATAGTCGCGCTGCTGTGGGGCGGATTCTCGGTCGATAACCCGACGCTGAACCGCTTCTTCGCGCTTCATTATTTGATGCCGTTCGTGATTTTCGCGGTCGTGTTCATCCATGTCTGGGCGCTGCATATTTCCGGCTCGAACAACCCGCTGGGGATCGACGTCAAAGGGCCGCAGGATACGCTGCCGTTCAACCCGTACTATACGATCAAGGACACGTTCGGCCTTGCGGTGTTCATGCTGGCGTATGTCGCGGTGACCTTCTTCTTCCCCAACATGCTGTCACACCCGGATCACTATGTTCAGTATGATCCGATGGTGACGCCTGCGCATATCGTTCCGGAATGGTACTTCCTGCCGTTCTACGCCATTCTGCGCGCCATCACGTTCGATATCGGCATTCCGTTCACCGACATCGTTTTCATCCCGGCCAAGCTGGGCGGCGTGATCGCGATGTTCGGCTCGATCGCCCTGCTGCTGGTCCTGCCGTGGCTGGATACGCATCCGGTGCGCTCGGCGCGTTTCCGCCCGCTGTACCGCCAGTTCCTGTTGCTGCTGGTGGCGTCAGTCGTGGTGCTGGGCTATGTCGGGGCGCAGCTGCCCGAGGGGATCTGGGTGATTCTGGGGCAGGTCTGCACGGCTTATTACTTCGGCTTCTTCCTGATTATTCTGCCCATCCTTTCGCGCAAGGAAGTGGCCAAGCCGCTTCCCCACAGCATCAATGAAGCTGTGCTGAAAGAACAATCCCTGAAAGCGGAGGCTTCAGTCTAAAAATGGTTCGTACGCGTTTTCTTCTTTCGGCGGCTTTCGCCGTCATGATCGCCGGTTCGCAGGCTTTTGCCGCGCAGTCGGAGCCGCAAGTTCTGGGCGGAACACCGGAGCAGGCTGAGCCGGCAGCGATGGAAAAAGAAGCCGCCCCCGCCGAGTCAGCCGCCGCGGAAATACCGCATGAGGCCGCAGCACCGGCAGCCGCAGCCGAGCATGGCGCGGAAGCGGGGGGTGCAGCCAGCCATAGCGGCGGCCATTCGGTGATCGCGGAGCAAAGCTGGTCTTTCGACGGGATTTTCGGCACGTATGACCGCGCCGCCCTGCAGCGCGGTTTCCAGGTCTACAAGGAAGTTTGCTCGGCCTGCCATTCGATGAGCCGTCTTGCCTATCGCAATCTTGCCGATCTCGGTTATACCGAGGCCGAGATCAAGGCGATTGCCGCTGATGTCAGCATCACCGACGGTCCGAATGACGAGGGCGAGATGTTCGATCGCCCGGGGCGCCCGAGCGATCACTTCCGTGCGCCTTACGTCAATATTCAGGCCGCGAAATATGCCAATAACGGCGCGTTTCCGCCGGATCTGTCCCTGATTGCCAAGGCGCGTCACGGCGGGGCCGATTATATCTATGCGATTTTGACCGGTTACGAGGAACCTCCCGCGAACAGAGAGCTTCTGCCCGGACAATATTGGAACAAAGCGATGAACGGAAACGTTCTTGCCATGCCTGCGCCGTTGAATGCAGGGCAGGTCGCCTATGGCGATGGTACGGACCAGAGTGTCGATCAATATGCGCGCGACGTGGCGCAGTTCCTGACCTGGGCTGCCGAGCCGCATATGGAAGTTCGCAAGCGCACGGGGGTTAAGGTTTTCCTGTTCCTCCTGGTGTTTACGGGCGTTCTTTATGCTGCGAAACGCAAGGTCTGGTCGAAGGTTCACTAGATAAAAGAGTAACAGTAAAGGCAGGGCATGACCCATGGCTCCTGATCCCAAAGCGCGGGAACTGGTTTTGAAAGCGCGCATCTATCGCATATGCGCCCTTATTTTCGCGCTGGTCGGATTGATCATGTTCGTGATGCTGTATATGCGCCATGTCGAGGGGTCGTTCCTGTCGTCCCTGACCAATCCTTTCATCATCACGATTGTGGTCGTCCCGTTCCTGCCGGCTGTTGTGCTGTCTATTCTGGCGGGGCGGCTGGAGCGTGAATACATCAAGAAATTCCAGCAAAAATAAATAAGGCCGCGCCATGCGCGATACAAAACAGGACATCCTGCATTTCTGGTTTGTGGAAACCCAGCCAGTCCAATGGTTCCAGAAGAATGAGGATTTTGACCGCCTGATCCGCGAGCGTTTTCTGGTGACGTACCGGATGGCGCAGGGCGGTCTTTGCGACGGCTGGGCGGCCGAGGCAGAAGGGGCGCTGGCGCTTTGCATCGCCCTTGACCAGTTTCCCCGCAACATGTTCCGAAAACAGGCGGAGGCCTTTGCCACCGATGCTCATGCCCTGCGCATCGCCGCGCAGGCCGTCCGCATGGGGTTTGACAAAATGTTGCCGCCGCTGCGCCGCCGGTTCCTCTATCTGCCGTTCGAGCACAGCGAAGACCCGGAAGACCAGAAGCGCTCCGTCTCCCTGTTCGCCGGAGTGAAGGATGCTGATCCGCTCGGTTATGAATATGCGCTGCGGCATCAGGATGTCATCAGCCGTTTCGGCCGGTTCCCGCAGCGCAATAAAGCTCTGGGTCGGGACAGCACCGGAGAGGAAATTCTTTATCTTAGCCAGCCGGGGGCGGAATTTTAGCCGCTGGGGCGCAAGGACATTCTTGCATCCTTAACCCGCCGCGCTTACAATAAAAAGTTCAGGTTTTCTTGTTTTTCCGGGAGTTTCGTCATTACACCGACCCTTGTCCTGATCAAGATTATCGGGGGCGTTTGCCTTCTGCTGTGGGGACTGCGCATGGTCCGCACCGGCGTCACGCGCGCTTTTGGCGCATCCTTGCGCAAAGTCATCTCCAAAAGCACAGGCAACCGGATTACGGCGTTTTTCGCCGGGATCGGTGTGACGGGCCTGCTGCAAAGCTCCACTGCGACGGCGATGATTATTGCCTCTTTTGTCGGACGCGGTCTGATGACGGTCGGGGCGGGGCTTGCGGTGATGCTGGGGGCCGATGTCGGCACGACGCTGGTGGCGCAGGTCCTGGCGTTCGATTTCACATGGGTCGCGCCGTTGATGATGCTGGCCGGGTATATCCTGTTTTCCATCTACAATGAAAAGGGTAGAGGCGAGCATGTCGGGACCGTGCTGCTCGGCCTGGGCATGATGCTGTTTGCCCTCAGCTTCATCAAGACATCGGCGGATCCGCTCAGAACTTCGGAAACCCTGCCGCTGATTCTCGCGCCGCTGGACAAGGATATCTTTCTTGCCGTTATCGTCGCAGCCCTGCTGACATGGTTTTCCCATTCGTCTCTGGCGATTGTCCTTCTGCTGGTTTCTTTTGTCGCCGGCGGAGTTTTGCCGGTGCATCTCGGCTTTGCCATGGTGCTTGGCGCCAATCTCGGCGGCGGTATCGCCCCGTTGCTGGCGTCCTTGCGCGAGGGTGCGGTGGCCAGCCGCGTTCCCGGCGGGAACCTGATCATGCGGATTCTCGGCGTCGCGATCGCCTTGCCGCTGCTGGATTTTTCGCGTGAAATGATTGCGATGATCAATGCCGATCCGGCGCGCATGATCGTCAACTTCCATACGGCCTTCAATATCGTTCTGGCGATCATGTTCATGCCTTTCCTCCAAATCGTCGAGAAAATCGCCGTGCGCGCCCTGCCGGACAAGCCTGCCGGCGAGGACCCGGGCAGCCCGCGTTACCTTGACAACAAATCGATGGATATGCCGACGATCGCGCTGGCGTCTGCGGCGCGGGAAACCCTGCGCATGGCGGATATGGTCGAGCGCATGCTTGAAGATACGATGCGGGTTTTCAAGACCAACAATGAATCCCTCGTCTACAAGATCCGGGATCAGGACAACATTGTCGACAAGATCTATAAATCGATCAAAACCTATATGGCGAGGTTATCGCAAGCCGCTTTCGATCCGGAAGAGGCGCAGCGTTATATCCAGATCCTGACCTTTTCCACCAATCTGGAACATGCGGGCGATGTGATCGACAAGAGCTTGCTGCTGATGGCCCAGAAAAAAGCTGCGGCACAATACAGCTTCTCGCCGCAGGGCATGGCGGAGATCGAAAACATCCATAACCTCGTGCTGGAAAGCGTGCGCCTGGCGCAGACAGTTTTCGTGTCCGGGGATGTGCGTCTTGCGCGGAAGATGACCGACGGCAAGGAAATTCTCCGCAAGGCCGAGCAATCGACCATGACGCACCATATCGAGCGTCTGCGCGAGGGGATTCCGGAAACGATCGCCACATCCAGCCTGCACCTGGACATCATCCGTGACTATCGCCGGATCAATACCTATATGTGTACGGTGGCTTACGGGCTTCTCGAGCAAAAAGGCCAGCTGAATGAAAGCCGCGTCAAGCCGGAGGAGACCCGGAAAGACGCCGCCCCTGCCATGGTTGAAGAACCGAAACCGGCAGAGTAAGCTGTCACAGATAAATTTCATGGAGGAAAAAATGGGCGAAGCATTGCGTTCCGTAGCAAAGGATCATGTCATGAGTGCAAAAGAAATTCTGGTCAGTTTCGGCATCGCGGAAAGAGATTTTACCGGCGGCGATCTGAAAGTGCATTCGCCCATCGACGGCGAATTGCTTGGCGCGATCCGCCAGCATAAGGCGAAGGATGTCGATGCCGCCGTGCAAAAGGCGAAGAACGCTTTTCTTGAATGGCGCACGGTTCCGGCCCCGGTGCGCGGCGAATTCGTTCGTATCTATGGGGAAGAACTGCGCGCGGCGAAGGAGGATCTCGGTCGTCTTGTCACGCTGGAATGCGGAAAGATCCTGACCGAAGGGCTTGGCGAAGTGCAGGAGATGATCGATATCTGCGATTTTGCCGTCGGCCTTTCGCGCCAGCTTTATGGCCTGACGATCCAGTCCGAACGCCCCGGCCACCACATGCGCGAAACATGGCAGCCGCTCGGTCCTGTCGGCGTGATCAGCGCCTTTAATTTTCCTGTCGCCGTGTGGTGCTGGAATTCGGCGCTGGCCTTCGTTTGCGGCGATCCGGTGATCTGGAAGCCGTCTGAAAAGACGCCGCTGACGGCGCTGGCCTGTCAGGCGATTTTCGACCGCGCCTTGGCGCGTTTCCGGACCATGGGGCATAGCATTCCCGACGGGCTTTCACAGGTGATTATCGGCGGGCGCGATGTCGGGCAGGCGCTGGTCGATCATCCGGACGTGCCGCTGATTTCGGCCACGGGCAGCGTGCCGATGGGCCGCGCCGTTGCCGGGCGTGTTGCCGAAAGGCTGGGGCGCAGCCTGCTGGAGCTTGGCGGGAATAATGCCATGATCGTGACCGAAAGCGCCGATCTGGACATGGCGGTGCGGGCAATCCTGTTTGGCGCCGTCGGCACGGCGGGGCAGCGCTGCACGTCGCTGCGGCGCCTGATCGTTCATGAATCTGTGCATGAGAAACTTGTCGCTGCTTTGACCAAAGCCTATGGCGCGATCCGTATCGGCAATCCGCTCGACCCGAAAACGCTGGTCGGGCCGCTGATCGACAAGGCGTCGTTCGAGGCGATGCAATCCGCCCTCAAGGCGGCACAGAAAGAGGGCGGGAAAATCCTTGCCGGGGGCGATCGCGTGAGCGATGGCGGCCTTGGCGACGGTTATTACGTCCGTCCCGCGCTGGTGTCGATGCCGGGGCAAAGCGCGATTGTGAAACATGAAACTTTCGCGCCGATCTTGTATGTGATGACCTACAAAAACTTCGATGATGCCGTCGCCATCCAGAACGACGTGCCGCAGGGCCTGTCATCGTGCATTTTTACGCTCAATGTACGCGAGGCGGAATCGTTCCTGTCCGCGGCGGGCAGCGATTGCGGCATCGCCAACGTCAATATCGGCCCGAGCGGGGCGGAAATCGGCGGGGCTTTCGGCGGAGAGAAGGAAACCGGCGGCGGGCGCGAGAGCGGCTCGGATGCGTGGAAAGCCTATATGCGCCGCCAGACCCAGACGGTCAACTACTCGTCCGCGCTGCCGTTGGCGCAGGGCGTGGTGTTTGATCTGTAATAGATCAAATTTTAGGCAATGTTTAACGCACGTTAATCTTGTTGCGCTATTCTGAGGGTAGGGAATTTGTAGTTCCTCCTCACACACAACACCTGTTCAACCGCCCTTAAAAAAGGCGGTTGTTTTTTTGTAAATCTTTGAAAAATCGCAGAAATCCGCCGTTTAACCTTACATTAATCCCCGGATGGCTATCCTGAAAGGATAGCCAATCTTGACATCATGGAGGATATGCATGACTCAACCGCGCGGGCATTCGATGCCGTCGAGCCGCCTGGATGCACTCAAAACGCGACACGCGACGCTTTCCCGGGACCTTGACGAGATGATCAAACATTATGCCTCAAGCGATTTTGATATGCGCAGACTGAAAATTGAAAAACTCAGGATCAAGGAAGAGATAGAACAGATTTCACAAACCTCCTGAACCTAAAGAGGTAAGAAAACGCGGCTCTGCAGGGTTCCCGCAGAGCCGCGTTTTTTATTTCACATTATTTTCTTTGTTTATTCCTGTGAACTTCCGCCGCCGATGGATTTGTTCAGGAAGTTGCTGAAATCAAATCCGGTGGAAACGGGCTGCTGCTTTGGCGCGTTTTCATCGCCGCGTTCCATGTTTTCAAACGCCTTGCCTTTTTGCGCCTGAATCTCATCGCTGTTTTTACCGGCGGCTTTGAGCCCCTTGTGGATGGCGGCTTCCATTTCCGCATAGGTGCAAAGGCCAAGATCGACCGGGTGACGCGGGCGCAAATTCGCGCTGTTGGGGTGCGAGCGGGTGCGCACGGCGTCGATGGTCGGCTTGGTCGTGCCGATCAGCTTGCAGATCTGCGCGTCGCTGATTTCCGGGTGATGCTTGAGGATATAGGCAACAGCGTCAGGCTTGTCGGCGCGCTTGGAGACCGGCGTATAGCGCGGACCCTTGGCGCGAACCTTGATGGTCGGCAGGTCGCTTTTGATCAGGCGCATGATGTAAGCCTGGTCTTTTTCCGCCTTGGCCAGTTCTTCCGGGGTGATTTCGTTGTTTTCAAGCGGGTTGCGCCCGACGATGCCGCGACCAACTTCTTCGTCGGCCAGAGCCTGAACCTCGATTTCGTGAAGGCCGGTGAAGGCGCCGATCTGCTGGAAGGTCAGGGTGGTGTTTTCCACCAGCCAGACAGCCGTGGCTTTGGGCATCAGCAGTCCTGTGACAACGTTCTTTTCAGCCATTTTTCTCTCTCCAAAACAGGTTCTTTGTTGTGCCGCCCCGTGTTTCAGAGGCTCACTCTCGAAGCTATCCAAGCTGTCGGGAATATAAGGACTATAGCGATTCCCATGGAAAAGGCCAGAAATTACACACAACCCGCTGAAATATTTGACATAAATAAAAGTTCCGCAGTATAAGGTCCTACTGGAAAGTCGGCCTTGGGGCAGGAGAGGGGCATGGAATATCGGCGGCAGAAAATCGTGATCTCGGTGTTAGAACTGGCGGAAACGGAGTTTTCGCCGGATGTGAATATGGTGCTGCTGCCTCGGCTGCTGAGCGGAGATTTTAACCGTCTGGCCGCCCGGGCATGGAGCGACCTCAAGGCGCGGAGCATGTCTATCGACTTGCCGTATGATGCGCGTTTGCAGGATTATCTCCGCGATATTATAAAGCCGCCGTCGTTCCTGAAGGAAATATTTATAACGGAAGCAGAGAAGACTGCTGCCCGCCAGGTCCTTAAAGATATGGAGGATATGCAGGCGGGCGGATATAAATGCTACCTGCGCCTTGTCTCGCCGCGCGGCTACAAGGCCAATGTAGAGAATTTTCACATTGACGGCCCGCCGGACACTTATGCCTCCTATGACCGCGCTTTGTGCTGCTATGCAGGACCAACGACGGAATATCTGAACAACGAAGATGCTGCCAGCAATGGCCGGGGCGGTTACAATCCTCTGGATGATTCACAGGTTATGCGTTTTCAAAACGGCGAACTCTGGAAACACGCCACCAGAAACATGAAAGATGTCCTGCCCTTTATTCACCGCGCACCCAAGGGCGACGGGGACGTCCGGATGCTCCTGTTCGGCGTGCAGAAACTGAAATTCTGATGGCAGCCGCTATAGAAAATCCTCGCGTCAGAAAGGTGGACAGCCTCGCCGCGCTTGCAAACGCGGCGTTCGGGCCCGATACAAACGCCATCTTCTTTCCCCGCCGCCTGACAGGCGATTTTGCAGCTGTTGCGCGAATGCTCTGGAAGCAGAATCAGCCGGACATTCTTTCTAGCGGCGTTATTAGCCTGACGCCCGATCGCGTTCAGGATAATTTTGCCGGAGTTTTGCAAACATCATTTTTTGATTTCCTGCGTGATAAAGGCCCGCAGCGCGAAGCGGCAAGACGGATTCTCGCGGATATGGCGTATCTGGAGGCGCAGGGATTTGCCATGCGCCTGCGTCTTGTTCCGCCGGAGGGCTACCGGGAGCGTACGGTCGAGTGTTTCCACGCGGACGGCATTCTTGATGACAGGAAGGCAGTCTTTGAACGTGCGCTTTGCTGTTATCTCGGCGCGGGAACGAAGTTCATCGCCAATGAAAGCGTGCAGGCATTGGCGCAGAATTCGCAGATATATATTCCGGTGGCGCACGCACTTGTTGAACGGTTTTCTGCAGGCGATATCTGGCGGCATGCGTCGCTTTATATGAAAGATGTTCCGCCCTTCATCCATCGCGCCCCCGATCCCGGCCATATGCGCATGATATTGGTGGCGCGCAGGCCAGCTCTTTAAGCTGTTTGCGTCTTCAGCACGATTTTTCCGGAAACGGCGCCGCTTTCCAGCAGATCATGGGCCTTTTGTGCATCTTCCAGCGCCAGCGCGGCGTGGATCAGCGGTTTGAATTTCCCGGACTCGATCATCGGCCAGATATGCGCGCGAATGCCGCGGGCCAGTTCTTCTTTCTCCGCTACCGGGCGCGGGCGCAAGGTGGATCCGGTGATGGTCAGGCGTTTTTGCATGATGGTGCGGATATCGATTTCCGCCTTCGCCCCGCCCATGGAAGCGATGCTGACGTGCCGCCCGCCATCGCGCATGATGGCGAGGTCGCGCCCGACGTAATCGCCCCCGACCATATCGAGGACGACGTCGATGTCCTTGAGAATTTCCGAGAAATCATGTGTTTTGTAATTGACGGCGATATCCGCGCCGAGCGTGCGGCAGAGGGCGCATTTTTCGTCCGTTCCCGCCGTGACGGCGACGTTCGCGCCGAAGGCTTTGGCCATCTGGATTGCCGCGGTTCCTATGCCGGACGATCCGCCATGGACCAGCAAGGTTTCACCGGGTTTCAGCGCGCCGCGTACAAAAACATTGTTCCAGACGGTGAAAACGGTTTCGGGCAGGGCGGCGGCTTCTTCCATGCTCAGGGTTCCGGGGATGGGCAGGCATTGCCCTGCGGGCGCGATGGCATATTCGGCATAGCCGCCCCCGGCCAGAAGGGCGCAGATTTTGTCGCCCGCATGCCAGCGCGGATCGCGGCTTTCGACAATCTCTCCCGCGACTTCCAGCCCCGGAATATCGGTGATTCCGGGCGGCGGCGGATATTTGCCGATCCGCTGCAGCAGGTCCGGGCGGTTGATGCCGCCGCCGTGGACGCGGATCAGAACTTCCCCCGATTCCGCTTGCGGAACAGGACGTTGGCAGGGGGCCAGAACCCCCGGCGGAACGATTTCGATTGCTTGCATTTGCCGGGCCATCCGCCTAATGTAAGGGCCTTCCGTGCAACCGACAACCGTTAAGATTTCAGCCATGTTCGATGACGATCTCGACCCGCGCAAAAAAGCCCCGGCCCAGAAAAACCTGACCGATATGGGAATTGCCGAGCTTGAGGACTATATCGTTGAGCTGAAGGCCGAGATTGTCCGGACGGAAAAGGAAATCGAAAAGAAAAAGGCCATCCGCGACCGTGCGGCATCGGTGTTCAAGTAAGAGGGTAACATGCGTATCGAACAAGACATCAAGCTCGATTTTAAAGACGTGCTGATCCGCCCCAAGCGCTCGACGCTGGCCAGCCGCAAGGAAGTCGATATCCGGCGCGAATACACATTCAAATGGAGCCGCCAGAAATATCACGGGGTGCCGATCATCGCCGCGAACATGGACGGCGTCGGCACCATGGCCATGGCGCGGGCTTTCGCGGCGCAGGGCGACGGCCTGACGGCGGCTTTGCACAAGCATTACCCGCTGGACGATCTGGTTGCCTTTTACGAGAAAGAAGGCAGCGCCAATATCTGGTTCAGCATCGGCGTTGCCGAGCGCGATGAAGAAAAACTGGAAGCTTTCCTGAAAACCCCGGCGGGTGCGAAGCTCGATAAACTCTGCATCGACGTTGCTAACGGCTATAGCGAACCCTTCGCCCATTTCGTACGCAAAATGCGGGAAAAGCTGCCGCATGTCACGATCATGGCCGGAAACGTCGTAACCGGAGAAATGACGGAAGAACTTCTCCTTGCCGGTGCCGACGTGGTCAAGGTCGGGATCGGGCCGGGGAGCGTTTGCACCACCCGCAAGATGACGGGGGTCGGCTATCCGCAGCTTTCCGCCATCATCGAATGCGCCGACGCGGCGCACGGGCTTGGCGGCCTTGTCTGCGCCGATGGCGGATGCACCGTTCCGGGCGATTTGTCCAAGGCCTTCGGCGCCGGGGCGGATTTCATCATGCTGGGCGGGATGCTTGCCGGGCATGATGTCTGCGAAGGCGAGGTCGTGGAGGAGAACGGCAGAAAATACGTTACCTTCTACGGTATGAGCAGCAGCACGGCGATGAACAAGCATTCCGGCGGCGTCGCCGAATACCGCGCCAGCGAAGGCAAGACCGTCAAAATCCCCTATCGCGGCGAACTGGCTCCAACCTTGCAGGATATTCTTGGCGGAATCCGCTCGGCTTGCACCTATGTCGGCGCGCGGACGCTGAAAGAATTGTCGAAACGCACGACTTTTGTGCGCGTGACGCAGCAGATCAACAATGTTTTCGGGGAATCCTGAGCCGCTTGCGGAGCGTTGGCTTTATAGGGTATTCTTGAGCTTCCACGGAATTCCCCCCTACAAGAGGACCATTTGAATGGACGAGATTGAAAAAAGACTGCGCGAATTGTCGGATAATTGCGTGAAGGCCTATCTGGACTGGCAAGGCAAGAAGCGCGACCCGGCGACGCGCGAAGCCTTGCAGGACGCCATTCATGAAATGCGCAAGGTTTCCGCGCGGCTTGAAATCGAAATCGCGGTGAGCGAACGGGATGAAATGGCAGCCCGGCCTATCCCGATTCCGCCGCATCGCGCTACCCGCAAGGGCGGGGCGCAGGACGATGAGGACGACAACGCCGGAAACTTTGCCGGAAATGAGGAAGGTCAGGGCGGTGGCGAGCCGCGTCAGGGCGTGCCGCGCCAGGTCTTGCGCCGCAGATCCCAGCATCACGGCGGCGGCGGGCGCGGCGGTCAGGGGCGCGGCGGGGAAGAGTAGTCCTCAACGATATTTCTGAATGAAAAGGCGGCGCTCATGGCCGCCTTTTTTATTGCAGGAAATCCGCAAGGCTGTGCGTTGCGCTGCCGCGTTTCGCCGGTTTTTGCTGGCTTTCATGCGGGTGCCAGCCGATCATGAAGATGATTTCAAAGGTCGCGCGGATGCGGCCATCCGTTTCCCCGAAGCGGTCCTGATAAAGCCGCGCCGCTTCCATGAACAAGGCCTTACCGGCATAGCGCCGGTCACGCCGGATGATCGCGTTACCTTCGCCCATATGGCGCAGGTCGTTCATCAGGCGAAAGATGTTTTCATAGGTGACCGTGACGATTTCGGAATCGACGACGGGCAGAGAAAATCCGGCGCGTTGCAGCAGTTCTCCGGCTTGAGGCTTGTCAGCGAAGGGGGCGATGCGCGGACTGATCCCGCCGCGCAGGCTGATCTCGGCCTCTGCCATGACTTGCCGCAATTCATAAAGGGTTTCCCCACCCAGCATGGCCGCAAGGAACAGGCCGTCTGGCTTCAGGGCCTGACGAATTTGCACCAGCGCGCCGGGCAGATCGTTGACGGCATGCAGGACCAGAGGGGAGAGTACAAGATCAAGGCTGCCGGAGGAAAAAGGCAGCAATTCCTCATCGCCGTGAATGCGCGGGCCGGAAACGCCGGCAAGCCGTTTTTCCGCTATATCCATTGTCATCAAGGCGCCGATTTTATTGCTTTGGCTGAGCGTTTCCGCGCCATGCGCGCCAAGGCAAAGAGCGACAGGAAACTCGCGCCGGATGTCCTCAAGCCGGGTACAGAGATTGCGGGCGGCCCATTCATGCAGGAAATCATGTCCGGCTTTTCGTGCGGCGCGATTGCGATTGGCGCGTAGCAGCGCCCGGTCGAAGATCCGGATATCGTCGTTCATGGAAACTTACTTCGGCAAGGGTTTGCGCGGGTCGCCGCTTTTCTTCCCGCTGTCCTGCGCGCTGTCTTCTGTCGTGGATGACGGGGCAGGGCTTGAGGTCGGTGTCGCTCCGCCAAGGCCGCGCATGTCGGTCGCCTGCGCGACAACGGGGCGGTCATGGGTCGCGGACATCTTTTTGCTGAAATCCCACGCGACGCTTAAGTCCGAACTTTCACCCAGGTTTTTGTAGGCCAGCGACATGACTTTCATGAAGCTCTTGCTGTTATCCCAGTACATGAGCTTCCAGAGATCTTCGAGCGGCGCATAGGCAGACAGCCCGGACGGGCCGTCGCTGCCGCTGACGGGCTGGGTCATGGCGAAGGGGTAGACGCGCTGCGGCGTCAGGCCGATATGGCAGAAGAAACTTTCGCCCATCTTGACGACGTTCTCCAGATCGACCTTGAAGTGATCGGCGATGTACTGGCGCGCCGCTTCCATCGTGGTGATTTCCTGCGGCAGGGTCAGCATCGGGGCGCTGACGGTGAAGCCGGAGCCTTTGTAGCGCTGCGGCACGGGCAGGTAATCGGCGACAAACCCGGCCAGAACCTCGCCGGACAGGTTTCTCACCAGCGGCAGGACGACGGCGATATTCTCCGTCGTTTCATCGGAAACGATAAAGTCGATATCGCGCGAGGCAAGGCCGGTCAGGCTGCCGTTGATCTGGCCTTCATCGACGAAAATGGACTGAAGGGCTTTCCATTGGCCGGATGTGCCGCGCGCCTGACGGTAGCGGCTGTCCGTTTCGGCCATGGCTTTCAGCAGATCCTTGACGTCGGCCTGCTGCACATCGACTTCCGGCAGGGAGAGCGGCGTATCCGCCCATGCTTCCGCTTTCAGGCCGAGTTTCTGATAGAGGGCAAGAATCTGCAGCTCAAGCTGCGCGTTCGGGATTATGCCGACGGAAATGGCGTTCAGGATCACCTGCGCGCTCATTTCGACGATTTTTCCCTTGCCGGAGAAGCCGACGATATCCGGGGTGATGGTTTTTGGCGAAATCGGTCCGGACGGCTTTTCAACCTCGATGAAGCGCGTTTCGATCCTCTCGTCAATAAAATCGGGCGCGGGGTAACAGGACGGTCCACGCTCCAGCGTTCTGTTCGGCATCGGTTTGAGGCCGATGGTATCGCGCAGGAAGAGCGCCGCGCCCTTGGCGTCGTCCTCTGCAATGCCGCTGACAACATCTGTGCCGACGGAGATCGCTTCCGTCATGTGCCCGGACCAGCGTTTGCCGTCGAGGTCGCGGCCATTACGCGGAACGGCGTTAACAATGCCGCGCGGAACGCCATGGTGCACGAAAACATGCAGGTTGCCGTCTTCCGTCACCCTGTATGGCAGGATTTCCGTGATGCTGACATCGCGGGAAATGACGTCGATCATCCGCCCGTCAATATCGTTGCGCATAGCCTGAATGCGAAGATGGGAATTCGGGTTCGCTGTCGGGCGGCGCTCATTGAGGCGCAGGCTGCTGCGCTCCGTGACTTTCTGGGCGATGGCGATGAAGCTGGTCGGCGGATTGCCGAGCGGCGTGCCGTTTTCGGCATAGAGGCGGAAATGCCCGTCGAAGCACGCTTTTACATACTGGTCATCCCAGTGCGGGGCGGTGTAAAGAACGCGTCCGCCCATGGCGCGCAGGACTTTGCGGTATTCGCGCTCGGTAAAGAACGTATACTCCTTGTGCAGTTCCTCTTCCCATGTTTCGCGCTCGTCCTTGCGCATGATGAATTCATACGCCCATTTCGCGTGCAGGCGGAACAATCTGGTCTTGGGGAAGCGCGGGGGCAGTTCCTCAAGGAAAAAGCCGGAGCACCCCGGATACTGTTTCGGCCGCGCATGTTCCGAATACCAGACGAGGAGATCGGCTTCGGACATATTCTCCGGTTCCGGCCCCTGGCTGTCGATATCCGGCATTTCCATCAGGACGTATTCGCCGACGGACGGCATGGCGAAATCGCGGATGAACAGGATGCCGTCCGTTTTCAGGAGGGAAAACTGGTTTTCCAGCATCTGCACGACGGAGCGGTCGCTGTAATGCGCCCCGGAATAGATTTCATGCAGGATGAAGGAATCGACGATGGCATCGACGCTTTCATGCGGCAGGAGATCGGGCGCGCCGACATCGCCATGAATGAATTCAAGATTGGGCGCGCTGTAATTCTCGCGCGCTTGCTGGATCAGGCGTTTGCTGGAATCGACGCCGATGATTTTCGATTCCGGGCTGAGGAGGGCCATGGCGTAGGCCATCATCCCGCCCTGGCAGCCCATATCGACGACGGTCGCTCCCGGCTCCAGCATCAAATGCGCAAGGGTGAACCAGGCTTTGCGAATGACGGTATGGGGCAGATCTTGCAAGGCCGCATAACGGTCGATCAGGGGATTGCTGGCGGGGACACTCTGACGTGGCGTTTTGGCGGGGCGGGAGCCCCCTGCCGCGCCGGAATCCTTTTCGATTCCGATTGCGGCCCGGTGACCATCGCGCAGGGATTTGTTCCTGTTTGCTGCCATCTGCCTGTTGCCAAACTCTGTGGCGCCCATAGCGCCGTTTTTCTTAACTATAGATTAACATATTCCCAATCGCGGTAGTGTAACTCAGGACCCCCTCGCCAAGCAATAAATATTAGGGTAAATCAAGAGATTATGCCCATGATTCAGGGGAAATATTTCAGCCTTTTAGGGCGGTCGCTGGTCGATCTTGTCCTGCCGCCCCGCTGCCTTGTCAGCGGGGAGATTGTCGGCCATGCCGGAACCCTGTCCCCGGCAGCCTGGCAGGGCTTGCGCTTCATCGCCGCGCCGTATTGCCAGACATGCAGCTATCCATTTGAATTTGAAACGGAAAACACCCATCAATGCGCCGCCTGCCTGGCCGATCCGCCGCCTTTTGCCGCGGCCCGGGCGGCGCTGGTCTATGACAAGGCCAGCCGGGATATCATCCTCAAATTCAAGCATGGCGACCAGTTGCAGGCCGTTCCGACCCTTGTGCCGATGCTGCTGCGGGCCGGGGCGGACAGTGCCGGGGTGGCTGATCTGATCGTGCCGGTGCCGCTCCATCGCTGGCGCTTGCTGCGGCGGCGCTACAATCAGGCCGCCCTTCTGGCCTGGGGGCTGGCGCGGGAGAGTGGCAAGAGTTGCCTTCCGGATGCCTTGCTGCGCTTGAGGGCAACGCCGCCGCAGGGGCACAAGCGGGCGCGGGACCGGGCGGCGAATGTGAAGCGCGCCTTCGCCATCAACCCGGCGCATGCGGATGCGGTGTGCGGCAGGACGGTTCTGCTGGTCGATGATGTTTATACGACCGGCGCGACCTTGCGCGAATGCGCCGCCTGTCTTTTGAAGGGCGGCGCCGCGGCGGTTCATGTTTTGACGATCGCGCGGGTGGTGAAGGCGGAGCGGCTTTGATTACAGTGCTTCCCCGCGCGAAAGGCGGCTGTCGTCGTAGCCGGGGGTGACGCCTTCGTGCATGGCAAAGCGGCGCAGGGGCGGGATGCCGTCCACGGTCTTAAGTCCGGCGCGGCGCAGGTGCCGCAGGATGCCGATATCGTTGCTGACCATGCGGGTGAGGTTGTCGGTGCCAAGGCTGCGCGTCAGGATGTCGGCGCGGCGGCGGAATTCATATTGCCGCAGGATGATGTGGCTGCCGATATCAAGACCATTGCGGGCGGCGTCGGCGATTTCCTCCGCCAGAGTCGCGGCGTCGCGCAGGCTTAAATTCAGGCCCTGCGCCCCGAGCGGATGCACCACGTGCGCGGCCTCGGCCATCAGGGCAACGCGCGGCGCGATCAGGGCGCTTGCGCGCAGGGCCTTGAGCGGCCACGCTTCAGGCGTCGTTTCAAGATGGACCGTGCCAAGGAGCCCCTCGGTACGGTCCTGCAGCGCTTGCTCGAAATCCTGACGCCGCAGTGTCATGAAGGCGTCGGCATCGTCATCGTACTCGACCCAGACGATGCTGCTCACCTGCCCCGGCATCGGCACGATGGTAAAGGGGCCGCCGGGGCGGTGGAATTCGGTTGAGATATTGCCGTGCGGGCGCGAATGGCGGATCAGGCAGGTAATGGCTTTTTGGCCGTAGGCGCGTTCCCATGCATTGATGCCGCCGCCTTCGCGGACTTTGGAGTTTCGTCCATCGGCACCGACAAGGAGCCGTGCGCGGATTGCCGTGCCGTCATTCAGGGTTGCCGTGATTCCGAAATCGTCGGCGGCGAAAGATTCCACCGCCCCTGAAAGGAGTTCAACGCTGCGAATTCCGGCACAGCGCTCCGCCATCGCCGCGCGCAAAGTGCTGTTGGGGATGTTGATGCCAAAGCAGGGGAGTCCGGCATCGCCCGCGCGAAAATCGGCGCGGACGGGCTTGGTGTGGCGCGATCCCTGTTCGACGATCGCCAGGGTTTCGAGCGCCGCGCCGTATTTCGCGCACTGGTCCCACGCGCCCGTGCTTTTGAGGATATTCACCGACCCCGCCATCAGCGCCGCCGTGCGTCCGTCGGGGTGTATGGCGGAGAGCGGCTGCGGCGGGTGCGGGTCGATGACGGTGACGCGCAGGCCGAGCGAGCCAAGCAATGCCGCCAGCGTCAGGCCGGGAACTCCGCCCCCGCTGACCAGAACGTCGCAGTTTTCGTGCTTTTCTTTCCGTGTCATTGCGCTATATAGGTAGCGCATTGCCGGAGATTTTTCCATGCCCCAAATCGAGATGTATACAACGCAAATCTGCCCTTACTGCGTGCGGGCAAAGGATCTTTTGAAGCGCAAGGGTTTTTCTCCCGTAGAATACCGCGTGGACGAAGATGATGCGCGGCGCGCGGAAATGCTGGAGCGGTCCGGCGGGCGGCGCACCGTGCCGCAAATATTCATTAACGGCCACCATGTCGGCGGGTGCGACGATCTGCACGCGCTGGATGCGAAAGGCGAACTCGACCGGATGCTTCATGACGATTCTTCCCGTAGCGCTGCTCCAGCTTAACAGCGGACCCGATATTGCCGAAAACCTGAAGATTGCCGAGGCGATGATCCGG
>JACPDM010000099.1:0-5758 GCA_016184045.1 Micavibrio aeruginosavorus | reverse complement strand
TCATCCTGACGCCGCAAAATACCTGCCATATTCTCTCGCCCCAGAGCGAAAAACTGAAAACCGCGCCGGAGGAAAAAGATCATCCGGCCTTGCCGCTGCTTTCATCGCTGGCGCGGGAGTTGAAGGTCTGGATTCTGGCTGGCTCGATTGCGGTGAAGGTCGCGCCGGACGGGATCGCCAACCGTTCTTTCTTGTTCAGCGACAGCGGAAAAATCGTTGCGCAATACGATAAAATTCATCTTTTCGATGTCGATCTGCCGACAGGCGAGCGCCACCGCGAAAGCAGTGTCGTGCGTCCCGGTGACAAGGCGGTCGTGGCGCAGACGCCGTGGGGCGGCATCGGATTGAGCATCTGTTACGATCTGCGCTTTGCCGCGCTCTACCGTTTTCTCGCTCAGGCGGGAGCAAAGATTCTGGCCGTGCCTTCCGCCTTCACGGTGCCGACGGGGCAGGCGCATTGGGAAATCCTGCTGCGTGCCCGCGCGATTGAAACCGGAAGCTATGTTCTGGCCCCGGCCCAGACGGGCGAGCATCACGGCGGGCGCAAGACCTACGGACATTCCCTGATCGTCGGACCGTGGGGCGAGGTTCTGGCCGATGGCGGCGAAGCAGCCGGGATCATTCGCGCCGATCTTGATATGGGCGCTGTCGATGAAGCGCGGGCGGCGATTCCGTCGCTGCGGCACGATAGAATTTTTTCACTCTGATTCCGGGATCAGCGTTCCGGGATTGATCCCGAGCGCCGCCGCCAGTGCCCGCAGGGCGGCGAGGGAGCCGGGTTTTTTCCCCGTTTCGATTTCCGTCAGATAGGGGCGGGACAGGCCCGCGGCTTCCGCCAGCTGCTTTTGCGTCATGCCCCGGAACCGGCGCAGGATTTTCACCGGGTGGTGCTGCCCGGAAGCGATCTGGTCGAGAATATTTTCTGGCAAATCATCAGGGCCTGCTTTCCCGCCGTTCAAAAGCCGTCTGTACTCATGCATCGGCACAAGGACAAAGGGTTTTCCATCGATGTGTAAAAGATCGGTCATATGGGTTGCCAAAAGCGACAATGTCACGTTAAGCTACAATATAGAAGATTTTCTGTTTTGAATCAATCTCATGAATTTATCAAAAACAATGACGAAGTGGCCCTATCGCCCGGCTGAATCCGGATTGATCGCTCTCGGGGCGGTATATGTGCTGCTGGTGGCGTGGGCAGCCCACGCGATTGGTGCATCGGAGCAGTTTTCCCTGCTGTTTTATTCCAGCACTGTCGTCAAAGTGACGGTCATGCTGTTCTTGTTCTTTGTCGGCTGGCGGGCTTACAGCTTGATTCTGTTCGAGCGTCCGGCGCATCTGACCCGCAGGCTGATCGAGGATATTCGCGCCCGGCTGTTCACCCCGGAGCAGATCCGGGCCGCCATTCCGGTGATCCTCGTTTTCATGTTCTTTATGTCGGCTTTCACCAGCATGAAGGGCATGATTCCGCTGCTCAAGCCCTATGAGTTCGATGAAGTTTTCAATCACATGGATCGCATCCTGCATGGCGGGATCGATCCCTGGCGCTGGCTGTATCCGATTTTCGGCAAGCCCGTGGCGACGTCCGCGGTCAACATCGTTTACAATATGTGGTACGTGGTCATGTTCGGCGTGCTGTATTGGCAGCTTTTAGATCTGCGTCGTCCGACCCTTCGTCTGCGTTTTTTCTGGGCGTTTTTTCTATGTTTTATCATCAATGGATCGATTCTGGCGGTTTTGCTGTCGTCGGCGGGGCCGTGCTATTACCACTATCTGGTCGACGGATATGACCCCTTTGCGCAGCAGATGGAATTCCTGCGCAATCTGGCGGCGCAGGATTATCCCGTCTGGGCTGTGGCAACGCAGGATATGCTGTGGAACGCCTATCAGGCCAATAAATCTGGGTTCGGGTCCGGCATTTCCGCAATGCCCAGCGTTCATGTGTCGATTGCCTATCTGCTTATGCTTCTGTCATGGCATTACGGGCCTCGGCATCGCCTTTTCTTCACGCTGTTCGCGCTTGCGATCATGATCGGATCGGTGCTTTTGCTCTGGCACTATGCGATCGACGGTTATCTTGCCGGAGCTGTGACCTATATCATCTGGATTGTGGTTGGACGGTTTCTGAAAGAAGAAAAATGAAATCTTTCTTAAGTGCCTTGCGCGAGTCCATGACGGCGCCGATGATGCTTATATTGATGGCGCTTGGCGGGGTCTATATTGTTGCCGGGTACATCACGGCGGCTTTTTATGATTGGCCGGTCGATCTCCATACGCAGATATATTTTAAACCAATGTGGTTTGGAACAATGTGGTTTGTTCTGGGGCTGGTCGCGTATCGCAGTTTTTATATCATGATTTTCCAGCGCCCCCGCCGCCTGACTCTTGCGATTCTGGCTGATTTAAGGGACGGTTTTTTCAATGCCCGGTCCATGGCTCATGGGCTGCCGGTGATTCTGCTTTTTATGATGGTGTTCTCGGTTTTTACCAGTTTTAAAAGCATGATCCCGGTGATTGCGCCGTTTCGTTTTGACCCGGTCTTCGCAGAGATGGACCGTTTGCTGCATTTCGGGCGTTACCCATGGGAAATCATGCTTCCGGTGCTGAAGATTGCTTTTCTGACAACGGTACTCAGTTTCATCTACAAGACATGGTTTGTTGCCAAGTTCAGCGTCCTTTACTGGCAGGCATTTTCCCTGAAGCACCCGCAACTCCGCGCCCAGTTCTTCATTACTTATATGTTGAGCTGGATTATCAACGGCACGCTTTTGGCTACGATTTTCTCATCGGCGGGGCCGTGCTATTATGGCGCCGTAACGGGGATTGCTGACCCTTATGCGCCCCTGATGTCGTTTCTTGAGCGCAGCGACAGAATTTTTCCTGTCTGGGACTTATACGCGCAAGATTACCTTTGGAAAAGCTACAAGGATATTTCCATTACGCTGTTCTCCGGAATTTCCGCCATGCCCAGCATGCATATATCGCTGTCTTTTCTTTTCGCCCTGCTTGGCTGGGGGGTCGGCAGAAAAACAGGGATTTTCTTTACCGTCTACCTTGCCCTGATGATGATCGGGTCGGTGCATCTGGGATGGCATTATGCGATTGACGGGTACTTTGCGATTCTGACCACGGGCCTGATGTGGATGGCGGTCGGATGGGTACTTAGACGTCAACAAGCAAGCGGCGCCACGGCCCTTGCTGCGGTAGAGCCGACCAGATCATCTCAATGATTTCGTCCGGGGTTTTTCCGGCCTCCTCGCGGAGGGATTTCAGTGTGGTCGCCTGATTGCGCTTGGCAAAGCGGTTGCCTTCCGCATCGAGCAGAAGGGGATGGTGCGCCCATTGCGGCACGCTGTAATTCAAAAGATGCTGGAGCAGGCGGTGCAGGTGCGTGGCGTAAAGCAGGTCTTCGCCGCGCGTGACCAGAGTCACTCCCTGCAGGTGGTCGTCCACCGTGACGCAGAGGTGATAGCTGGCGGGGACGCCTTTTCGGGCGAGAACGACGTCGCCCAGTATCTCCGGCTTTGCCCGTTCTTCCCCCCGGTAGAGGTCGCGCCAGGTCAGTTTCTGCCCGGCCTGCCGCAGGGCGGCCCCAACATCAAGGCGCAGGGCATAGGGCATGCCGGAAGCGATTTTTTCCTCCCGCTCTGCGGCGGAAAGGGCGCGGCAGGTACCGGGATAAATCGCGCCTTCCGGCCCGTGCGGGGCGGCCCCGGCCTGCTCGATCTCCTCCTGAATCTCCTTGCGGGTGCAAAAACAGGGGTAGAGGAGGTTGCGGTTGCGGAGTGTCTCCAGCGCGGCGCTGTAATCGGCAAAATGTTCCGATTGCAGCCGCACCGGAGTCGGCCACTCAATGCCGAGCCAGGCAAGGTCTTCATAGATTCCGTCGATGAATTCCGGGCGGCAGCGCCCGGCGTCTATATCCTCGATCCGCAGGATCATCCGCCCGCCGCGCGAGCGGGCCTGCAAATAGCTGAACCACGCCGACCACGCATGGCCAAGGTGGAGGCGTCCGGTCGGGGATGGGGCGAAACGTGTGAGCATGGTTTGTTCATTGAACCACCAAGGCGCCAAGGCACCAAGCAATTTTATAGCATTCCGATCATGATGACAGGGGTGGAAAAATCCCTTAGTGTTCTTCGTGAACGTCGTGGTGAACCAGCGGGAGCCGTCTTGATGCCTGAAATGAAAACCTATGCTTTCGGCCCCGCTCAGGATGAAAAGCCGCGCAAAATCGTGCTGATGCTGCACGGCTACGGCTCGAACGGACAGGATCTGATCGGGCTTGCGCCCTATCTGGCGCGGGAATTGCCGGGCGTCCTGTTTCTCTCGCCCGATGCGCCGCAGCCTTTCGAGGGCGGGCCGGGCTTCGGCTATCAGTGGTTTTCGCTGCGGAGCTTCGATACGGATTACATGCTGGAAGGCGCGCGCGGGGCCGCGCCGGTCCTGAACGCCTATATAGACGCCTTGCTGGCGCAGACGGGGCTGGCGGAATCCGATCTGGCGCTGCTGGGATTTTCGCAGGGGACGATGATGAGCCTGTACGCCGGCCCGCGCCGCCCGCATCCGGTCGCGGGCATCCTCGGCTATTCCGGCGCGTTGCTGGCGGCGGAGGAAATGGCCGATCCGGCGCTGCATCGCATTCCCGTCTGCCTGATCCATGGAGAGGCCGACGATGTCGTTCCGGTGTCGATGTACCACGATGCAAGGCGCGCGCTGGAGCAGGCGCGTTATCCGGTCGAGGGCATGACCATCCCCGGATTGCCGCACAGCATCGATGAAGGCGGGATCGCATACGGAGCCGCATTTTTACAGAAGATTCTGTCCGCATGACAGTTGAAGATTCATGCTGCAACGCATGATTGAAATCCTGCAAATATCATAGGAATTAAAGCGCATTTGGCGTACAATGAAGGTGTAGACGAAGTGCTGAGACCGTTGTGATCTCACCAAAATCCTTCCGCAAGGTCTCTTCCCTTGGTCTGAAAGGAACGGTGTATGTCTGAAACGAACGCACTGATGTCGCTTGCGGCTCCGCTGGAGCAATGCCCGGCTCTCGTCCTGAACGCGGATTACAGACCCTTGAGTTATTATCCGCTTTCGCTCTGGTCGTGGCAGGACGCTATTCGCGCGATCTTCCGCGAATCCGTCGTCGTCGTCTCCGAATACGAACGTGTCGTTCGCTCCCCCACCAAAGAAATCAGACTCCCCAGTGTCCTTGCTTTAAAAGAATTCGTACCGTCGGCGCAGCGCCCGGCGTTTACGCGGTTTAACGTGTTTCTGAGAGATGAATGGGAATGCCAGTATTGCGCGCGGACTTTCAGAACACAGGAGTTGACGTTCGACCATGTGATCCCGCGGTCACGCGGCGGGCGGACAGCCTGGGACAATATCGTCACGGCTTGTCAGGACTGCAATTTGTTAAAGGGAAGCAGGATGCCGCACGAATGCGGCATGTTCCCGATGACGGAGCCCCGGCAACCGACGATGTATGAGTTGCAGGCCAACGGCAGGAAGTTTCCCCCGAACTTTCTGCATAAAAGCTGGGGGGATTTTCTCTACTGGGATACGGAACTGAGTGAGCAGTAGGGAAGTGACGTAAAAACCCTAAGGAGGTTTGTCATGTTTGGGAAGGCAATGAACTTTGATAGCAAAGGGGTGTGGGATGCCCTTACATATTATATCGTCCAGCTGGTTGTGCTGGTCGGGGTGTCCACAACACTGGTCCACGTTCTCGGGATGGTCGGCGTCGTTGAAGGCG
>JACPDM010000105.1 GCA_016184045.1 Micavibrio aeruginosavorus | reverse complement strand
GGCGGCGACATCGGCGAAGGGAATGGCGATGTTGTTGCGCTTGGCCAGAGCAAACATCAGCTCCGGCTCCAGCGAGCCTTCGATGTGCAAATGCAGTTCGACTTTGGGCAGGCCCTCGATAAAGGTATCCATCGCGGCGGTGGCGGCTTTCGGTGCGGTCATGTCAATTCCTCCAAAATATCGAAAAAATCTAGCAGAGAAAAAAGCGTTCCGCCATCACGGCGGCGCAATGGCGGAACGCAAAAATTTCCTAAAAAACGAAAACGGTCCTAGTCCAGGCCGTAGGGCTGCATCGGCTCGTCCTGCCGCGGGCGGGATTGCGCCGGGTACTTGATTTCCCTGTTCACGGCTTGCTGCACGACGGGATCGCAGGCGCTGTGGCCATACGCGGCTTTGCCAAAGCTCATGGCGGCGACGGGTTCTTGCTTGTCTTTTTGTGTCTTGTTCATTTTTCCCTCCTTTTTGGTACGAGGTCGTTTTTAGCAAAAATTATGTGAAAGCGCAAACTTATCAGGAGCCTCATGGGCCGGGGGCGTGGCCCGGGTTTCCGGAGGTTTGCTGCGCTGCGTTCGCTTTCAGGGTCACAACCGCAATCTCCGGCGGGGTCATGAAGCGAATGGGCAGGCCGGACATGCCAAGGCCGCTGGTCACGACAAGGTCTTTGCCGTTTTCCCGGATATGGCCGTAGAGGTAGCGCTTGCCGTATCGGGAGGGAATGACGGCTTCGACCGCGCCGATAAAGGGCAGGCGGACCTGACCGCCATGGGTATGGCCGGCGACGGTCAGGGTGACGCGGTCCGGCATGGCGGCAAAGGCGTCGGGGTTATGGACCATCATGATGACGGGGCTGTCATCCGTGACCTGCGCCAGCGTGGTCTGGGCATTCGCGCTCTGACGCCATATTTCCGCTAGCCCCGCGACCCAGTATTTCTCCCCGTTGCAGGTTTGCGGCACGGCGCGGTTTTCAAGCACGGGAATCCCGGTGCGCTTGAGGGCGTCCGGCCATTTCTGCGGTTGCGGTTCATACAGGTCGTGGTTTCCCAGAACGGCGTAAACGCCGCACGGGGCGGAGAGTTTTTTCAGCGGGGCGAAGGCCTCATCCGGGTCAAGCTGAAAGCCGAAAGAGTCCGTTCCGGCATAATCGCCAAGCAGCATCACCATGTCGGGTTTCGTTTCATTCACCTTGGCAACGATGCGGTCCATGTGCGCCGGGGTCATCCACGGCCAGATCATGTGAAAATCGCTGATAACAGCGATTTTCAGGTCCTTTTTATTCGTGGTTTTTTCAGGTTGCACCGGCCATTCGACAACGTCCAGAGTTTGCGGTTCCATCAGGGAGCCGTAAGCCCCGAGCAGCAGGCACATCGAAAAGGCGTAATAGCCGATCTGGCGTATGGTGGAGAGTTTTTTGCTGCTCATGGCCGGGTCTTGTTTTTCAGTTCGAAAGCGGGGTGTTGCATCGTCTGGAATCTGCGAACGGTTTCCCGGTCCCACCGGACGACTTCCCATGGAACCTCGGCGCTGACGCCGCGGAAGGCGTCATAGAGCTTGAGGCCCATGTTTTTCGTACGGGCCGAGGTAAATTCCCATGCGATGTCCAGCGGTCGGCAGGCGTTATAGGCCCTCACCTTGTTTTTATCGGAGATGTCGCGGGTCAGGATGAAGGCCAGTTGCGAGCCGATAATCATCCCGGCGTTCAGCGAGCGGAAATACGGCACGCCCATGGCGGCATCCCCGACCAGAAACCACGGGCGATCTGGCGTCGCGATCCCGAATTTTTTCGCGGCATAGCAGGAGAGGGTCAGCTTGCCAAGGCGGTCGGAGCTTTCGCAAAAATTCTCATGCGCTTTTTCTTTCCGGACATTCATGTAGGTTTTGATGTCTTGCGCCAGAGCTTCCGGGATACGCGGGTCGCTGAGGGGGAAGGGATCCTTGAATCCCATTTCAGGCAGGGCGTCGTAGGTTTCTCTGTCAACGAAGAATCGCAGCGTCACCGGCGTCGTGCCGTTCCGTTCGCGCCCGACATATTCAAAAGCCATATTGGAGAGAATTTTGTTGGCCTTATAATGATCCTGCAAGAACCCAAGTTCCCCCGCGTGTCCGTGGGCCTGATATTTCGCCTCGACGATATATTGCTGTGGGAAATTGCGGATAGAATCCGCGCCGAGCAATTGCTCGCGCATCAGGCTGCGCGCGCCGTCCCCGGCAATGAAGTAACGCGCCTCCGGATGCGCCAGCATCAGGGCGTAAGGGTCGGCGATTTTTTCATAGACGATCTCGATGCCGAGATCCGTGGCGTAGGTCTTCTCCGCCTGTTCCAGATCGTTCGTGCGGATGAAAACCGCCCCGGTCGCGGCCATCTTGTAAATCTGGGAGAGGGTTTTGCCGGTGACGTCCTTGTAAAAGGAGTCTTCACGCGGGGTGCCGTTTTTCTTGCCATAAAGCAAAAGGGAAGCCTGTTCGACCCGCAGGACGTGTGAACGCTGATATTCCCGGTAGCGTTCATAAAGACGGATATTGAGGTGAGGGTTGCGGTTCTTGATCTGGATTGCGGTCCAGAGATTCACTGGACCGGCACCCACCATCACGATATCGGGTTTTGCGGACATTTCCCTGCTCTTTTGATTATAGAAATTCATATACGCTATTTGGCAAGGCGCTGGCAAATGAAAGTTTTTCCGCCGAGGCGCTCGGGCACTGGTCTATAACATATTGAAATTAAATGGTTTTATTTGTACCTTGCAAAGTGAAAGGACGGGCGGTCATGGGGTTTGTTCGCAGGCATAAAATCGCTTCGGCGCTGGCGCTGATCCTTCTGGCCGCAGGCGCGGGGGCGGCGGTGCTGCCGTGGAAGCCGCTGCTGGAGCGGCAACTGACGGCGCTGCTGGAGCAAAAGGGTTTTGAGAATGTGCATCTTTCCATCGCCGGGATCGGGTGGAAGCAGATTGCGCTTCAGGATGTCAGCCTCGGCAAAACTGTTCCGTTTACCTTGAAAGATGCGGGATGCCGAAGGGCGCTGGACGGTCGATGGGCTGGAAGGGGCGATGAAAACCGGCGGGAAGGATGCGCGCCTGCATCTTCCGGTCACTGAGGAGCATGCCGGGCGCGTGCCGTTCGTGCGCATTGCGATTGAGGACAGCACCGCCGATTTCACCACGGAAACATGGCAGGCTTTCGTTCCGCTGCGCCTTGACTGGGAGAAAGCCCCGGTTCCAAAAATAACCTACAGGGCCGACGGCGTCGTTTTTAAAAGGGGAAAAATGCATGCGGTCGCAAACGGCGTGAAGGCCGATGCGGCTCTTGACAGTGGCAAGCAGGCATGGCGCGGCGCGTGGTCGGCGGAGAAGATCGATGTCGCAGGAACGCCCATGCCTATGCCGTCGCTGCATGGCGGAGGAACGATTGAGGCGACGGCTGAGAAGATTACAGTCGCCGGAAATCTTCGCAGCGATGACGGCACCTATGCCGCCGATTTCAGCCTGAGCAGACCTTTGGCTGCGGGCGGAAAAACGCTGCTGACCGTGACCAGAGCCGCCATGCCATGGAAGGAGGGAAGCCTTGCCGCCGGGGCGATCAGGATGACGCTGGGCACGGCACAGAAAACGGATTTCAATCTTGAGGTCGCGCATGTGTCGATCGGCGCGCTCATGCAATCCCTGACCGGGGAAAAGGTGACGGCGACGGGCGCGGTGTCAGGGACCATCCCCGTGACCATCAGCAAGGATGGTGCGGTCGGTTTCGGCCAGGGGACGCTGACCGCCGAGGGTCCGGGCAGCATCATCATGCCGCCAGAAGCGATTCCCGGCGATAATGAACAAATCGCACTGGTACGCGATATTATGAAGGATTTCCGCTACAGCCAGCTTTCCATCGCCATGGACCCCGCGGCGGAAAAGGGTTTCTCCGTCATGCTGACGGTCGAGGGCAACAATCCGGCGGTTTATAACGGGCGTTCTGTAAAGTTGAACGTCCGCCTGACCGGCGATGTTCTGGACTTCATACGGCAAAACATTATATTTTTAACGGAGCCGGAAACATTGCTGGAGCAGGGCGGAGCGCATGAAAAGAATTAGCCTGATTGGTTTGTCCGCGGCGGCCTTTGTCGCCGCCTGTACCCCGACGGTGCAGTTGCAGGCGCCTGAGAAGCCGATCGAGATCAACATGAACGTCAACATCGAGCACCATGTCAAAGTGGAGATCGAAAGAGACGTGCAGCAGTCGATTTCCAAGAACAAGGATATTTTCTAGGGAGAAGCATGATGAGATTGCGCTATTTAACGGTTATGCTCGGCCTTGGGATGCTGCTGTCCGCGCCGGCTTTCGCGCTTGACCTGCATGAGGCGCGGGCTGCGGGATTGGTTGGGGAGACATTGGGCGGTTATGTCGCCGTTCTCAAGGCGACACCGGAGACGGAAGCGCTGGCTGCCGAAGTCAATGCCAAGCGCCGCAATGAATATGCCCGTATTTCCGCTGAAAACAGCCAGCCTGTCGCGCTCGTCGCGAAACTGGCGGCGCAGCAGATTATCGAAGGGCTTGAGTCCGGAGAGTTTTATCAGGGCAGCGACGGGACGTGGAAGCGGCGCTGATGCGCCAGCCTGCCGTTCTCATCCGGCAAAACTTGCAAGGCTTTGCGGCAAATCCGCCGCCATCAGATGCGCGGCAGGCGCGTATCCTTCCGGAATCTCGCCGTCATTGCACTGGAAATGATACAGCCGGAGATCTGCGGCTCCGGGATTGACGAGTTTATAGGCGGATTGCGCCGGAATGAAAATGCTTTCTTTCTCCGACAGGACCCGGCAATGGCCATCGATCATGAACAGGGCCTCGCCCGCCATGACGATCCAGTACCCCGGGAATCTGGCGCGCGTTTCGACATCGCGCATAAGGCCGGGTTTGATTGTGATGTCGTAGATTTTATGGCGCGGCGTTTCCGCCAGCGTTTTTGAATTTCCCCAATGATGAATGGCTTCCGGCGTTATCATGATTCCTCGCTGTTCGTCTGGATGGCGCGCGCCGACAAGGTTTCGCAGCGATCCGCTATATTGCCTGTCCGCGACAAGGACGGAATGCGCCGTTTCAATGACAACGATGTTTTTAAGGCCGATGCAGGTAACGTGGCGGTTCTGCGCCAGAATGATCGAGCCTTCGACATTCTCACAGACGACTTCACCATGTACGGCGTTTCCGCGGCCGTTTCCGCTTTCCTGTTCCGTCATAATCTCATGCGCGGAATCGCCATATCCGGCGTCTGACCATTGCGGATCGCAAGGAATGACGGCGACGTTGTCGGCATGTTCCATGACGGCGGTTTCAAACGGCTCTTCCTTGGTCATGCCGTAGATCGTGCTGGACGGTTTGTTCTCGGTCATGGATTCGCGCAGGGCGCGGCCTACGGTGTTCCAGGTGACGGGCGCGGGGCGCTGGAAATTCTCCATGCCGGTAGTGGCGCGGAAGACGTGCATGCCGCAGCTCCAGAGGTATTCGCTGGAGGTGACGAAATGCTGGGCTTCCTCCTGCGCGGGCTTGCCGATGAATTTTTTCACTTTATAAGCGCCGTTGCCGTTCAGCTGGCGGTCTTTCTGGATATAGCGGTAGCGCGTTTCCGGCCGGGTCGGCCTGATGCCGAAGGTCACCATATGCCCGTCGAGCGCAGCCTTGACGCCCAGCGAAAGCGCACCGGAAAGCGCAGGCTCGTCGCCGATATGGTGGTCGGAAGGGAGAACCCAGATCAAGGCGCTGTCGCCGAAGGTCTTCTTCACATAGAGCGTCGCGAAGGCTATGGCCGCCGCCGTGTTCCTCGGTTGCGGCTCGCCCAGAATATGGCGTGTCAGGCGCGCTGAAATTTTTTGCAATTGCTCTGCGGTTTCCGCTTTCATGCTGCTTAGCGTGACGATCACGATGTCGGTTTCCGGGCCGACGATGTTCTGCGCCCGCCGCGCCGTCTCCTGAAGGAGCGTCTGGCTGTCCATTCCGCGGGCCGAAATGGGCGCGCCTGGCCGGGCGGTGGCGCTGCAAAGAATGACGGGAACGATTCTGGACATGGTTTTCGTATCCTTCCATCGCGCTGGTGCGAAGCGCTGGAGGATGAACGAGCGATCTTGCCAGAAAATTCCCTTGCGCCGGAAAATTCCCGTTTCCGTAAAATTAAAACCCCGGAACAGGCCGTGGCGGCCTGTTCCGGGGCGCAATGTGTCTCTTTGTAATTAAGGCCTCATTCCCGGTTTCGGGGTGTCCTTCGGCATGGCCGGGCAGGCCAGCGATTTGACGATGTTTCTGTTCTCGTCAATGCTGTGCAGGATAACCCTGTGGCCGCCCGTCTTGTCGCCGCCGCCGCTCCACAGCTGGTAGAAGTGTTTGAGGACTTCTTGCATATTCCGTTCCTCAAGAGGGCGACGGTTGTGCATGGTGTGGTACAGGATGACGCTGCGGTCGCTTCTGGCGTTGTAGTGCCCGACTTCGATCCGCGGCTCGCGGTTGCCAAGATTGTATTGCGCGGCAAGGTCGCGGCGCAGTTGCCTGAAACCGTCTTCGTTGTGGATGGCGCTGACCTCGATGGTGTCTTCCTTGTCGTCGTCCTTGATGACGAACATTCTGAAGTCCCTCATCACCTTGGGCGAGAGGAATTGCTGGACGAAGCTTTCATCCTTGTAATTTTTCATCGCGTCCATCAGCACCGAAACCCAGTCCGGGTTTCCGGCGATGTCCGGGAAATATTCACGGTCTTCGTCGGTCGGGTTCTGGCAGATGCGCTTCAGGTCCGTGTACATGGCAAAGCCAAGCGCATACGGGTTGTAGTTGCCGCTGAAATAGGGCGAGTCGAAATTCGGCTGCGCGATGACAGAGGTGTGGGAATGGGTGAATTCCATCCACATGCCTTCGTCGATCAGGCCGACATCATGATACAGATCGTTCAGGATCGTGTGGTGCCAGAACGTTGCCCAGCCTTCGTTCGTCAGCTGGGTCTGTCTTTGCGGGTAGAAATATTGTTCCACATGGCTGATGCGGGCGACGATGTCGCGTTGCCATCCGGCCAGATGCGGGGCGTTCTCTGCGATATACATGAGGAGGTTTTCCTCATCCAGAGTGTCGCCGACGCCGTTGAATGAGTTGGACAGGCCGCTGTCAGCCGGGCGCGGCGGATAGATTATATTGTCGAGCAGGGGATCAAGGTTGCGCTGCTTGAATTCGTCGGCGGCTTCCTGACGCTGCCTCATTTCCGCAGCGGAACGGCGCGGCGGTTTCGGGCGGCGATCGACGCCGTGGCTCTTGAGGGCGTGGCAGGCGTCGATCAGTTTTTCGACTTCTTCGACGCCATAGCGTTCCTCGCACTCCTCAATGTGCGTTTTGAGGGTTTTCAGGTCCTCAAGGATGTGGTCTGCGTCCGTGAACTGGCGGAACAGATGGTTGCCCTTGAAGAAGGAATTGTGGCCGTAGCTGGCATGAGCGATGACCAGCATCTGCATGGTTTTCGTGTTTTCTTCCATGCAGTAGGCAATCGCCGGGTTCGTATTGATGACGATTTCATAGGCAAGGCCCATCTGGCCCTTTTTATAGGCATCGCCTTGCAGCGCGCGCGCCTTGCCGAAGGACCAGTGGTTATAGCTGACCGGCATCCCGACGCTGGTATAGGCGTCGAGCATCTGGTCGGCGGTAATGATTTCGATCTTGTTTCGGTAAGTGTCGAGCCCGTATTTCTCATGCGCGATGATGCGAATGACTTCATCCGCCAGGCCCAGCCAGGATTCCGGCAGGCCCTTGTCTTCCGCGCCCGGCTTCAGCAAGACAGGGTACGTCCAGTCTTCGGCCTTCTTGAAAAGATTGCGCCCGTCCTCGTAGTTGTCGAGGAGGTCGAAGATTTGCTGTTTATAGTCTTTTTTCTCTTCAGACATGGCAGTTCCCTGTTCTGGCCCCGGTACGCAAAGTTGACGGCATCAAGGTGATCCCGGCGCCCAGGATGCCTTGAGTTTGGACGACGTTTCGAAATTTTCCCGCTTTTTGAAGAATTCGCGGAACACCGGCCAGATGTCGCTCTTTTCCTCGATGCGGCCCGTCCAGAAGCGGTCTTTAAACTGCCCTTTCAGGTTTTCGTAGGTGTGCCACAGACCTTGCGGCGCGCCGCGGGTGATCTCGGTATAGAAATACCCTTGCACTTTGGGCATGATCTGTTCGCGCAGCAACTGGGCGCAAAGGGCGTTGTCCTGTTCACCCCAGTTGTCGCCGTCCGAGGCCTGCGCCCCGTAGATATTCCATTCGTTTTCCGGATAGCGCTGGTTCATGACGCTGATCATTTCCTGAAGCGCGGTCGATACCACCGTGCCGCCGGTTTCTGGATCGTTGAAGAATGTATCTTCATCGACTTCCTTGGCGGTCGTATGGTGGCGGATGAAAACGACGTCAACCTTGTCGTAGTGCCGCTTCAGAAACAGATGCAAAAGCACGAAGAAGGTTTTCGCGTTGTATTTTTTCTCTTCGTCCATCGATCCGGAAACGTCCATCAGGCAGAACATAACGGCCTTGGAGGTCTTGATCGGGACGCGGGCGAAGTTGTTGAATTTAAGGTCAACCGACGGGTCCCATCCAGGAATGGCGGATTTCATCCGCTCAAGGCCTTCGATTTCTTCCTCGATGGCGGAAATGCGCGCGGTTTCATCCTGCGACAGCAAGGGGCCCACTTTTTCTTTCAGTGCCGCAATTTCGGTATTGAGATCCTCAATCCGGACAGAAAGCGGGATGAATTCATCGTCCGCCACGGGCGCGGCAGAGGCAGCGGCCCCTGTGTCGTGGGCAGAAAGAATGGATTTTTCTTCCTGCAAAAGATCGATGATGTCCTTGTTATACGGCGATTCCGAGGGAATCTTCCGCATCAGGCGCTTCCTTGCGGAGAAGGGCAGGTTGCGTCTGTCGTCCGTTCCGGAAGAGGAAATGCCCGAACGCTGCAGGCGGGTTTTTTCGGAATCCACCGCGCCCTTTTTGGTCATGTTCGGCAGGCCGAGATCCTCGAAATAATAATCGAGAAATTCGTCGCGCGAGATGTGGAAGACGAAATCGTCCTGACCTTCCCCGTCCTGGGAGGCCTGGCCGCCACCGCCGCCACCGCCGCCGCCCTGAGGCCGCTTGAGGCGGTCGCCAGCAGAGAAAGTCTTGTTTCCGGGGAAAACCCGCTTGGTCAGGCCGCCCTGACCGTGGCCGATATGGGGCTCATCGATCCCGCGGCGCGGCACCGGAACATCGACGCCGTCCTTGCCGATGTCGGTAATGTTCCTGTCGCCGATAGCCTTGTCGATCGCTCTTTTAATGTCGGTTTTATAACGATCGTGAAAGCGTCTGTGGCTGACAGAGCCTTCTCCCTTGGGGCGTTGACGCGCATCAATGACGACTGTCATGATATGACCTTCTTTCCTAACAACTCTGTTCTGATCCGGCTCAGGCGGAATCCAGATACGGCTTTTTGTATCAGGGCAGGCGTTTCAGCGCAAAGCAAGCTTATGCGCTGAAACCCTGTTTTCCCTTATCAGGCGATTTTATTCGCCCGCAGATGCCAGTCAACGATACGGCGGGTCTGGCTGGCAGTGTAGCCTTTTTCCGTCATACGGTTCACAAAGTTGTCGTGCTTCTTCTGTTCGTCCGAGTCTCTCTTCGCGTTGAAGGAGATGATCGGCAGCATGTCTTCGGTGTTCGCGAACATTTTCTTCTCGATCACCTCACGCAGTTTTTCATAGGACGTCCAGCTCGGGTTTTTGCCTTCGTGCGTAGCCCGGTAGCGCAGAACGAAATTGACGACCTCGTTGCGGAAGTCCTTGGGATTGGAAATCCCTGCGGGCCGCTCGAGTTTTTCAAGTTCGCTGTTCAGGGCCGAGCGGTCCAGCATCTGGCCGGTATGCTCGTCACGGAAGTCATTGTCCTGGATCCAGAAGTCTGCATACGTGATGTAGCGGTCGAACATGTTCTGGCCGTAGTCGGAGTAGCTTTCCAGATAAGCGGTCTGGATTTGCTTGCCGATGAACTTGTTGTATTCCGGAGCCAGCGTACCCTTGATGAATTCCAGGTACTTCTGTTCCGTTTCCGCCGGGAATTGCTCGTTCTCGATCGATTTTTCCAGAACGCTCATCAGATGGATCGGGTCTGCGGCGATTTCGCGGCGATCAAAGTTGAACGTTTTAGAAAGGATCTTGTACGCCCAGCGCGTGGACAGACCGGACATGCCTTCCTGCTTCGAGGCGAAATCCTTGTATTCCTGATAGGATTTCGCTTTGGGGTCGGTGTTCTTCAGGTTTTCACCGTCATAGACCTTCATCTTGGAGACGAGGCTGGAGTTCTCCGGCGCCTCAAGACGGGAGAAGACGGCAAGGCGCGCCAGCATATCCAGCGTCCCCGGAGCGCAAGGCGCCGTGGACAGGGAGCTGCTGTTCAGCAGTTTCTCATAAATCTTGATTTCGTCGCTGACGCGCAGGCAGTACGGAACCTTCACGGTGTTGATCCGGTCAAGGAAGGCTTCGTTGTTTTTATTGTTCTTGAAGGTTTCCCATTCGCTTTCGTTCGAGTGGGCGAGAATGATCCCGTCGAACGGGATGGCGCCG
>JACPDM010000098.1 GCA_016184045.1 Micavibrio aeruginosavorus | reverse complement strand
GACGTGTCCGCCTTCGTTCCGACCAACGTGATTTCGATCACCGACGGCCAGATCTTCCTTGAAACCGGCCTGTTTTTCAAAGGCATTCGCCCGGCGATTAACGTCGGTCTGTCGGTGTCCCGCGTCGGTTCTGCCGCGCAGATCAAGGCGATGAAACAGGTCGCCGGTAAAATCAAGCTGGAGCTGGCGCAGTACCGCGAGATGGAAGCCTTCGCCCAGTTCGCCTCCGACCTCGACGCCTCGACCCAGAAACTTCTGGCGCGCGGCGCGCGCCTGACCCAGCTGCTGAAGCAGCCCCAGTTCTCCCCGCTTGCGGTGGAAGAGCAGGTTGCGGTGATCTATGCCGGGACGCGCGGTTATCTTGACGGCGTTGCCGTCAATCAGGTCAGCGCCTATGAAGCCCAGCTCCTGACCGAGCTGCGCAGCGGTGGCAAGGCGATCCTCGACGTGATCCGCACCAAAAAGGCGCTGGACGACGCGATCGAAAAAGACCTCAACGCCTTCCTCGGTGATTTCACCAGCCGCTTTGGCGGCGCGGAAGCGAAGGCAGCGTAACCATGGCCGCAAGCAACGCAGCGCAGAACCAGTGGGAATACCAGATTCGCGTGAATCTGGTGGACGCCTTCGCTGCCGTGGCGCGGGCGAATCCTGCCGATCCGTCGCTGCAGCCGCTGAATTCCATTTTGGTCAAATACAATGCGACGATGAAGAACCAGTTCGACGCCTTCTCCGATTTCTGCAAGGACGCGGAGCAGCGCGGCGACACGGATACCGATCTTTATCGCTGGACCAAGGCCACCGTCGACAAACCCGGAAAGGCGCAGCAATACGCCACGCGCTTCACCATCTACGCCGATGGCGGCAAGGAAGTGTACGACAAGGCGATTGCCGACGGCCTTGAGGCCGACCTGAAGCCGCTGGTCGGGACCATCCTGACCAGAATCAGCAAGATCGACAGTAATCCGGCCAGCAACCCTCAACCGCCAATGCAGAGTTAACCGATGCCCAGTTTGAAAGAGTATCGCAATCGCATCGCCTCCGTTAAATCGACGCGGAAAATCACCTCCGCGATGAAGATGGTCGCAGCGTCCAAGCTGAAAAAGGCGCAGGAACAGGCGCACGCTTCGCAGCCTTACGCTGCCGCCATGGGTGAGATGATGGCCCGCGTTGCCTCCAATGTCGTCATCGGCCCGAACAGTCCGAAGCTTCTGGTCGGCACCGGGAAATCCGACGTTCACCTGCTGATCCTCGTCACGTCCGATCGTGGCCTGTGCGGCGGTTTCAACGGCGGCATCATTCGCCGCGTGCGTCAGGAAGTCCGCAAGCTGCAATCCGAAGGCAAGACCGTCAAGCTGCTCTGCGTCGGACGCAAGGGGCGCGACGTACTGAAGCGCGAATTCGGCAACATGATTGTCGAAACCTTCACCGGTATCGGCGCGAAGGGCAAGGTCAATTTCTCCGATGCCGATCAGGTCGCGCAATATGTGCTGGAGCAATTCGGTGTTGGCGCGTTCGACGTCTGCACCCTGATGTACAATGAATTCCGCTCGGTTCTGGCCCAGCGCCCGATCGGGCAGCAGTTGATCCCCTTCAACCTGCCGCAATAAAGACGCGGTGAAAGCGCCGTACAGCTTCGAGCCGGAGGAAGACGTAATCCTCGGTCAGCTCCTGCCGCGCAATCTCGGCATCCAGATTTTCCGCGCGTTGCTCGACTCAGCCGCCGGGGAGCAGGCCGCGCGGATGACCGCGATGGACAACGCGACCCGCAATGCCGGTGACATGATCAATAACCTGAGCATCAAGTACAACCGTGCCCGTCAGGCTTTCATTACAAAAGAACTGATCGAAATTATTTCCGGAGCGGAGGCCGTATAGACATGAACAAGCTGAATCCGACATTCAACGATTTTGCCGATGCGGAGAAGGTGGTTGCAGCCGTTCATGAGCAGATTGAGGCGAATGTTACCCAATACGGCAAGGCCGCCGGGTTTCGCGGCCCGCTGATGGACGAATTCAACCGCGCTTATGACGACATGGTTGTGACCGCGTTCCACCTGAAGCTACGCGGTGGTGCGGACCCGGTTCGGGCTGCAGATATGTCACGCCGGATCGAACGTTGGTTGCCTATTCGCGAAAAATGCGAGCTGGCGAAGTAGGGCGCATAAAAGAAAGTCAGAGATAAACGACTTAACAAAGAGGAAGTAAAAATGGCTAATGGTAAAATCGTACAGATTCTCGGCGCTGTCGTCGACGTCCAGTTTGACGAGGGCAATGTTCCCGCGATTCTGAACGCGCTGACCACGCAGAACGAGGGCAAAACCCTTGTTTTCGAAGTCGCGCAGCACCTTGGTGAAAACACTGTGCGCTGCATCGCCATGGACACGACCGATGGCCTCGTGCGCGGCCAGACTGTGACCGATACCGGCGATGCGATTTCCGTTCCGGTTGGACCGGAAACGCTGGGCCGCATTCTGGACGTGATCGGCAACCCGATCGACGACCGTCCCGCGCCGCAGGCAAAAAAGCGTTACCCGATTCACCGCCCGGCACCGGAATTCGTCGATCAGTCGTCGGAAAAAGAGCAGCTGGTCACGGGGATCAAGGTCGTCGACCTTCTCTGCCCGTATCTGAAAGGCGGCAAGATCGGCCTGTTCGGCGGTGCCGGTGTCGGCAAGACCGTGACCATTCAGGAGCTCATCAACAACATCGCCAAGGCGCATGGCGGCGTGTCCGTTTTCGCCGGCGTGGGCGAGCGTACCCGTGAAGGGAACGACCTTTATCACGAAATGATCGACGCGGGCGTCATCAAGCTCGACGGCGAATCCAAAGTCGGCCTCGTCTTCGGCCAGATGAACGAACCCCCCGGCGCGCGTGCCCGCGTCGCCCTGACCGGCCTGTCCCAGGCTGAATATTTCCGCGATGAAGAGGGCCAGGACGTTCTCTTCTTCATGGACAACGTCTTCCGCTTCACGCAGGCAGGCGCCGAAGTGTCGGCGCTTCTGGGTCGTATTCCTTCCGCCGTGGGTTACCAGCCGACGCTGGCGACCGACATGGGCGCACTGCAGGAACGCATTACCTCGACCAACAAGGGCTCGATCACCTCGGTTCAGGCCGTTTACGTCCCGGCGGACGATTTGACCGACCCGGCTCCGGCGACGACCTTCTCCCACCTTGACGCGACGACGGTTCTGTCGCGCCAGATCGCGGAGCTCGGGATCTATCCGGCGGTTGACCCGCTCGACTCCACCTCGCGCATTCTCGACCCGCGCGTGGTCGGTGAAGATCACTACCGCTGCGCCGCCGATGTGCAGAAAACCCTGCAAACCTACAAGGCACTGCAGGACATCATCGCCATTCTCGGGATGGACGAACTTTCTGAAGACGACAAGCTGGTTGTGGCCCGCGCCCGGAAAATCCAGCGCTTCCTGTCCCAGCCCTTCCATGTGGCCGAAGTCTTCACCGGCTCGCCGGGTAAATTCGTCGAACTGGAAGACACCATCAAGGGCTTCCGCGCCATCGTTGACGGTAAATACGACCACCTGCCGGAAGCCGCCTTCTACATGGTCGGCACCATCGAGGAAGCTGAAGAGAAAGCCCGCAAGATGGCAGCCGAGGCCGCTTAAGAATGATTTAACCACTAAGGACACTAAGTGCTTATAAAAAATTCCTCTTAGTGCCCTTAGTGAACTTAGTGGTTAAAAAGGATTGAAAAATGACCGATACGAACATCAACGGCACATTCACCTTCGAGCTCGTCTCCCCGGAACGAAAATTGATTTCCGGCGCGGCGAAGATGGTTGTCATTCCCGGTGAGGAGGGCGATTTCGGGGTTCTGCCCGGTCACTCCGCGCTGGTGGCGACGATCCGCCCGGGCGTGGTGGAAATCACCATGGATGGTGAAGCGACGCAGCGTATTTTCATCGCCGGCGGTTTTGCCGATGTGTCGCCGACCAACTGCACCGTTCTCGCCGAGGAAGCCGTCAATGTCAGCGACCTGAACCAGGCCGATCTGGAGCAGACCATCCGCAACCTGACCGAAGACCTGACCTTGGCCAAGGATGACCTCGAAAAGGCGCGGGTCGCCCGCAAGCTGGCCCTCGCCAAAGCCAAGCTTCAGGGTCTGACCGGGACGGTGGCCGCCTAAGGGCAGCTATTTCAGGAAAACCTCAAAAAACCCCTGAATTCCGGGGTTTTTTGCTTTTGGGGGGCTGGTGGCGCCAATTTTTTTCAGAATAAATGACGTTTTTTTCTTTTCAAGCCGGCAAAACTCGTGATATTGCAGCGCGGAAGTTTCCGGCCAATGGTGACCGGAACGGTTTGTTTACGAGAGTGTGAAAAATGGCAAATCAGGAAAATCGTCCTCTGAACGAGGAATTTGTTAAACAAGTCACCCAGCAAGGCGTCACTTTTTATGACCAGCAAGGTTCTGCCGTCGGGCATACCACGGATCTGGCTGTCGTCGCGGATTACCTGCAGGCAACTGGCGAGCGCCATAACGGCCCCGGCCTCAGCGGCATCCGCCCGTTTCCGTCATTGAAATAGGCGTTTTTAAAAAAATAAATTGCAATAAAAAACTCCGCCCCGATGGCGGAGTTTTTTATTGCCCGGCCCCAAGGAACTCCCTGATCCTCTTCGCCGCGTCGGCAAGGCCGATGCGCTCGACAACGACGCCGTCCGGAAACGCCCCGTGCAGGCGGGAGGGAAGGCCGGAATCGAGCATGACGAAAACGCCCCTGTCGTCGGCGCGGCGGATCAAACGGCCAAAAGCCTGCCGCAGTTTGAGGCGCGTGCTCATCTCGTCATAGCGCCGTCCGCCAAAGGCGTCGCGGCGGGCCTTGTGCAGGATGTTGGGTCTTGGCCACGGCACGCGGTCATAGACCAGAAGGCGCAGGGCATCGCCCGGCACATCGACCCCGTCGCGCACCGCGTCTGTCCCGAGCAAGCAGGCGTTGCGCTCCTCACGGAAAATATCGACCAGGGTTCCTGTATCCATCGCGTCGACATGTTGCGCGTAGAGAGCAATGCCGGATCCCTCCAGCGGCAGATGGATGTTCTCATAGACGGCGCGCAGCCGCTGGATCGCCGTAAACAGACCGAGCCCGCCGCCGCCCGCGGCCTCGAACAGGACGCGGTAAGCCGCAGCGACTTGCCGAATATCTTCCTTCTTCACATCGGTGATGACAAAGCAGCGCGTCGCCGCCGCGTAATCGTAAGGGGAAGGGACGGAAAGACGCTGCGGCGATTCGCTTAAGTAAAGGCCGCCGGTGCGTTCCATCGCCGCGCGCCAGTCCTGCTCTTCATCGCCCGTGCCGTCGCGCAGCGTGGCCGACGTAATCGCAATGCCCTGCGCTTGCCGCCGGATGCTGGCGGCAAAGGCGTTCATCGGATCGACGTGATGACGGTAGAGCCCGACATCGCTGGCCTGCCCGTCGCTGCGCTCGACCGCCATCCAGTCGACGAAATCACCGCTCTCGGCATTGTCCTCCAGCGTATTCAGCATCGCGATCCAGCTGCCCACTTCATTTTCGGCCCGGCGCAGCAGGGCGCTGGAGACGGCCTCAAGCCGCTTGCGCGTATCGCTGTCGAGCGTGTCGGCATGGTCGTCAAGGCGTGTGCGCAGCCGCGTCGCCAGAACCAGCATCGGTTTTTGCAAATCGCGCAGCCGCGCTTTCAGGGTTCTCGCCGCATCGCCCAGCCCGTCGATCAAAGGCCGTGTTGCCGTTTCGAGGGAATAGGGGCCGTCGCGCCCGTCCGCACGGGCATAAACCTGCTGATAGACCAGCGACAGGAATATCTCCGTCGCCCCGAACGGGTTTTTATCGCGCAGGCGGCGCGACCACCCATGGGCGGGCAGTATATGAGCAGTTTGTAATATATCGTCCAGCGCCTCGATGGAAGGCGCATCGTTTTCAATCAAATCCTCGACCCGGCGTTTGAGGCCACGCGCCCGGGTGCGTCTTCCGCCTTCCGGTCCTAAAATCCACCGGCGCAAATCGGCGGTTTCCCATGCGGTGAGGTGCGCGGCAAAGGCGGAATCCGCCGCCTCGAACAGATGGTGCCCTTCGTCAAAGACATAACGCTGGGGCAAATCCCCGTCCGGCCCGGCCAGAGCGGTCTGGATCATGACCAGCGCATGATTGGCAACGACAATCGAGGCCCGGTGTGATTTGCGAATGGCGCGTTCGACAAAGCATTTGTGGTAATGGTCGCAGGCCGAATAGATGCATTCGCCGCGCCGGTCGGACAGGGCCGATGTATTGGCGTTTCCTAATAAACCGGGCAGCCATCCGGGGAAATCCCCGCCGCTCAGATCGCCCTCGCGCGTCACCTCCGCCCACTGGCGCTGGAGGTTGCGGGTATAGGTTGAAACCCAGACCGTACCGCCGTTTTTCTCCGCCCAGACGCTGGCCGGGGCGATATAGCCAAGAGTTTTGCCGACCCCGGTCCCCGCTTCGGCCAGCACGACATGCGGGGATTCCGCATTCTCAAGCGGGGCAAACGCCGCTGTGAGGCGCGTGGCGTAATCGACTTGCTGCGGGCGGGGTTCCGTTTCATGCGCGTTGCTTAAAAGCAGGTTTTTCAGGCGTTCCCGCGCTTCTTCCCCCGTCACCGGGTAATGCGATGGCGGCGGGGGCGGGGCCTCTTCCGACCAGGCGGGCAGGTGCCGCCAGACATGCAGGGCGTTTTTCGCCATGACCTCTTTTTCAGGGTCGTAATTTTGTCCAAGGGCGGAAAAAATAAAAGGGGTCCATGCCCATCCCCGGCCATTCAGGCCCATGACCGCGGAAATTTCGAGCGGACTGATTCGTTTTTCGCCGGATTGATTCGGGGCGGCGGATGACGTCGCCGGCCATGCCGCGCGCAGATCGGCGAGGAGCGTTTGCGCCGACTCCAGAATCGCGATCGGGGTATCGTCGAACTGTGCGGGCAGGGAGAGGCCGAGAAATTTTGCAAGGCCGTGCGGAGTCGGTACGCAGAATTTTCCCGGATGCACGAAGGCGAAAAGTTCGAGAACGTCGAACGCAAAAAAATCGTCCGCGCCAAGACGCGCGCGCGTGAACGGCGCATGACAGACCATGACGGGCTGTTTGTGCGTGATCATCCGCGCCTGTTCATGTGAGAGAATTTTGATTTCCCCGTCCGGCATCATCATCGCCGCGCCGCCCGCATTCACGGCCAGCGCCGGAATGGCGGGGACCGCGGGTAAAGCCCCGTTTTGCAGCGGTTTTTCGTAGGTGTTGATGTCGGACATAGGGACACTCTAGCACTATCCCCGGCCAAGTAAAAACCCCGTGGGCTTATCGCACACGGGGTTTTTTAATTGACGCGGAGAGGAATTACTTCTTCGCGGCGACTTTCTTTTTCGCGGCGGTTTTCTTTTTCGCTGCCGGCTTCTTGGCGGCTACTTTTTTCACCGTTTTTTTCGCGGCTGCTTTTTTCACTGTTTTTTTCGCGGCCGGTTTTTTGGCGGCGACTTTTTTCACAGCGGTTTTCTTAGCAGCAGGTTTCTTAGCAGCAACTTTTTTCTTTGCTGCGGTCTTCTTAACAGCTTTCTTCTTAGTGACAGCCATTATAGTTCTCCCCAAGGATGTGACCCTCAAGACGGTCACGTTGTCTGTATCAACCATAGATACAAGGAACATAATAACTCAAATTTCGAAAATGCCAAATACAGAAAAATAAAATATATGGACAGGTGGTTGACAAACCGATTCGGATTCGATCCTTCATCGCCTCTAGCGCGCGATCAATACCTGATAGAAGTGATAGCCGCCATCGGGCTCGCTTCCCGCCAACCCTTGAAAGCATCCGGCCTGATGCCCCGCGAACTCGCCCCCCGCAGTGGTTATTTCAGAGTCGGCTGCAAACGTTCCGGTGAATTTCGTCAGGGCCGCCGGGTAGGCCGAACCGCTCAGTACGGGGGGCCTGACGGGGCTGGCCAGATTGGCAACGCCCGCCTGACGGTTAATTTCGATGCAAAGGCCTTCGGTAATCCACGGCAGGGCGACAATCAGTTCTGTTGAGGAATCGGTCGCATTGCATCCTGCACCCCCCGTTCCGACGTCCGCAATGCAGGCATTGGCGTAAAAATACCACTCGCCATACAAACTTTTCGCCGATTGGGTTCCATCCAGCCATTCCGCCGGGGGGATTTTATAGGCGAGGCCCAGGCCTTCCGCCTTGAACAGGCCGCAGGGCAAATCGTCGGTGTTGAGGGCGGCATTTCCGCACCTTGTATTGGCATAGCCGGCGACGATGTCATTGTCGAAATTCATCTGGTTTTCCGCGACCCCGCGCTGGCTCAGCTGCTGCACGGCCTGCTGTAGGCTTTTGCCCTGGCGCAATATGTCGGAGGCCATGATGCGGTTGCGGTCGCGGCGGCCTGTATCCTGCGTGCTTTCGGTCGAACGCGTGACGGTGATGGTCATGGCGACCAGCAGGGCGATGGCCAGAAGAATGATCCAGAAGGCGTTGCCGGATTGTCCGTTTCGGTGACTATTCATCATGGATTTGCGATAAGCTCTT
>JACPDM010000097.1 GCA_016184045.1 Micavibrio aeruginosavorus | reverse complement strand
TGGGCGCGGATGAAGCGGCGGATTCGCGAACGCGCCTTGCCGGTAACGACGAAATTCTCCCAGGTCGGCGATGGCGCGGCCTTTTTCGAGCGCAGAATTTCGACCTGATCGCCGTTTTGCAATTTTGTATTCAGCGGCGCGATCCTGCCGTTGATTTTGGCGCCGACGCATTTGTCGCCAAGGCCGGAATGGATAGCATAGGCGAAATCGATCGGCGTCGATCCGGTCGGAATTTCGATCAAATCGCCCTTGGGCGTGAAAACATAGACCTGATCCTGAAACAGCTCCAGCTTGGTGTTTTCAAGAAACTCTTCGGGCTTTTGTTCGTTTTCGATGAGATCGAGAAGCTCGCGCAGCCAGCGGTATTTCTTGGCGTCCTGCAAATCGGCCCGCTTCGCGCCCTCCTTGTAGGACCAGTGCGCGGCAACGCCGAGATCGGCTTCGGCGTTCATTTCCCGCGTGCGAATCTGGATCTCGATGCGCTGGTTTTGCGGCCCGATCACCGTCGTGTGGATGGAGCGGTAACCGTTTTGCTTTGGCGTCGAGATATAATCCTTGAACCGGCCCGGCACCGTGGGGTAATGGCCGTGAATCACACCCAGAGCGTGATAGCATTGCTCGACCGTGTCGACGATGACGCGAAACGCCATGATGTCGGAAAGCTGCTCGAACGCGACGTTCTTGCGCTGCATCTTGCGCCAGATCGAATAGCGGGTTTTCTCCCGGCCCTGAACCTCGGCGTTGATCCCGGCTTCCTGAAGGTTTTCGGTCAGCGTTTTGATGATGCCCTTGACCATGTCGCTGCCGCCTTCGGCGCGCAGATAGGCAAGGCGGTTGATAATGCTGTCCCGCGCTTCGGGATTGAGAACGCTGAACGCCAGATCCTCAAGTTCTTCCTTGATGCGGTGGATGCCGATGCGCTCAGCCAGCGGCGCGTAAATCTCCAGCGTTTCGCGGGCGATGCGGCGGCGCTTTTCCGGCTTTTCGATGTGATGGATGGTGCGCATGTTGTGCAGCCGGTCGGCCAGCTTGACCAGCAGGACGCGGATATCGTCCGACATCGCCAGAACCAGCTTGCGGAAATTCTCGGCCTGCTTGCCCTCCAGCGTCTGGCCCTCGATGCGCGACAGCTTGCTGACGCCGTTGACCATGCTGGCGACATCGTCGCCGAAAAGCTTTTTCAGCTCCTCCATCGTCGCGTCCGTATCTTCCAGCGTGTCGTGGAGAATGGCGGTGACGATAGTGGCCGGGTCCATCTTCATTTCCGCCAGCAAGCTGGCGACTTCAACCGGGTGGGTATAATACGGCTCGCCCGAGGCGCGGACCTGCGCGCCATGCTTGACCCGCGCGTAATCGACCGCCTTTTCGATGATATCGGCGGGAACATCGGGATTGTAGGCGCGAATCTGGGTGACAAGGTCGTTTGCTGTGATCATCGGAGGCTCAGGGTAACACGCCTGAATCAATATGGGAATGGACGCGGGTATAAAAAAGGCCGGGATTTGCTGCCCGGCCTTTAATCTCTGTGGTGCGGAAAGGGCTGATTAAATATCCCCGTCATCGCCCGGCGCGCCGCCGGCCAGATCTTCGAGCGCGGAATCTTCGTCCTCGTCGAAATCGTCGTCATCTTCGTCGTCGCGCGAGCCGATATCCATCGCGGCGCTTTGCGCGGCCAGCGCGTTCCATTCGTCTTCGCCGTCCATTTTATCGATGATGTCTTCGCCGTCATCCATCTCAATGATGCGCTGGTTGTTGCGGACCAGCTCTTCCTTCAGGTCGGCGACTTCCACCGTGTTGGCGGCGATCTCGCGCAGGGCGACGACCGGGTTCTTGTCGTTGTCGCGGTCCACCGTCAGGGCACCGCCGGAGCTGATTTTCCGGGCGCGCTGAGAAGCCATCATGACCAGCTCAAAGCGGTTCGGGACTTTTTCAACACAATCTTCGACGGTGACGCGGGCCATGCCATACCTATGTTTTTGAAGGGTTTACGGTCAGATGCGCCCTGTTTATAGGGCCTTGGTATGCGGAAATCAAGGATTTTCAAGGGATTCACGCCGGATGGGCCAAAAAGGCGAAAACCGGCTGGAATACATATGTATGAAAAAAATCCCCGTCTTGTGCTTTTTCCAATTCAATGTTTATTGAAAAAAGGACACGGTTTACTTATATGAATAAGTACTAATATTTCTTGCGTGTATACATATACAAATGTATACAGTTTTTGCGGTGTTCCGTAACCTGTAACCTTGAGTGATATATTATGACCAAGAAAAAACTGGCCCATATTCCCTTCTACCCTGAAGAGAAGCTGGCCCTGTTTATCGACGGCTCGAATCTGTATGCCGCCGCGCGCTCCCTGGAATTCGACATCGACTATAAGAAACTGCTGCGCTGGGCTGCCGAACAAGGGCGCCTTGTGCGCGCCTTCTACTACACCGCCCTGATCGAGGATCAGGAATACTCCCCCATCCGCCCGCTGGTCGACTGGCTGGATTACAACGGCTACACCATGGTAACAAAGCCGACCAAGGAATTCGTCGACTCTCAGGGACGCCGCCAGGTCAAGGGACATATGCATATCGAGCTGGCCATCGACATGATGGAAATGGCCGACAATCTGGATCATACCATGCTGTTTTCCGGCGACGGCGATTTCCGCCGCCTTGTCGAAGCGGTGCAGCGCAAGGGCGTTCGCGTCACTGTGGTCAGCACCGTCAAAACCACGCCGCCGATGGTCGCCGATGAACTGCGCCGTCAGGCCGATCATTTCCTTGACCTCGACGATCTGGCCGAACTGATCCAGCGCGCGCATGACGGCAACAAGGCCACCAAATTGCGCGCCGATAACGAGGACGGCGATCTGGACGAAGTCGAATACGCCTGATCCCGCCGCTGTATGAAATTGAAAAAAGGGTTTCTTTCCTTGAGAAAGAAACCCTTTTTTCATGCCCGCGCACCCGCTATAACTTCAGCGTGCCCCAGACGATTCGCATGAGGGCCATTCGTTCTCACCATTACAAAGGGCTGCCGATGACCACCCGGAAACCAAAAACCAGCGCAAAACGCAAAGCCTCGAACATCCGCGCCCACCCGAAAGCAAGGCAGAAGGACAAGCTGCCCAAGCGGCTGGCGCGCCCTTGCATCGCCGAATATGTGGAGTGGAATTACGTGCCGAAAATCGGGCGCGGCGTCATCGCCCGCGTCGATGCCCTGAAGGGTACGGTTCTGGAGCGCTCCCCCGTTGTCGTCGCGCCGGTGGCCGATTTCGAGGCCAAACACGGCAAAATGACCGTCCTCGACCACTACCTCCTGACATGGGAGGAAAAAGGCGAAGACGTCGAATACGCCGTCGGCCTTGGCTATCTGATGCTCTACAACCATTCCGCTTCACACCGCCCAAAGAAAAAACCGAGAAAAAACCTGCGAAAAAGCCCGCCAAAAAAGCCGGAACAAAGGCCAAGGCGAAGAAGAAAAAATAAGATAAAGCCCCGGTTTTCGCCGGGGCTTTTTTTAAAGATAGAACAGACGAAAACCGCTATTCCTTTTCGGCCAGCTTCTTTTCAAGCCAGTGAATTGAATATTCCCCGGAGAGGAATTCCGGCTGCTCCATGATCCAGCGGTGCAGCGGCAGGGTGGTCTTGACCCCCTCCACCACCGTTTCAGTCAGGGCGCGCTTCATGCGGCGAACGCATTCCTCGCGCGTGCGGCCATGGACGATCAGCTTGCCGACCATGGAATCGTAATGCGGCGGAATGCGGTAGCCACCGTAAATGGCAGAGTCAAAACGCACGCCAAGCCCGCCCGGTGCGTGAAACTGCGTGATCTCGCCGGGGGAGGGGATGAACGTATCCGGGTCCTCGGCATTGATGCGCACTTCCATCGCGTGGCCGCGGAAGCGGATGACATCCTTGTTGACGCTCAACGGCTCGCCGGCGGCAACGCGGATCTGCTCGGCGATCAGATCGATGCCGGTGATCATCTCGGTGACCGGGTGCTCGACCTGAATCCGCGTGTTCATTTCCATGAAATAGAATTTTCCGTCCTGGAACAGGAATTCGATCGTCCCCGCGCCGATATAGCCCATTTTGCGGATGGTTTCCGCCGCGAGGGAGCCGATTTCCTGGCGCTGCTCCTCAGTCAGAACCGGAGACGGCGCTTCTTCCACCAGCTTCTGGTGACGGCGCTGGGTGGAGCAGTCGCGCTCGCCCAGATGAATGGCATTGCCGTGCATGTCGCCGAAAATCTGGATCTCGATATGCTTCGGGCGTTCCAGGTATTTCTCGAAATAAACCGTATCGTCGCCGAAATTCGCCTTGGCTTCGGCGCGGGCGGTCTTATAGGCTTCGGCGAATTCGCCTTCGGCGCGCACGACTTTCATGCCCTTGCCGCCGCCGCCGGAAGCCGCCTTGATCAAAATGGGGAAGCCCGCCTTCTTGGCCGCGGCAAGACCGCTTTCAAGGCTTTCCACCGCGCCGTCCGAGCCCGGCACAACCGGCAGGCCAAGCTCCATGACGGTTTTTTTCGCCATGACCTTGTCGCCCATGGTGCGGATATGCTCGGGCTTTGGCCCGATGAAGGCAAAACCATGGTCGATCACCATCTGCGCGAATTGCTCGTTCTCCGAAAGGAAGCCGTAGCCGGGATGGATCGCATCCGCGCCCGTGACGGCGGCGGCGGAGAGGATGGAAGGGATATTCAGATAGCTGTCCCGGGCCGGGGGTGGTCCGATGCAAACGCTTTCATCCGCAAGCCGTACGGCCATGGCATTGGCATCGGCCGTCGAGTGAACGACAACGGTAGCGATATTCATCTCGCGGCACGCGCGGATGATACGCAAAGCGATTTCGCCGCGATTGGCGATCAGGACTTTCTTGAACATGATTTATTCGATGACCATCAGCACATCGCCATATTCGACCGGCTGACCGCTCTGGACGAGGATCTGGGTCACCGTGCCGGACTTGCTGGCCTTGATCGGGTTCATGACTTTCATCGCTTCAATGATCAGCAGCGTATCGCCCGCGTTGACGGCATCGCCCTTCTTGACGAAGGGGGCGGCGCCCGGCTCGGCCTGCATATACACGGTGCCGACCATCGGCGAGACGACCGCGCCCGGGTGGTTGGACGCGACATTCGACGGCGCGTTGGTGTTAGCCTGCTGCGGGATGGTCGGATCGGACGGCATGCTGAACGCCACCGGCGCGCCCGACGCCACGATGCCGCCGCGGCTGACGCGGATAACCTGCTCGCCTTCCGCGACCTCGATCTCGGTCAGTTTCGTTTCATCAAGAAGTTCGGCCAGTTTGCGGATGGCCTGCTCATCAATTTTCATAAGTTCTCACTCGCCCAAGGGGCCTTTTTACGGTCTGTTTTGCTTAAAGAAATTGCGCCCAAAAGTCAAAGTCTGACGCGGTCCTTCCCGGATAAAAGTCCGGATAAGTGTTCCAGCGCAAGGACATAGCCATTCGCCCCCTGCCCTGCGATAACCTTTGCCGCCAGCGGCTCGACATAGGACACGTGACGGAAAGGCTCCCGCGTTTTCGGGTCGGAGAGATGAACCTCGATAATCGGCACCCCGTCCAGCAGCCGCAGCGCATCATGGATCGCCACCGATGTGTGGGTATAGGCGGCGGCGTTGATGATCAGCCCGCGCACCTGCCCGCGCGCCTGCTGGATCCACGTGACCAGTTCCCCCTCATGATTGGACTGGCGGAAATCGATGGCAAAGCCCAGCGCCCGCGCTCTGCCGCGGCAAAGCGCCTCAATATCGGCCAAGGTATCGCGGCCATAGATTTCCGGCTCGCGCAGCCCTAGCATATTGAGATTGGGGCCGTTGAGGATCAGGACATCGGCCATCAATGGTGATGCTCCGGCATATCCTCCATCATGTCCTGATGGACGCCCTTCTCTTCCGGCGGCTCCCCGTCAAGGCTTGAGGATGCCGCTTCTGGAATATCGCCGGGAGCCCGCACCGGGACGGCGATCTCCACCGGACCGGCTTTTTCAAAGATGAGGGTCATGGGGTAGGTTTCCCCGGCAACCAGCGGCTGGCGCAATTCCATCATCATGATGTGAGCACCCTGCGGCGAGAACGTCATCGTTCCCATGGGTGAAAGCGGCAGAACATCGACCTTCCGCATCGCCATCGCGTTATCCTCGATCAGCAGCGTATGCATATCGGCCCGCCCCGCAACCGGCGTTTCCACCCGCATCAGGCGGTCCGGAATGGTCGTGCCGTCCGCCGACGGGGGATAGACGATGGTCATGAAGGCCCCGGCGCTACGCGCGCCCGGCGCAACCGCGAAGGAATAGGCGTTCTCGATCGTGATCCCGCCTGCTGCCTGCGACGGCAAGGGCGAAAAGGCCGTCACCACGACGGCAAGGAACAACAAGGCGGCTTTCATCATGATCTGGACTCCTGAATCAGTTTCCTGAACTGCACAACATCCGCCGGAACATCCGGCGAGTAAAACATGATTTTCCGGTTGGCGATGACCGACGGGATGTATTCCACACGCAGCTTCCGCGATGCATTGATGATCCCGGTCAGGCGCGCGGCGACATTCTCGCTTTTCTCATCCGCCAAAAGCTTGTCCGCGTCGATTCCCTGCCGGGACGCCATCTCGCGCACCGCCTCATCGGTCAAAGGGCGGTCGTTGCGCATCAATTCGTCATGCATGACCAGATATTTTCCCTGATTGGCCGCCGCGATGATCAGCTTCGCAGCCCGCACCGACGGATCGGATGGCTGCGGCAGGGGATAAAACCGGACCCTGGTCCGCCCGTCGTCTTCGGCCGCCTGCAGCAAGGCGGCATTGATGTCCTGACTGAAAGACGATGTATAATCGACGAACGCCAGCAAGGTTACATCCGCCTTGTCCCGCGCCGCGCCGAAAGCGCCGATGCCGGCTCCGTTCTCAAGAAAATCATAGGCTTTCGAAATGGCGGAAACCTGCCAGAACACAGCCACGATCAGAACGACGACGAATCCGTAAAGCACGCGGATCATGGAAACGCGCCTCTAATCCCTTTTGCTGCCGCGCGTGTCGGCAATCGCCTTGCGCAGGGCATCCACGCCGTAATGGCCGCGCAGCGCCTTGTCGGCGATGACGAAGCCCGGCGTGCCGGTGATCCCGATATCGCGGGCCAGCGTCAGGTTTTTCTCGAGCGCGGCGCGGATCTCGGGCGAGTCCGCGTCTTTCCGCAATTTGTCCATATCAAGACCGACATCCTTGGCGGAGCGCTCGATCATCGACTCGTTATTCGCGCCGTTGCGCATCAGCTCCTGATGGAACTCCCAATACTTTCCCTGCTTTTCCGCCGCCAGCGCATAGCGCGACGCCATATAGGACGCCTCGCTCAGAATCGGGATTTCCTTGAGAACGACGCGCAGATTCTTGTCCTCTTCGATCAGCGTCCTGATATCCTTGAACGCCAGCTTACAATAACCGCAGTTGTAATCGAAGAACTCGACCAAGGTGACATCGCCGTCCTTGTTGCCGACCACCGGGCTCATGGCGTCCTTGTAGAGGGCATCGCCGCTGGTCTTGATTTTTTCATCGTATATTCTGGACGCGCTGGCTTCCGATTCCTGACGGTATTTTTCGACCGATTCCATGATCGCTTCCGGATGGCTCATCAGATAGTCATGGATCATCGTGTCGATGACCTTTTTCTGAGCATCGCTGAACGCGGCGTCCTGCGCCCGTGCCGCGGCGGGAGCAAGACCCGTCAAAAGGGCGGCAAAGGCAGCGGCTGTCAGAAGGGTCTTCATCGGTTGTCTCCTTGGTGTGTGGCCGGTCAGCCGCGATTGCCGCCATACCGGTTGTTGCTGTCGTCGTCTTTGTTCTTGTCGTCCTGCCGGATGAAAGACAGGATATCCTGCGCGCGAAGCCATGTGCGGCTTCCCTGTTTTAACTGACCCGAAACCGATTCGGCAAGCCGCTTTGCGTCATCGAAGCGGCGCTGCAACACCGCCTCCTCGGCCAGATGCAGCTTGGCCTCCGCCTCCCGGCCCTGATAGCCATAAGCTGTCGCCAGAAGGCGGTGGATCATGGCGGAGCGCGGCTCATCGCGCAAGGCGCGGGTCAGCTGCGTGATGGCTTCCGCGACGTCAGCCTTCTTCGCCCCGTTCTGGGAATTTTCAATCAGGTTCTGCCCGTAGAGAACCCGGATCAGCGGCGCTTGCGGGTCAAGCTCGACCGCGCGCTGCAATTCCCTTCTGGAATCGTCCAGCCGCCCGAAATCCATCAGCATCTGGCCCTTGAGTTCGTGGAAATAGGGATTCTGCGGCTCCTCCGCCAGAAGACCGTCGATCCGCAGCAAGGCGTCTTCGGTGCGGTTTTCCCGGTAAGCGGCAATCGCGCGCGCATAGCGGGCGGCGATGCTCTGGTCGCGGTCGTCATAGATCCATGCGACCTTTCCCGGCGCGATAAACCCGTTCAGCTTCGCCAGAAACCGCGCATGCTCTTCGCTCCACGCGGCGGGAAGCTCTTTGCCCGCATAAGACGATTGCTCCATCGCCCGGCGGATCGCATCAACCCGGTCGCGGGTCAGGGGGTGGGTGCGCACATATTCGGATTGCTGCGAGGCCGGGAGCAATTCCTGCGATTCCAGTTGCTGCATAAAACCCAGCAACCCGGCCGGGTCCTGCTGCGCGGATTTGAGGAATTCCAGCGCGGCCTGATCGGCGCTGGATTCCTGCGCCCGGCTGAAGGCCAGAAACCGGGCCTCGGCCTGCGCGCGCGTCCCCATCGAGACGGCGGAGGCCGCCTGACCGGCCCCCGTGGCGATCGCCGCGCCGATCCCGAGAACCATGCCGAGCATGGCCTCATAGGTAGCCTTCTCCACCGCTTCGCGGGTGCGGATCAAATGGCCGCTGCGGACATGGCCCAGCTCGTGCGCGATGACGCCCAGCAATTCACCGGGGGTTTTCGTTTTCTCGATCAGCCCCGTATAGAGGAAGATATTCGCGCCCCCGGCGACGAAGGCGTTCACCTGATCGTCCTGCACGATGACGAAATTGACCGCCCCCGGCTCCATTCCGGCGGCGGCGAGAAGCGGCCTGCTCCATTCCTTGAGGATGGCCTCGATTTCGGTATCGCGGATGATTCTGGGGGAATCCCCGGCCCGCGCGGGGCCCCCGGCGGCAAGGATGACGCCAGCCATGGCAATGACGACGAAAAGGCGTTTTATCATAACCATGGAGCCTACCGCGAAACTATGGTTGAATAATGGCGCAAGACAAAGGAATGTAGGATGCAAAGCCTGATTTATCAATGGATTGACCTGCTCTGGCTGCCGATTGGCCTCATCGCCGTGCACAAGGGCCAGCGGATCAAGACCACGATCTTCATCCTGACCTGCATTTTCACCCTGCGCACGCAGATCGAGCTCATGGAATCGACCGGGTATCCGGACGGGATCCTGAAACTGGTGCCGCTGGGTCTCTACGAACGGGGGCTGATCTTCTACGGGCTTTTGATCATGCTGTTCCTGATTCTGGCGCATCTTTCGCCCAACACCAAAGGCGTGATCTTTCTGGCGGCGTCGCTTTCGCTCTATATTCTCGGATTTTGTATTTCCATGCTCTTCATGGTGCTGTAAGAACCCCTCATGACCGACAGCAAGCCCCCCAAGCCGCCGCGCGGACGCCAGAAAAAGGACCATGTGCGGGACAAGACGATGAAGGCCTCCTCCCGCCGCT